>DDYO01000270.1 GCA_002348045.1 Anaerolineales bacterium UBA2232
GTAACAGTAATTGTGAGTCGGAACGAGGTGTTGACTGGCGGAGCTATAGCGCTGTACAATCGACTGGCCGTAACGCATTGCTCCGACTGGCCGCAACCTCTGAGGGCAGTGGGTGTTCTCATGGTATGCTGACTTGCTCATGGAAGGCCTGGTGACCGCTGGATTGGACCATGGAAGAAGGCGAACGCGCCCTCGTAGACAAGGCAAGGAAGGATGCTCACGCATTTGGTGTGCTGTACCAGCAACACGTGGGCAGGATCTACAACTATATCTACCAGCGCACAGGCAGCTCAACGGATGCGGAGGATTTGACTGCTCGGACCTTCACGAAGGCGTTTGTGCATCTGGAAAGCTATGTTTTTCAGGGTGTACCGTTTTCGGCGTGGCTGTACCGTATCGCCCACAACGCTGTAGCTAACTGGCACCGAGATCGTCACCGGCACCAGATGGTTTCGTTGGATACGGCTTTGGACCACGGAGTCGAGGAGGGCAGACCCGAGAGTTTGGCCCAGAGCCGAGAAGAGCAGGGCGTGCTTCTGGACGCGATTCGCAGCCTGCCAGCTGAGCGGCAGCAGTTGCTCATTCTCAAGTTCAGTGAGGGACTTAGCAATACCGACATAGCGGGGATCATGGGCCGTACCGAAGGCGCCATCAAATCCCTGTATCACCGCACTCTGCTCGCTTTGCGGCGGGAGCTGCGGGACAAGGCAGGTTAAGAGATGGTGCAAGAGAATAGGCTGGAAGATCTTCTGATGTTGCATGCGGACCATCTCAACGGGTCTGGATACATGGACAATCGCTACGAACTCGACAGACCCAGTGAGGATGAGTTGGCGTCTCTGACGGACCTTGCCGTGAAGGTCAAGCGCGCTCTGGAAGTCAGGCGCCCCCCAGAGTCGTTCACTACACGCTTGGGCTCGGCGTTGACGAGGGCCGCCTTCCGGCGCGAAGATCGCGAGGTCTTGTTGGCCCCTACCACATCGACCAGGGAAGTTTTGGTCGGCGCGGCGTCAGTTGCCGTCGCTGGGGGAATCCTGTACCTTGCTCATAGTCTGCTGCAAGGTAGAGCGCGCAGCACCAGCGGGATGACGACCTAGTCCTCAAGGTCGAGGAGGCTGCAGGCGCGCCAGAGCCAGCCCGAAGGGTACTCCCATTACGATCAACGTGATCCATCGAAGCGCTTCCGGACCGCCCGCAGCCACGTTGGCGGACATCATGGCTCCATATGCCCATACCGGGAGAGAGGCTGCCTGAGGGCCAAGCGCGCCGAGTGGATGTGATAGGTGACTGCGTTCAAACAGGCGGTACACCCCATGGATCGCGAACGTGGTCGTCACCCATCCGACAAAGTTGTGCAATGGTACGCCAAAGTAGGGTCCAGGGTTGTGCCAGATCCAGGCACCATGCGGCGCACCGGACATGAGTGGATCCATGGCCACATCCCACGCCGTCATCACCAGAGCGCCTAGAACGGACGCGCACAGCCAGTGCCGGGCTCCGCTCCACCTGCTCACAGGCCTGCCATCCAGAATGAGATTGCTCATCACGTAGCTTGGGTAGCTCATCATGAACCACGACACCGGAATCAGTAGTGGTACATGGCCGACCTTGGGTCCGAGCAGGTCGGTGTAGTGGTAGGTGCCATAGACCCATCCAGTGGCCACTCCAACCTGTTCCAATACCCAAGAGATCACGACGGTCAATCCGAGGAATGCAAGACTGTGCCCAAGTCCCAGAGAGAACCACGCATGTAGCCAGCTGGAAAGTAGCAGGCACAGCGGGAGGAGCCTGGCGGTACTCAGCAGGCTGGGCAGATGCATTACAGGGGCAAGGGTCACGCGTACGATCGCCTGGTACACAAAGATGCCGAGGAACACGACAGAAGCGAACAGGAGCAAGAACGTACCGCGATGGCTGTTCAAGCCTCTTCCTCAAGGATACCACTACAATGGTGGTCACTATTGACCGGTTGTCCCAGGACACAGGGCTGAGACGACATCAGATCAACGGTGCGCTGCCACTTGAGCCAGCGCCCCCTTCGTCCACAGGGCATCCATGCGCGTCAGGCGCTTCTTGCCCAAGTTCTGGCGCATAACCCACCTGACATCCGGATTGTCGCTGGTGAGCCACTTAGAAAAGATGGACTTGCCATCGTCGGGTGAAGCCACCACAGCAACGCTCCAGCAGTAGCCAAGCGCCTGGCGCAAGATCCGGTGGTCTTCATTCCGGCCGACAGGGGCGCTGGCGACGGACTGCGTTACTCTGTCCAAGATGGAAAGCACGGTCAATGTGTGTTCCTGGCGCCTGAGCAAGGCTGGTTCACACAGCGCCGCGATGGCGGCTCTCTGCTCCAAGTAACCCCCGGTGCACCATGTCTGCATCTGGGTGAGAAGGGCGTTCATGTCCGCTGCTCCCAGTCGCTGCAAAGCCATTGCCACGGCCTCTCGCACCCGCCATCGAGGGTCGGACGCGTGCTGGCGCAAAAGGGGCAACACGTCCGAGTCACCGGTGGCGAGCAAGCGCCCCAGCCCGACGACGCCGCAGACCACCAAGAAGACCATTGGGGTGTTCTCAGGCGCTTCTCGGGGGCTAAGGAGGATCCACCTCTGAAACTGCTCTTCGGTGCCTTCGTCCGCCACCGCCTGAACAAGCTCGAGGTTTCCCCGCGGTCCCGGTAGGCCCGAGTGTGCCAACAGGAATGGTTCCCAGTTGTTGAGGCTGCGCAGTTCAGCGCGATACACGTTGCTCTTGGTCACGCTAGCAACCTCTAGGGGAGACCAGCTCACCGAAGTGTGATGCGCTTGAACTCCTCGGCAAAGGCGACTCCATGACGGCGTCCCATCTCACCATTCCACTCCTTGATGCGGGCCTCCACATAATCAGGTTTGACCTGGCTTCGGTGGGCTTTGAGGGCCTTGATCTTGAGGTCCACCATTTCAGAAATGTCCACAAACGTATCTGGCTCTTGGGAACCGTACAGGTAGACCTCAGGTACCTTGAAAGGTTCGAGCCCTTCATCCAGTAGTTCGCGGAAGATAAACCGAGTGCATGCTGATGGGAAGATGGCGTGCAACGCTGCCTCGGCGGCGGCGCGATGGTCAGGGTGGTTGATGTACATATTGCGGAGGTACACCGTGGGATCGCCACAGATGACGATTTCCGGGCGGTAACGGCGGATCATGCGGGTAAGGTCCCGGCGCAAATCCAGAGTGGGCTGGAGGGTGCCGTCTTCATAATCCAGGAATTCGACGGTGCTAACTCCCAAGATCCTCGCGGCTTCCAGCTGCTCCTGGTGGCGAACCGGCGCGATGAGTTCAGGTGGCATGGCCGGGTCGTTACTTCCTCGGCTTCCGTCGGTGCAAATGACGTACACAATGCGATGGCCCTCCTTGGCCCAGCGCGCTACGGTGCCAGCCATGGTGAACTCGGTGTCGTCGGGGTGGGCGGTGATGGCCATTCGCGTGGTTTGTTGCATGTTTTTTCGAGGCATGGGTTGTCCTATGAATGCTTGTATGATGATGAGGCTGTGGGAATCATGCTGGACGGTCCTGCCAGAGCCGTTGATAGAGGCCCGTGATTCGCTCCGAGACGCTCTCCCATGTGTACGACTGTGCCCGCCGGAGGGCGTTGTTGCCCAGGCGTCGGCGCAACTCGGGGTCCAGCAGAAGGTCCCGCAGCGTCTCAGCCAGAGCGTCAGCGTTGCCGGCGGGAACCAGAAACCCGGTGACTCCGTGCTCCACGGTGAGTTGGAGGCCTCCCACCCGCGACGCAATGACAGGCGTGCCACAGGCCATGGCTTCCAGGGCAACGAGACCGAAAGACTCGTAGAGCGAAGGCACAACGCATACTTCGGCTGCGGAGTAGTAAAAGGGCAGGGTAGTCTGGGCGCGGGAGCCTAGGAACACCACCAGCTCGGGAATGCCGGCCTCTTGCTTGAGCTTGTCCAAGCACTCCAGGGGATCGTCCAGACCAACATCATTCTCGTCGGCATCTCCTCCGATGACGGCGAGGCACAGGTTTTTGGAGAGAGATGGATCCAGGGTGCTCAGCTTGCACATTGCCTGCAAGAGGGTATCCAGCCCTTTTAGAGGATCCATCCTCCCCACGAAGAGCACAACGCGCTGATCCTTGGGCAAGTCCACGCTGATGGCCGCGATTGCCTCGTCATGGGGGATAGGACGAAAGAGGGCACTGTCAACACCCAGAGGAATGACCTGAATCTTGGCGGGATTAGCGCCACAGAGTTCGACCATTTGATCCCGGTCCAGAGGGCTGGCCGCTACAAGGGCATCCACCTCGCCAGCCAGTTCTCTTTCCACCTGAATGCGCTGTGGAATCTCCTTGTCCGAGTCCGATCGTGCCACCGAGTCCTTCATCCCCCCCAGGGTATGGAACATGTGAACAACCGGCGCCGGATCGTGACGGACGAGCTCCCGTGCTACCCAGCCGGACAGCCAATAATGGCTGTGAAAGAGGTCATAGTGGATACCTTCGGAAGCTGCAAATGAACGCACACCCCCCACGAACTGAGGGAGGTGCTGAAAGACAAGGTTCTTGTGATACGGTTTCTCAGGACCCGCGGGAATCCGAATGACGCGTACGTTGGGCCATAGCTCGCGCACCTGTGGAAGCGTGGGGTCCTGAGACCGGGTGTAAATGTCCACCAGGAGGTTACGGTTGCCCAGTTCACGGCTGAGCTCGCGAACGTAGACGTTCATACCACCTGTCTCCTTGCCACCCAAGGCTGCTAGGGGGCAGGTGTGGACACTGATCATAGCGATTCGGCGCATGGAGGTCCTATTGGCTCCTATCAAGGATATACAGGAATCCTATGGTTTCCGGAACCGCGAGTACACATCCATGACGGCTTGGGCAAGCTTTGCCGAGTCATGCCGCCAGGGCTGTTCGGTATCAACGAGGTCGGTTGCCCAGGTTCGATAGGGCACATCGGTGACGGGCTTGACCATTTCGGCCTTCCAGTTGTCTGGCTGCGTGACAGCTAGCTGGCCGTTGATGAGCACGACATCAAAGAGGTGGCCTCCGACGTGATCATGGATAGCCTGTACATGCTGTGCCGAGTCATAGCGGTCAGTCTCTCCAACCTCGGTGGCCAGGTTGCACACGTAGACCTTCAGAGCGTCGGAGGCGCGCAAGGCTCCAGTAATGTCCTTCACCAGGAGGTTGGGCAAGATGCTGGTGTAGAGACTGCCAGGCCCAACGACAATCAGGTCGGCCTCCAGCAGAGCCTGCACTGCCTCACCATAGCCGCGCGCATCGTCGGGCTGCAGATAAACCCGCTCGATGGGCGTACCGGACTTGGAGATGCGTGACTCACCCTCTATGTGGCTCTTGTGCTCGCTGGCCTGCTGGTGCAGTTCTGCACAGAGGGTCACGCTTTGCATCGTTGAGGGTAGGATGCGTCCGTGAACCGCAAGAACGCGGCTGGACTCCCGGATGGCCTGTCCAAAATCGCCAGTAATGCCCACCATGGCAGCGATGAACAGATTGCCAAAGCTGTGACCATCCAGGCTCATACCCTCCCCAAAACGATACTGGAAGAGCTGGGTCATCAATGGCTCGGCATCGGCCAGGGCTGCGATGCAGTTGCGAAAGTCACCGGGTGGCAACAGGCCGAGCTCTCTTCGGAGTCGCCCTGAACTCCCGCCGTCATCAGCCACCGTTACGATAGCGGTGATGTTCTCACTGTGCTCCTTCAGGCCCCGCAGGAGGGCAGACAAACCGGTCCCTCCCCCGATGGTCACGATTCGAGGGCCACGCTTTCGCATGCGCCGACGATACACAACATCAACCAGGCGCCCCTTGTCAGCTTCGAAGACGGCCGAAAGCAGGGAGTTGTTCAACCGAAGTACTGCCAGAGCGATACACGTCAGGCCTGAGCCAAAGAGCAAGGCTCCCCGCATCCAGTGTGGAAGGAATTGCAAAGTAACCCAGTACGCGATTGGAGAGGCGGCACCGCTAAAATCCAATGCCCGGTAGACCTGAACATAGAAAAAGCTGACCCCGATGCTAATGAGGGCCAGCCCCAAGACGAGCAGAACCAGCCATCGCTTGACCCCCATGCCGGGATACAGCCACTTGAGCGCAGACCCCAGTTGTTTCCTGAACGGCATGCCATCTACCTCTGCTGAGCATTATAGCCGCCTTGGGGGTAGGGTCAAAGATTCCTCAATTGCCCTTTTGTGAGATTGTGGATACAATGACCAGTGGAGTTCTGGGCCACATCAATGATCGGAGATGCGAGCGATGGCGCTTGGAGGAGCAGAATTGGTCTCGTTTAGCTTTGCTTCTCATGTGGCAACTGGCTGCGCAACAAGGGGGCAAGAGCCTGCTATGGGACGGTTGGTCCCGTTAAGTGGGTTCTTGCCTTTTGTATTCTCTGAAAGAACTGCAATCCCAAATTCGGCAAGGAGGCTGTGATGAGAGAGGTCGTGATCGTCGGAGGTGTTCGTACGCCCATAGGGCGACATGGCGGTGGGCTCAAGGACGTAACAGCACAAGATCTGGGGGCGCGCGTGATGAAAGAAGTGCTTTCACGCACCCAATTGGACCCTGGTCTCATTGATGATGTCATCTTTGGCTGTTGCGGCCAGTTGAGCGATGCGCCTAACCTGGCACGTGTCACCGCGCTTATGGCCGGTGTGCCGGATCACGTTCCGGGTTACACCGTACAGCGCAACTGCGCTTCGGGACAGCAGTCCATCACCAATGCGTATCAGGCTATCCAGGCCGAGGATGGGGATATCTACCTGTATGGGGGAACTGAGAGTATGTCCAACGCACCGTACATGGTGCGGGGCGCGCGATGGGGGCTGAAACTGCGACACACGACCTTTATCGATTCCCTATGGGAGGGACTCACGGACCCCATTTGCAACCAGATCATGGGCCGCACAGCGGAGAACCTCGCCGAGAAGTACGGTATCTCCCGTTTGGAGCAGGATGAGTACGCTGTGAACTCGCACAAGAAGGCGTTCATGGCAACCCGGACGGGCAAATTCAAGGAGGAAATCGTCCCCATTGAGATCATCAAGCGGGTGGCAGGCCAGGAAGTGGCCTCTGAGATGATCAGCCAGGACGAGTGCATCAACCCCGGCCTGTCGGTGCAGAAGGCTGCTCTGTACCCTACTGTGTTCAAAGAGGGGGGATCGGTGACCCCGGCGAACGCATGCCCGATCGCCGATGGAGCCGCCGCTTGCCTGGTGATGTCAGCTGAAAAGGCAAAGGCGCTCGGCCTGGAACCCCTGGGCTATGTCCGCAGCTATGCGTATGCGGGCGTGGATCCGTCTATCATGGGCATTGGACCAGCCTACGCGGTGCCCAAGGCGCTGAAGCGCGCTGGACTCAAGCTGACTGATATCGAGCTCATCGAGCTGAACGAGGCCTTTGCAGCGCAGGTGCTCGCAGTCGGCAAAGAACTGGCTGCCGATGGCTGGAATTGGGACAAGGTCAATGTCAACGGCGGCGCGATTGCTCTGGGACACCCCGTTGGGGCCAGTGGTGCGAGAATCGTCGTCACTCTTCTGCACGAAATGCAAAAGCGCGACCTGCGCCTGGGAATCGCCACCGAGTGTGTTGGTGGTGGTCAGGGTGGGGCGATCATCGTTGAGCGCAAATGACAGTAGAAGCCGACTTTAGCTCTACGGACATCTGGAAGGAGAAGAGAGAATGTACATTTTCAAAGCAGCGGTAGTGGGTGCGGGGTTCATGGGTGGCGGCATTGCACAGGTGATCACGTTCTCGGGCCTGCCGGTGGTGATGAAGGATATCGAACAGGGCATGCTGGACAAGGGCATGGATGCCCTGCGCAGCATCTACCAGCGGCGCGTAGATACTGGCAAGATGAGCGCTGGCGACATGGAGGCCAAGACTAGCTTGGTCACACCAACCCTGCGGTATGAGGACTTGGCCGACGTTGACATTGTGATCGAGGCGGTACCGGAGATCATGAGCGTCAAGCGGCGGGTTCTGGAAGAGTTGGACGGCGTTTGCCCCGAACACACGATCTTTGCCTCCAACACCTCGGCGCTGTCCATTTCTGAGATGGCAGCGGCAACCAAGCGCCCTCAGAAGGTCATCGGGATGCACTTTTTCAGCCCGGCCCACGTGATGAAACTCGTGGAGATCATTCCCGGGCTCGATACCTCCCAGGAGACCATTGACGATGTAGTCGCTTTTACTGAATCCTTGCGCAAGATCGCAGTGGTGGTTCAGGAGTGCCCCGGGTTCCTGGTGAACCGCCTGTTGATGCCTTATCTGAATGAGGCTGCTCTGGTGCTGCAGGAAGGGGCTGCCAGCGCGCGGGAAATGGATGAAGAGATGGTCAAGTTTGGCTGGCCCATGGGCCCCTTCACTCTGATGGACATGCTGGGCATTGATGTGGTCTATCACACGGCAGAATACCTGGGTCAGGAGTACGGGGTGGAGATCCCACCACTGTTCAAGGCGTTGTTCGATGCGGGCCGGCTAGGGGAAAAAGCCGGAGCTGGGTTCTACGGCTACGGAGACCAGACGGACCAGCCCGTCTTGGACATGATCAAGCAGCTTCAGGCCGAGGGCAAGGTGCAAACAGGGACTACCTTTACCTGGCAGCGATTGATGATGCCTATGATCAATGAAGCAGTCCAGTGTATCACTGAGAACATTGCGCCTCCGGACAAGATCGATATGGCCATGATCGCTGGCACCGGCATGAAGTATGCCGATGAGAGAGTTGGGCCGCTCCAACTGGCGGACATCCTTGGTCTGGATGTGGTGCTCGGAGAGCTGGAAAAGTTGCAGGCACAATACGGCGCTCGTTTCCGACCCGCGCGACTGCTCAAGACCAAGGTCCGGGCCAAGCATCTGGGCAAGGCATCGGGCAAAGGCTTTTTCGAATACACCAGCTAGCATGCAGTAGAAGCTTGGAATCAGGTCCCAAAAGGGCCTGGGTACACACCCATGACAACAGTCGTGAAAGGAGTAACACCAATGGCAGAGCGACAATACGTGAAACTTGCCGTCGAGGACCGCATTGCGACCCTTACGATTGATCATCCACCGGCCAATGCGTTCAACGCACAAACGATCAGCGACCTGGGAGGCGCGTTTGACGAGGCGGAGAGCAACCCTGACGTCCGAGTGATCATCATCACCGGAGCTGGACAGTTCGCCTTCGTGGCCGGCGCCGACATCAATGAAATCAAGGCACAAGTGGATGCGTATAAGGCAGGCCAGCCGTTTAACCGGGAGCTGATTCAGCAAGGGCAGCAGTTGTTCAACAAGATTGAGGCGAGCTCCAAGCCAGTTATCGCCGCAATCAACGCGGTTTGCCTTGGCGGCGGCATGGAGCTGGCGATGGCCTGTCACATCCGCATTGCCTCCGATACGGCGCGCTTTGGGCAGCCTGAGGTGAACCTAGGCCTGCTGCCGGCATGGGGTGGCACCGCTCGGCTACCTCGGCTGGTTGGGCGTGGCAAGGCCATCGAGTTGATCCTGACCGGAGACTTGATCACTGCTCAGGAGGCAGCTCGGCTCAACCTGGTCAACAAGGTGGTGCCGGCGGGTCAGGTAGTCAAGACCGCCCAGGACCTGGCAAAGAAGATCTGCTCCAAGAGCGGCGTGGCTGTGGCCGCGATCCTCGAGGCCATTCACCATGGGATGGAGAGCAACCTGGTGGATGCCCTGAAGCGGGAGCAGGACAAGTTCGCGGCTCTGGCTGCTACCGAGGATGGATTTGAGGGCCTGAGCGCTTTCCTGCAGAAGCGGCAGCCCAAGTTTCAGGACAAGTAGCAATTGACGCGACCCATCGTGGAGGGGATAGGAGCTCTGAACCGGAACTCGGGCGCCAGCTGCTGTTCCCTCCCGATGCATCGTCTCTTGGTAACCCGGGGGAGACGAGTTGCGACCCTGCAGCCCCCGAACGGCGCTACCGCGGGTGAGGTGAATCGGCGCACGGGGCGTCGTGCTGCATGTAAAAACCTGAACGCTGAAGGAGGAGGCGATGGACTTTACATTCCCGAAAGAGTATGAACTGCTCCGCCGCATGATCAGGGAATTCGCCGAAAAAGAGGTGGCTCCTCTGGCTGAAGAGATTGATCGTGACGAACGCGTACCAATGGAGACGCTCCACAAGGCGGCGAAGCTGGGACTGATGGGGGTCCCGTTTCCGCAGAAATACGGTGGTGCTGGAGCTGGTGAGATTGGCTACTGCATCCTCATGGAGGAGCTCAACAAGGTCTGCGCATCCACCGCCACGGTGATTGGAGCGCATACCGGCATCGGCGCCATGGCCATCTATCTGGATGGTACTGAAGAACAAAAGATGAAATATCTGGTGCCGCTGGCTCGGGGAGAGAAGATAGGGGCCTTTGCCCTGACCGAGCCCAATGCGGGCTCCGACGCTGCGGCGATCCAGACGCGAGCCGTGCGTGATGGCGGAGACTTTGTCCTCAACGGATCCAAGCTGTGGATTACCAATGGCGATATCGCCGATGTGATCAGCGTTCTTGCCGTCACAGACCCCGCCCTTGGCGCGCGAGGCGGTGTGACCGCTTTTATCGTGGAGAAGGACTTTCCCGGCTTTGTGGTGGGTCACCGAGAGGAAAAGATGGGCATCCGCGGATCGTCCACGGCGGAGCTCTATTTTGAAGACTGCCGCGTGCCGGCAGAAAACGTTCTGGGCCAGTTTGGGGCCGGATTTCTGACCTTTATGAAGACGCTGGACATTGGGCGCATCAGCCTGGCGGCGGGCTGTGTGGGGGCTACGGACCAGGCACTGGAAATGAGCATGGAATTTGCCAAGAGTCGCTACCAGTTTGGGGCTCCGATCGCGGCCAAGCAGGCCATTCAATGGATGATCGCTGATATGGCCATCGAGCTGGAAGGTCTGCGCTCGCTGGTCTACCGCACGGCGTCGATGGTTGACCGGGGCGAGATGGGCCGCGAGTTCAGCACCATGGCAGCTATGTGCAAGGTCATGGGCTCCGAGGTTGCCTGCCGGGCCGCTGATGTGGCCGTTCAGGTCCACGGAGGCATGGGCTACATGAAAAAGTACCCCATCGAGCGCATGTACCGAGATGCGCGCATCACCCGTATCTTTGAGGGGACCAACGAGGTACAGCGAGAGATCATCGCGCGCAACCTCTTCCGCAGGGTTGGGCTTCGGCTGCGGTGATGATGCAGTCCAGATCACCAGGAGGTAAAACCAATCATGAAGGTTATCGTGCTGATCAAGCAGGTTCCGGACACCAACGAAGTCCGGCTCGATCCCAGGACGGGCACGCTGATCCGTGAAGGGGTACCCAGCATCATCAACCCTGAGGACAAGAATGCTCTGGAAGAGGCCCTCAAACTGAAAGAGTCTCACGGAGCGAGGGTGGTGGTGGTATCCATGGGCCCGCTTCAGGCTGAGGATGCTCTGCGGGAAGCACTGGCCATGGGCGCTGACGAGGCTATCTTGTTGACGGACCGGGCCTTTGCCGGTTCTGACACGTGGGCCACGGCAACGGCCCTGGGCTATGCGGTGAAAAAGATCGGAGACTATGATCTCGTGCTCTGCGGGCGCCAGGCTATCGACGGCGACACGGCACAGGTGGGTCCACAGCTCGCCGAGTTCCTCGATCTTCCTCAGGTTACCTATGTCAGGGAGCTGACGGTGGAAGACGGCCGGGTGAAAGCTGTGCGGGTCCTTGAAGACGGCTTTGAGGAGATCGCAGCAGAACTACCTGCGCTGTTGACCATTACCAAGGAGGCTAACGCTCCGCGGTATCCTTCGGCCGGTGCCATCATCACGGCCTACCGCGAACAGGGCGTGAGCCGGTGGGGGGTAGCCGAGGTTGAGGCCGATGTGGAACAGATGGGGCTCAAAGGCTCGCCTACCCAGGTGAAGCGCAGCTTTACGCCGCCACCCAAGGAACCAGGACAGATGCTGAAAGGCAGTCCATCGGAAATGGCGAAAGACATGGTCGCCATGTTACGTCAGAAGAATATCATCTAGGCACTGGAGCAAGCATGAAAGTCTACATTTCGGTCGACATGGAAGGCAGTTCTGGCATCGTGGATTGGGGACAGGTAACCGATGGCGACCGCGAGTACGAGCGTGGTCGGAAGCTTATGACCGCAGATGCGAACGCCGCAGTGGAAGGTGCGTTGGCAGGTGGGGCTTCCCAGGTTCTGGTGGCGGATTCGCATGGCTCCAAGATGAACTTGCTCATCGAAGACCTGCATCCGGCGGCCGAGCTGATTCGCGGGCGCGTCAAACCTTTCCCCATGATGCAGGGTATCAACGAGGAGTGTGATGTGGCGCTGTTTGTGGCGTACCATGCCCGGGCTGGATCACTGCATGCTGTCTTGAACCATACGTGGCAGCTCTCTGTCCTGGACGTAACGCTGAACGGCAAGCCGGTCGGCGAGCTGGGCATCAACGCTGCCCTGGCGGCGCACTTTGGCGTCCCTGTCGCCTTGGTTACAGGAGACCAGGCCGTTGTGAACGAGGCCAGGGATCTACTGGGTGACATCGAGACCGTTGTCGTAAAGTCAGCCTATGGCATGAACGCTGCTCGTTGTGTGCCGCCCAGCAAGGCGGTGGGAATGATCCGGGAAGCGGCGCAACGTGCAGTGCGGCACGGCCTGCGGCGCTTTGAGCTCACAACCCCGGTCACCTTGCGGGTGTCGTTCCATCAAAGCATGGAGGCCGAGATGGCTGAGGGCATGCCTGGCACACGGAGAGTGGATGGCCGGACGGTGGAATTCGTCGCGTCGGACATGTTGGAAGCCCACGGCGCTTTCCGATCGCTGGTACGTTTGGCCAATACGGCCAAGTAAGAGCGGAGGCAAAACGCCATTGCGACGGCAGATGACCGGTGAGAATCATCTATGGGCGCTGTTTGACCTTGATGAAACCCTCTACCCGAAGGGTTCCGGAGTGATGGAAGCAGTTCGAGACCGGATTGACAGCTACATGATGGAGCGTTTGGGCTTGGACGAAGAGACCGTTAGGGTGTTGCGTCCACGTTATCGTCAGGAGTACGGAACAGCCCTGGCTGGCCTGCTGGTGGATTACCAGGTGGACGCGGAGGACTATTTGTCCTACGTTCACGATGTGCCGTTGGAGGAGTACCTCTCCGTGAACCGGGTGCTGGATCAGGCACTGGGGCAGGTCCCCTGGAGGAAGGCCGTGTTCACCAGCTCTACCCGTATGCACGCCGACCGGGTGCTGGCTGCATTGGGCATCACACATCATTTTGAGCGTATCTATGATGTATCCAACACCGGCTATGTGGGCAAGCCCTATCCGCAGGCCTACCAGGCAGTGGTGCAAGCACTGCAGGTGTGCGCCAGCGATTGCATCATGATCGAGGACCATCTGCCTAACCTGCGAGCTCCCCGGGAGTTGGGGATGATAACCGTTCTGGTTGGCGCCACTGCCCTGGCTGACGGTGTGGACTTTGTGATCGACCGGGTTGAAGACATTGTTCAGGTGGCGACGGCTCTCGAGCGCAGACGCGTGGACCTGGGGCCAACGATTGCAAGCCCATGTGGAGGGAGGTAGTAAGCTATCCATGCCAGACCTGCCGATTAGTCTTGACGGACAATGGACAACAAACTGGGAAGGAGCTCTGGCGTATCGTGCAAGAAGGATGACCAGCTCGGTCATCCGCGAGACGCTCAAGCTAATGTCCACACCTGGCATCATCTCGTTGGGTGGTGGCATGCCGGCTCCGGAGCTGTTCCCCATTCGCGAATTCGAGGAAGCCTGCCGCTACATCCTTGCCAATGAGGGGGCTCAAGCGCTCCAGTACAGCGTGACGGAGGGCTACCCGCCGCTCAAAGGCTTTCTAGCAGACAAGATGCGCAAGTATGGGGTGCCTGCCGAAGAGGAGAACATCCAGATCGTAAACGGCTCCCAACAGGCTCTGGACTTGGTGGGCAAGGTGTTTCTTGACCCTGGCGATGTAATCCTGACCGACCGCCCCACTTATCTGGGCGCAATCCAGGCGTGGAATGCATACGAGGCCCGATTCATAACGGTGCCTCTGGACGATGCTGGCACCCAGGTGGAGCAGGTCGAGGAGGTGCTCAAAAATGAGCGGGTCAAATTCATCTACTGCCTCCCCAACTTTCACAACCCGGCAGGGGTGACGTTATCGTTGGAGCGACGTCATAGGTTAGTGGAGCTGGCATCACGCCACGGAGTGTTCATCGTCGAGGACGACCCCTACGGCGAGCTCCGGTTCGAAGGTGAGGACCTGACACCCTTGATCACGCTCCACAAGGAGAACGTGATCTATCTTAGCACGTTCTCCAAGACCCTCTCCCCCGGGATTCGCCTGGGCTGGATTACGGCGCCGGCCAGGGTCTTGAGCAAGATCGTGCAGGCAAAGCAAGGCACGGATCTCCACACTAGCATCTTTACCCAAATGGTCGCTAATGACATCTGTCAGCGTGGATTCCTGCGGCAGCATGTGCGGCGCATCCGCGACGTGTACCGCGAGCGGTGTTCTGTCATGCTGAACGCCATGTCCAAGCATTTCCCAGCCGGCGTGCGCTGGACGCATCCGCAGGGGGGCCTATTCCTGTGGGTGATGCTTCCGCCGCCGATGAATTCACTGGACCTTCTCAAGGCGGCATTAGAAGAAAAAGTCGCCTTCATCCCGGGCACAGCGTTCTACCCGGACGGAGTGAGCGGGCAGGATGCCTTACGTCTGACCTTTTCTACGGCTACGCCGGACATGATCAACGAGGGCATAGAGCGCCTGGGCAAGGCCATGGAGAGGCAATTGGATACACACGGCAATCAGACCAGACCGACTTCCGAGTCTCCACGTTAAGGAGGGCACAGCATGGAGTTGAAGGTTGACCTAGAGAAGTGTACGGGGTGTGGCACCTGTGTGTTTGCGTGTCCCTTTGGGGCGATCGACGTTGTGAACGGCAAAGCCCACGTTTACGAGAGCTGCACCGACTGTGGTGCGTGCGTCGATCAGTGCCCTGAGGCCGCCCTGTTCATTGGGGTGCGGGTGGCTGGCGAGGCCCGCGTCCAGGACTATCGCAACGTGTGGGTCTTTGCTGAGCAGAGGGATGGGGTGTTGACCAAAGTATCCCACCAACTGCTGGGCAGAGCCCGCGAGCTGGCTGGCACTCTGGGAGCCAAGACTGAGGCAGCGCTTCTGGGGCACAATGTGGAGCACCTGGCCGCAGAGCTCGTGGCGTCCGGTGCTGACACGGTCTACTATGCCGATCACCCTCTGTTGGAGCACTACCGAACCGATGCTTACAGCAGGGTCCTCTCCGAGATGATCCAGAGCATAAAGCCCGAGATCGTTCTGTTCGGCGCCACCACCATCGGCCGTGACCTAGCCCCGCGGATCTCGCAGCGCATTTACACAGGCCTGACGGCCGACTGCACCGGACTGGAGGTGGACGAGGGAGAACGCTTGTTGCTGCAGACTCGCCCCGCCTTTGGCGGAAACATCATGGCCACGATCGTTACGGCCAGGCATCGGCCCCAGATGGCGACGGTGCGGCCGGGTGTTATGCGGGCGTCCCCTCCAGATCCAACTCGGCAGGGAACCGTAGAGAAGGTGCCCGTGGAGTTGAATCCCGACGACCTGAACGTCGAGATCCTCCGCGTGGTGAAGGAAGCTCGCCGGCGGGCGAACCTCGAAGAGGCAAAGATTATCGTGTCGGGAGGTCGAGGCCTCGGCGGCCCTGAAGGGTTCAAGCTGATGGCAGACCTTGCTAAGGCCATCGGTGGTGAGGTCGGCTCGTCCCGTGCTGCAGTCGATGCCGGCTGGATCACTCAGGACTATCAAGTGGGTCAGACGGGTAAGACGGTTCGTCCTGACCTGTATTTTGCCTGCGGCATCTCAGGTGCAATTCAGCACCAGGCGGGGATGAAGGAATCGCGATTCATCGTGGCCATTAACAAGGATCCTGGCGCTCCCATATTCCAAATTGCCGATGCGGGCATGGTCGGGGATCTGTTCACCATAGTCCCAGAGCTCATCAAGCAATTGAAGTCGGTAGGCGCTGGCAGCAAGATCTGAGCGCCGCCAGCCCCCTCTGGCCGCACGCTTTCTCGGCCGAGGGGGCTGATGGTTTATCGCCTGCGGGGGTTGCAGCATGGACGGGAGAACGCAACAAACTCCGCGCGCNNGATCCGCGTTCGCTACGCGGAGACTGATGCGGAAGGCGTGGTGTACTATGCCAACCACTTTATCTACATGGAGGTCGCCCGGGTCAACCTTCTGCGGGAACTTGGCTTCACGTTGAACTACTGGCAAGATCATGGCTTGGGGATCGTCATTGTCGAGGCCAACTGCCGCTATCACTCGCCGGCACGCTTTGACGACATCCTGACGGCGCGGGCTTGGGTGGAGGCCGTACGCCGGTCGAGTTTCACCGTTGCCTACGAGATCTGGAACCGCGATGAACGTCGGTTGGTGGCGGAAGGTCGGACGGTGCAGGTGCTTGTGCATCTGGCAGAGATGCGCTCGGTGGCACTTGTCGCAGAGGTCGCTCAGGCATTGCGCGAGGCCGGCGGACTGGATCATCCTTGATAGATTCTCCGCAAACGAGGGTATGATGCTGCGCATCGAATCGGTTGGCGCTGTCCACAAGATCGTGGTCGCTCGCAGCATCATGGGCCGTGGCATTTACCACACAGCAGCCTACTGGATCGATGGATTGCTGGTTGACACGGGCTGCGCGCACACGGCCGGGGAGCTGGTGTCGGCGCTCGAGGGCTTGCCAGTCGACCAGGTTGTCAACACCCATTGCCATGAGGACCATATCGGAGGCAACGGCCCACTGCAGCGGGCGCGAGGCGTGACCATTCGCGCTCATCCGATGGCCTTGCCCATCCTAGCGGAACCCCGCCGCCAATACCTGCAAGCCTATCGTCGGCTATTCTGGGGATGGCCGGAACCGTCTCATGCAGTGGCAGTGGAGGACTGGGTGGTGACTCCGCGATATCGGTTTCAGGTCCTTGAGACCCCGGGCCATTGTCCCGATCACATCTGCCTGTACGAACCCCAAGAGGGCTGGCTCTTTAGCGGTGATGCATACATCGGGGGGCAGGAGCGGGCGGCCCGGCCAGACTATGACTTTACCTCGCTGATCAAGTCCTTGCGGATGCTGGCCTCTTTGCGGATTGACGCGCTCTTTCCAGGCAGTGGTACAGTGCGCCTGGGCGATCCGAGGCAGGAGCTTGTTCGCAAGGTGGCCGATCTTGAGGCGCTCGGCGACGAAGCGCGCCGGCTGCGCACACTGGGCCACTCGGTGTCCAGCATCAAGCGCCAATTGCTGGGACGCGAGCCGGCGATCCTGTATCTGACCCTGGGACACTTTCGTGGTGACTATTTGATCCGAGGGCTGTTGAACGAGTCGTTGTCAGCAGGTGGTGACTGCCCATGACCGTGGTTCGGTTGACGGGGTGCCAGGACCTGCTTGCCGGAAGACCGAGTGGCGTTCCTGCCGGCCTTGCCGATACAGGGCTCGCCTGGCTTGGGGATCCTTATCGGGATTGGGCGTCGCGCCATCCGGGACGGCAGGGGTGCGGCTACCTCTGTTCTGGTGTACCCCTGGAGCTACTCCATGCTGCTGGTCTAACCCCGGTGCGGCTGCTGCAGCTCGAATCCGTCATCACGCAGGCTGCCGGCTGGCTTCCTCCATTCTCCTGCGCTCTGGCGCAGGCAACCACCGAGCGGTGGATTGGTGGCGAGTTTGCCTTCCTGAGATGGATCGTCTTCGCCCACTCGTGCGATACCCTCAAGTGCGTACAGGACATCTGGAGACTGATGGGGAACGGCCCCCAACTGCTTACCTTTTCGCTCCCTGTGGTGGTGGGCACGGCCGCTTCGCGGGAGTACTACCTGCGGGAGCTGCACAGCCTGGCGCGGATGTTGGGTGCTGAGCTCGGCGTGGACATTGGCCAGGACCAGTTGAGTCGCAGCATCGCGCTCTACAATGAGCAGCGGCGTCTCGTCGATGCACTCCAGTCTCGGGGGTCTTTGCCTTATTCCGGGCGCTGGGCGTTGACCCTGGCAGGAATGGTCATGCCGGTTGACGCTCACGTGGATCTGCTGAAAAGGACCCTTGACCGCCAGGAGCCTGCTACATCGGCTGGAAAGAGCAGGCCTCGAGTGGTGGTAACTGGCACGGTGTTGGATGATGCCACCATCCCTGGCCTCTTGGACGAGTTGGGCTTCAGGGTTGTGGGGGATGACCTGTGCACGGGGCAGCGTCACTACGCTGGACAGGTGGGCGAGTCTGAGGAGCCGTGGGCCGCGCTTGCTGACCATTATGCCTGGAGGAGTCCTTGTCCAGGGCGTTACTACTCCGAGCAGTCAAGGTCCGAGCGCCTGGTGGCCTGGATTCGTTCCACACATGTGGACGGTGTGGTGCTGGTGCAGCCCAAATTCTGTGATCCCTGCGCCTTTGACGATATTCAGGTCGTAAAGGGCCTGCGAGAAGCCAAGGTCCCATACGTGGTGGTGGAGACCGATGCGACCACACCTTTGGGGCAGCTACGTACCCGGCTGCAAGCATTCTCTGAAATGCTCATGTCTCCTACCGGGCGCATCGTATGACCGATAAGAGGTTCCGGCGGTTGCGAACGAGCGCAGAGCTGCAGCGACTCATGCAGTGGCACTATACCTCGGCGCGGCATCTAAGGCTGGGGCGACCGGTCGCATGGGTGACCAGTGGCGCGCCCGTCGAGATTTTGCGGGCGATGGGCTTGATGGTGCTGTACCCTGAGAACTATGCCGCGTTGTGCGCCGCGCGCCGAGAGGCCGTGCCGCTCTGTGAGATAGCGGAGAGACAAGGATACTCGCCGGACTTGTGCTCCTATGCGCGCACCCACCTGGGATCCGTTCTCGATAGCGCCAGGGCTCCCATGCATGGTCTTCCCATCCCTGATGTGCTAGTGTGCTGCAACAACATCTGCGGCACAGTCGTCAAATGGTATGAGGCGCTAACTGAACGATACCGCGTTCCACTCGTCGTTCTGGACACCCCGTTCGCTCATGCTGAGGTATCGGAATCGCTGGTTTTGTACGTCAGTGAGCAGTTGGAGGAGCTGGTGCGCGTTGTTGAGCGTGCAACAGGACGAAGGTTGGACCACGGCGAGCTTCGGAGGGCCATTGTCCTGTCCAACCAGGCCATTGATCACTGGTCCGCCATACGGGGCATGTGCCGCGCCCATCCTTCCCCTTTGAATGCTCCCGATCTGTTCGTGACGATGGCGCCCATAGTTGCGCTCAGAGGCACTAGCCACGCCGTACGCTATTATTCGCACCTCCGGGCTGAGGTGGAGGCACGTGTCCGCCAGGGGATTGGGGCAGTCGCTGGCGAACGTTACCGGCTTTTGTGGGACAACATCGCCATCTGGCACCATTTGTACCGTTTCTACAATTACTTTGCCGATTATGGCGCTTGTTTTGTGGTCGATACCTACACGGGCGGCTGGGCCGAACGCATTCCGGAGGGGGATGCGCTGGAGGGGTTGGCACTGGCGTATTCCAGCGTATTCCTGAACCAGGGCCTCGAGCATCGAAGGAACCTCATCGTCAGACTCATGGAGGAGTACCAGGTCGACGGGTTTGTCATGCACAACAATCGCAGCTGCAAGCCCTACTCGCTGGGGCAGTATGCCATTCGACGGCAGGTGATGGAGCGGACCGGGGCTCCCGGCCTCTTGATCGATGCTGACATGTGTGATCCGCGCAGCTTTGCTGTTGAAGCGGTGAAAACGCGTATTCAGGCTTTTGTCGAGTCTCTTGGAGCTCCCCGATGACCGCCTGCTACCTGGGAGTGGACATTGGCTCCCTCACAGTGAAGGCGGCGCTGGTCGACGGCGACCAGCACCTCCTCGCCAACGGTGTCGCGGCGGCTGGCTACGGGGGTCAGGAGGCAGCTGAAACACTGATCGGCAGGCTGATGGACGAGGCCGGCGTCGGCGACAAGGATCTCGCATATACCGTTGCGACCGGCTATGGGCGCGTTCGGTCTACCTTCGCTGATGAGGAAATCAGCGAAGTCTCTTGCCATGCCAAGGGCGCCTTCTACCATCTTCCGGGCGCCCGAACCATCATTGACGTTGGTGGGCAGGACAGCAAGGCGATTCGATTGGACTCGAGAGGACAGGTCGTGGATTTTGCTATGAATGACAAGTGCGCGGCGGGCACCGGGCGCTTTCTGGAAGTCATGGCTGCAGCGCTCGAGGTTCCGGTGGCAGGCCTGGGAGCTCTCGCTGCCCAAGCGGGCAAGCCGGTTCGCGTCAGCAGCACCTGCACCGTATTTGCCGAGTCCGAAGCAATCTCACACATCGCCCGCGGCGCCCATCGGGCCGACGTCGCGGCGGGCCTGCACGAGGCGATTGCTAGTCGAATCATGGGATTGGTCCACCGAGTTGGACTGGAGCCGTTGCTGGTAATGACAGGAGGAGTGGCTCTGAATACGGCCGTGGTCGCTGCCATGGGTAAGTTGGCGGGCATGCCAATTCATGTCGCCCCCAATCCGCAACTGATGGGAGCACTGGGCGCAGCTCTCTTTGCGGGAGAAAGGAGAAAGAAGCGGACCTTGGTCAATTGCATTTGACGGCCGAACTTGCTGCTACTATACTGTAAACGTAACTCGCGTCTCTTGACTGGGTCTGTCTCAAAGGAGGAGTGGAGATGACGGAACGACCCTGGCTCAAGTCGTACGAACCGCAAGTGCCACATACCATCAGTTACCCCGACCGACCTCTGGACAGCAATCTTGTTGAATCTGCACAAAAGTACCCGGACGCCACCGCTACTATCTACATGGGTGCCAAGCTCACGTATGCCCAATTGAATAAGCTGGTCGATCGTTTTGCCGCTGCCCTTCAGGGACTCGGTGTCAAGAAGGGCGATCGGGTGGCCGTGTACATGGCCAACTGCCCGCAGTTCATCATTGCATACTATGGAGCGCTGCGGAGCGGTGCCGTCGTCGTTCCCTTCAACCCACTCTACGCCGCCCCCGAGGTGGAGCATCAGCTTCAGGACTCGGGCGCGGAAACGATCGTGGTCATGAGTCGATTCTACCCCATTGTCAAGAAGGTGCGCGGCAACACCGCTCTGAAACGGGTGATCGTGACCAACATCAAAGAGTATTTCCCGCCCGTGCTCAAGCTGTTGTTCACACTGGCAAAGGAAAAGCACGACGGCGACCGCCAGGACATCTCCGGAGATGCCAACACCTACTGGTTCCAGGACCTCCTGGCCAAGGCTCCAGAGAAGCCGGCTGCGGTGCCGCGGTTGCCCAGTGATCGGGCCTGCCTTCTGTACACGGGCGGGACCACGGGCGTTCCCAAGGGCGCGGAGCTGACGCACAGGAACATCATGTCCAATGCGGTGATGTGCCGGCACTGGCTGCATGATTCGCAGGAAGCGAAGGAAATCGTCATAGCTGCCTTGCCGCTCTATCACAGCTATGGAATGACAACCTGCATGAATTTCACGATCTATGTTGCAGGAGCGATCCTTCTGATCCCCAATCCGCGCGACCTCAAGACGCTCATGGAGAACATCAGCAAGCACCATCCCACCTTGTTCCCCGGTGTCCCTACCATGTATGTAGCGTTCAACAATTTCCCGGACCTGGCGAAATACAATGTCCGATCCATCCGCGCGTGCATCAGCGGGGCGGCGGGGCTGCCAGTCGAGGTGCAGACCAAGTTCCAGGAGCTGACCGGAGCACGGTTGGTGGAAGGATATGGTTTGTCGGAAGCGTCTCCCGTGACCCATGCCAACCCGGTCTATGTGGGCAACAAGATCGGCACTATCGGCGTACCTTGGCCTGACACCGATTCCAAGATTATGGACCTTGAGACCGGAACAAAGGAGATGCCCCTTGGCGAGTCGGGTGAGCTCATTGTGCGCGGTCCGCAGGTGATGCAGGGCTACTGGAACATGCCGAAGGAAACGGCCATCGCTTTGCGAGATGGGTGGCTCTACACCGGCGACATTGCCCGGATAGACGAAGATGGCTACTTTCAGATCGTGGACCGCAAGAAGGACATGATCATCGCCGGCGGTTTCAACATCTACCCCAGGGATGTGGAAGAAGTCCTGTATCAGCACCCCAAGATCCGGGAGGCTGTTGTGGCAGGAATTCCGGATCCATACCGCGGTGAGACGGTCAAGGCCTACTGCATCTTGAAAGAGGGCGAGACCCTAACGCAGGAAGAGGTCATCGAGTTCTGTCGGGGCAAGATGGCCAAGTACAAGATCCCGACCTCGGTTGAGTTCCGGGGCGAGTTGCCCAAGACCATCGTAGGCAAGATCCTCCGCCGAATATTGGTCGACGAAGAGAAAAAGAAGATGGAGGAGAAGCAGTAGGCGCGGAGCCTGCTGCCAGGAAGAGCCCGGCCAAGACAGCTTGGACCTATTTTTTGGCCAGCAGCGTGGACCTAAAAGGCCTCCACCAGCCTGTGGGCGGTGGAGGCCTTTCGTTGCGTTGGTGCCCACAGCTATGGCTTGGTCGCTTACTCGAAGCGGAACAGCCCTTCGTTCGTTCCAACCAGGATGAGGTCTGAGGCATAGTCTGTGCTCACGCTGATCGACTTCAGGTCGGCATGTTCGAGCCCGGTGCCGAGCACATCCCAGCGCGAGCCGCCGTCAATGGATTGTAGTACTCCAGCTCCCTGTACCAGCGCGTAGAGCCCTCCTGCAATTCTGGGACTGGCCGCCACACCGCGGACGCCCCCGGCGACGGCAGTGATGCGTGTTTCCTCAACCACGACGGCCTGGCCAACGCCGGCTCCTGTGAGGCTCGGCTCGCTGGCGCGTGTGATAGCCACCGGGACGCTGCTGCTTGTCTGCGGGACCAGCCACAAGGCATCCGAAAGATAAAGGGTCCAAGAGTCCCCGCTGTCAGCGCTTACCAAGAGCCCCTGGTCACTGACACAATAGAGGTGGGACTGTGGCTCGCCACGCACCATCCAGAGCTGACGAATGCCGTCAATCGGGTTGGCGCCAGTCGCTGTCCAACTCACCCCGGCATCATCGGAGCGGTAGAGGAGTCCCTCCTCTGAGGCAGCATAGACGCGATAGGGTCTGGTGGGGTCGATGACAAGCGTATTGATGGGAGCAGTAGTCACCGCAACACTGATAGGCCAGGTTGCTCCACCGTCAACGCTCTTCATGATGAGGCCGTCATGGAATCCCACATAGATGATCTCAGGACCGCGCTTATCCAGGGCGATAGCCGTCACGTCCGTGCGGGGCAGGTCATCGACGTGGGAGTGCCAGGTGGTCCCGCCATCCTGGGTGGAGTGCAGGCCGCTTCCAAGCGCGCTCACGTACACAGTCTGACCGTAGGTGGTGTCGTAGGCAATGGCTTTGATGGGGGCCCGTGCTCTGGGAATAGGCGCCCTTGGTCTCCAGGATGCGCCCGAATCCTCACTGACGTACAACTCGTGTCCGGATGCGGCATAGAGCACTCGGCTATCGAAGGCATCCATGGCCAGAGAGGTGATGTCCAAACCGGCGATGCCGGCATCGCTGCGCCCCCAGCTCTGTCGGCCGTCCGTGCTCTTGTAGAGTCCGTCGTTCAGCCCTACAAACACCTCAAGGGGATTCCTAGGATTAATGGTCAGACTTCTGGCGACAGATCTGTCCCGGTACGAATCGGCGTAGGTCCAGGGCATGCCCAGGTGCTCGCTGCGGTACACCTTTCCATGGGCGATGGCATAGATCGTGGCAGGCGCCCGCGGCACCAAAGCCAGTGCCGTCACGTCGGTGATGCCTGCTGTGTGCCCGACAGGGATCCAGGTGGCGCCCCGATCCAGGCTCCGGTAGATGCCGTTGCCTGCGGTGCCCAGGTACAGCACCCCAGGTTGAGAAGGGTCAGCGGCCAGGCACTGCAGGGTTCCGCTAAATCCTCCCGTCAGATCCCAGGACGCTCCGCGGTCGTGGCTGATGAGCATGTGGTGGGCTGTACCTGCGTATAGCTCGCGGGAGTCATGCGGGCCGACCACTAGGGCGATAATCTCGGACGAAGGTGCGCCGGACGTGGCTGGCTGCCATGAGTCTCCTGCGTCCAGGCTGCGGTAGATCTGACCGTTAGACGTGCCGGCATACAGGGTGGCACCATCATGAGGGTCTGCGGCGAGGGTGCGCACCGTGCGGTTTCCCAGTCCCTCGTTACGTGCGAGCCAGGTAGCGCCCCGATCAAGGCTCGTAAATACGCCGCCTTCGGTTCCTGCGTAGAGGGTTGGAACGCCGTCTGCTGACGTGGCTATGAGAGCATTGATCCTGCCGCTCAAGAGGTCCAGGGGTACCCAGTGCCCGAGTGGAGCCGGGTCGGGAGGTGTCTGAAGGCGGTGCCACTGCATTGAGAGCGCCAAGGTCAGCAGCAGGAGCAGGATGAGGAGAAACGCCCCTTCTTTCGCGAGCACTGCCTTTGCCCGTGGCCAGCATCTCAACATGGTGTTAGCCCCCTCGAGTGACCGCTGCCGGTCGCCATCGTTCCACGATTATAGCACACGGGCAGGCGGGCCGAAAAGAACAGTGCCTGCCGCGTGGCAGGCACTGTTCTCTGTGACCGTTGGGCGCTGATGTCAGGCGGCCACTGATGGCAGACGCCGTTTCTCGATGCGCGAGAAGAATGCTTTTCCCAACTCGGCGACGATCGATGGGACTAGTGCTAGCGGCAGGATGTACAGCCAGTCCTGGATGGGAAGATTGTGGGTGTAAAAGATGGATTCAAACAGAGGTAGATACACCACTGCTAGCATCAGCACCAAGGAACTGCCGGTTGCCCACACCATGGCTCGGTTGGTGAAAAGCCCAAGGCGGTGCAGGGGATAACGTTCCGAGCGTGACGTGCTGGCTCGCAGCAGCTCTGAGCTGGTCAGGGTCACAAAGGCAACGGTCTGTGCTGCTGTGAGGGACTCGGGATAGAGGCGTAGGCCGATCAAGAAAGCACCCAGCGTCGTCGCCGTGATGGCAACAGATTGCAGAAGCGTGCTCCATACCATCTCGCGGTTAATGATCGGCTCCCGTGCCGGACGCGGGGGTCGTTTCATGATCCCCGGCTCGCCAGCCTCCACACCAAGCGCCAGTGCGGGCAGACCGTCGGTCACCAGGTTGAGCCAGAGCAGGTGTATCGGACGCAACGGCAATGGAAGGCCGGCCAGCATCGAAAGGAATATCACCAGTATTTCCGCCACGTTGCAGGAAATGAGGTAGTAGACGAACTTGCGGATATTGGAGTAGATGGTACGGCCTTCCTCGATGGCGGCCACTATTGACGCAAAGTTGTCGTCGGTCAGGATCA
>DDYO01000317.1 GCA_002348045.1 Anaerolineales bacterium UBA2232
GGTTTGTCTGATCCATGAACTGCGACAGCTGACTGCCGCCAAAGAACTCGCGCAACACGGCAACCACCGGCCGGATGTTGATCAACCCCGCCGGCGTGAGCTGCTCCGGCCCCCGGGTGCTCATGCGATCGCGCACCATGCGCTCCATGCGCAAGAGCCCAATTCGCAGCTGGTTCTGAATCAACTCACCGACGGTCTTGATACGACGATTGCCCAAGTGATCAATATCGTCCGGGTCCTCAGATCCAGTGTTCACCTGGATCATTCTGCCGACAATGCGCACAAGATCAAGCTTGGTCAGAGTGCGGGTGGTCGGCGGGACAGACACTCGCAACCGCCTATTCAGCTTGTATCGTCCGACCTTGCCCAGGTCGTAACGGCGAGGATTAAACAGCAACGCTTGCAGGTAGTTACGGGCGTTGTCAAGCGTGGGCGGGTCACCTGGACGCATGCGCTTGTAGAATTCTTCCAGCGCCGACTCAGCATCTTTGGTGGTATCCCGTTCGATCGTCCGCACAATGAACGGATGATCCGCCATGGTATCGACCTGCGCAAACAGGTTCAGCAGCTCCTCGTCAGTGCCTTCCTGGATCAGGTCCGCACCATCCGTGGACAGGTCCAACGCACCTACCGCGCGCAGGAGGACCGTGACAGGGATCTTGCGCTTACGGTCCACCTTCACCGAAAGGACATCACGACGGCTCGTTTCAAGCTCTAGCCAGGCTCCCCGGTTGGGTATGAGCTTGGCCATGCACAAGGGCCTGCCTGATACATGGTCATCTTCCACCGTGAAGTAAGCGCCTGGAGAACGGATCAACTGACTGACGACCACGCGCTCTGCACCATTGATGATGAAGGTCCCCTGCTCGGTCATCAGCGGAAAGTCACCCATGTAGACTGCCTGCTCAGTAATCTCCCCGCCGGTCGCATTGTTCTTCAGCCGCACCTTGACGTACAAAGGCGCAGCAAAGGTCATGTCTCGATTCCGGCAGTCCTCTTCCGCGTATTTCGGTGGATCAAACCAGCTGTCCACAAAGCTCATTTCGAGGTCGCTGCTGAAACTTACAATCGGCGAAATCTCCTCGAATAGCTCCGCCAAACCCTCGTCCCTAAACCAGTTGTAAGAGTGCACCTGCATCTCGATCAGGTTAGGGAGGGCATATGCATCAGGTAACCGTGCGTATGTTCGAATTGGGTTGAGAACAAGGTCGCCGTTGCCCTCTGTCGCTTGTATGGCTGGTATCGCCATTTGACCTCATCTCCTCACAGATCGTTCCTGGGTACGGCCGGAGACACAAAGTGCCCCCACTGCTTATGGCTATTCCCTTAAGTTCCCGGTGCTGCAGTGGAGGCTGAAAACAAAACCAGGCCGATTGCCAATGCCAAAGGTCATATTATACTGGCCAGGGTCTGGTTGTCAAATCGGAGCAGTCTGACAACTACGAGGACGAACTCGAAGGGGGCCAACCTCCACAAGTTCCCTGACGGGAACCTGCACGCTCTTCCACACCCATGTGTGACAGCTCAACCACATCCAAGTTGGAACCCGGTGGTTGTCGGCAGCCAACACCACAGCGGATCCAATCCCTAGCTTTCGATCCTCAGGCCAACCTCTTGCACATAAAGGGCTGCCCGCTTGGCCATCGCCATCATCAGGTTCTTTGATGGGACCATCGGAGGCCTTTCACTCCAGGCTATCGTACGCGTTGCACGAAAACCCTGCAGGAAATACCGACGCGCCCCACGGATTTCGCCAGCGATCATGGCCACATCGTCCTCGGAGACAAAACCAGGAACAATCGTCGTACGAAATTCGTGGTCAAGCCCAGACTCCAGTATCACCGCAATGGACTCCCTCAGCCGTCCCGTCTCCGCGGCGACGCCGGCAACCCTCTCATAATGGTTCAAGTCACCTTTGACGTCCATCGCGATATAGTCCACCACGCCGCAATTCACCGCACGGCGCACGATCTCTGGGTGATACCCATTGGTGTCCAGCTTGACATGCAGCTGCAGATCTTTGATGCTGCCCATGAGCTCCAACAACCCTGGCTGTAGGGTTGGCTCGCCGCCGCTGATCACTACACCGTCAATCAGTCTTCGGCGACCAGCAAGCTTGCCAAGCACCTGCCCCAGATCCAGGTCCGGCATCGCGTCGGAATGCAGAACCAGGTCAACGTTGTAGCAATAGGGACAGCGGAAATCGCACCCGCCAAGGTAAAGCACGTCGGCGATGTGCTCGGGGTACTCGATTGCAGATGCGGTCTGAAGTGCCTTTATGTAGACGCGGTCATACCGCACTATCTGAGACAGGGCTACCTCGCCGTGCTGTCTGCTGTTTCGACGACAACGTCCGACGGCTTCTCCTCTGCTACACCGTACGGACGCCGGTCTCGGAATTCCTGCCGCTTGCCCCGGTTCCAGTCCTGTACAGGCCGAAGATAGCCCACGATGCGGGAATACACTTCACACGGAACACGCTTGTCGTCGCTCTCGGGTTCTTGGGATCTGACTGTCATCTTCTTCCTCTCTCTGTCACCAGTCAACAAAGGGCGCAAAGACCCTGTCATCTTCCCCAGCGCTCCAGATCTTGTTCACTATGAGGGTGAGGACAGAATCGATGCTCACCGGCCAGGTATCCATGAACCGGGCAAATGCTGAACGTTGGCGTCAACGTGAAATAAGGTATGCGGTAGCGCTCCGCCAACCGACGTATTAGCAGCCTGGCTTGTCGCCAGTCATCAATCCTCTCGCCCAGAAAGGCGTGAAACACGGTCCCACCGGTATAAAGCGTCTGGAGCCTATCCTGATGCTCCAGGGCCTCAAAGAGGTCACTGGTGAACCCAGCCGGTAGTTGAGTCGAATTGGTGTAGTACGGCGTGTCCTGAGTTCCAGCTGCAATGATGTCCGGATACTGGCGACGGTCCGCCTTGGCCAGCCGATAGCTAGCGCTCTCTGCAGGCGTGGCCTCCAAGTTAAAAAGACTCCCTGTTTCCTCCTGGTACTGCTGCAGCCGGTCGCGCATGAACTCCAGCACATGGGCAGCAAACGCCTGTCCCTCTGGATGGCCGATTCCCACACCGAGAAAGTTCTGACAACACTCATTCATCCCGACAAGGCCAATGGTCGAGAAGTGGTTAGCCCAGTACGAGCCAAAACCCTCGTAAACTGCCCTCAGGTAGTGACGGCTGTAGGGGTACAGTCCATCGTTGGTATGCGTAGCCAGGACCTTTCGCTTGATTTGAAGGGACGTGCGTGCGACACTCATCAGCCGATCCAGGCGGAAGAAAAAGTCCGACTCACCGGTCGATCGATAGCCAATCCTGGGCAGATTCAGGGTCACGACGCCGATGCTACCCGTCAGCGGATTGGCCCCAAACAAACCTCCCCCACGTTTGCGCAGCTCTCGGTTATCCAATCGCAGTCGACAACACATTGAACGAGCATCTTCTGGATTCAGGTCGCTGTTGATAAAGTTGGCAAAATACGGTATCCCGTACTTGGCTGTGACCATCCACAACGGGTCAAGTACCGGATTGTCCCACCTAAAGTCCTTTGTGACATTGTAGGTCGGGATTGGAAACGTGAACACTCGTCCGCGCGCATCGCCCTCTAACAACACCTCCGCCAACGCCCTGTTGATGAGGTCCATTTCCGCCTGAAAGTCACCATAGAGCTCGGCCCGAGCCTGCCCGCCGACGACCACAGGCTCCAGTGCAAGCACTGGCGACGGCGTAAGATCGAGACTGATGTTGGTGAAGGGAGTCTGGAAGCCCACCCGGGTAGGGACGTTCACATTGAACACGAATTCCTGTATGGCCTGCTTCACGCCAGCATAAGTAAGCCCATCGTAGCGAACAAAGGGAGCCAACAGGGTATCAAAGCTCGAGATCGCTTGAGCCCCGGCGGATTCGCCCTGAACAGTGTAGAAAAAGTTCACAATCTGTCCCAGCGCACTGCGGAGGTGTTTGGGAGGCTTGCTCTCAAGCTTCGCCGGAACTCCCCCAAAACCACGGAGGAGGAGATCCTGCAGATCCCATCCGCAACAATACGTCGCCAACATCCCCAAGTCGTGGATATGGAAATCGCCGTCCTGGTGGCCTTCAGTGACCTCTGGTGGGTATATCTTGTTCAGCCAGTACTTGGCCGCGATGGTTGAGGCCACATAAAAGTTCAGCCCCTGCAGCGAATAGTTCATATTGGCGTTCTCGTTCACACGCCAATCTGAGCGGTCAATGTAGTCGTCCACCAGCTTCATGCCATCCAACAAGAGCCGGTCGGTCTCCCGAGCTTGTGAGCGCTGATGGCGGTACAGAATGTACGCCTTGGAAACCTTCACCGCCCCAGCCAAGATCAGCACTTCCTCTACGATATCCTGTATCTGCTCCACGTTGGGGCAGCCCTGAGGGCCACAGCGAGCCACCAGCTTCTCAACCGCGTGCCTGGTCCAGCGCGCCACTTCCTCGTCGTTGCCGTCCATCCCAACTGCAACGCAAGCCCGCTTGATGGCCGCATAGATCCGTTTGGGATCAAAGGCAACCACACGTCCATCGCGCTTCTGCACCGCGGCAACACCTATGCTGGTGATCTGCACGCCTTCGATTGTATGATCCTTTCGTTCAACCTGCTGCATTGTTGGCTCCCAGCTTGCATCCTGTGCCCCTGGCTTTAAGCCTGGGACAAGCCCACGTCCAACACGAACGATTGGCTATGGGTCTTGATCTTCTTCCGTCACCTGGCTGTGCTGCTTCCACCGACGGAACTCATTGATCTCCTCTACCAGCCCATCGATGTCCTTGAACCTTCTGTATACCGAGGCAAATCGAACGTAAGCCACGTCATCCAGCTCTCTGAGTTCATCCATGACCATCTGCCCAATCACTCTGCTGTCAACCTCAGCCTTTCCGAGGCCGAACAGCTCGTTCTCCACCTTGGTCACGACGCCTTCAATCGTCTCCTCAGCAATCGGGCGCTTGGCGCAAGCCGTGTAGACTCCTCGATAGAGCTTTTCCCGGTCGAAGGGCTCTCGTCGGCCATCGCGTTTCACCACGAGAAGGCTAACCGGCGCAAGGCGCTCGTACGTAGTAAAGCGCTGCCGACATCTGGAGCATTCTCGCCTGCGCCGTATGGCACTACCCACGTCTCGGGTATCGATAACTCGAGAGTCGCCTTCCTGACAGTAGGGACAGAGCATGTGACCCAGCCTCCAGAAAGGAAAGGCCCGGACTCGCGGGGAGTAAGCACTAGCAGTAGTGCGTCCGGCGCCTTCAGTGCCGACAAGTAGTAGTCAGGCGAAGCCAGTGTATCACAAAAGAAGAGGGGCGACAAGGGGTTCCCAGGGAAACGAGGTCCTTTTTAAGCTTACTTCTGTAAATCCTAGCAAGGGCGTAGGGGAGCCCAGAACGGGGGGATCTGAGCTCCCCTACACCACCGCGCAGCGCGTGGGATAATCACGCTCGGCCAACACCGATGGGCCAGCTTAACGGTCTCCATTCCATCTGAAGCGACTTGTCCTGCTTCACCATGTGACAGTCGACCAGCATGCTCTCACCGGTCCATCAGCTTGGCACGCCAATGTACTCCTACCGACGTCGCAGGAAGGCAGGAATGTCCAGATCCTCGTTCTCGGCCGGGCGCATCGGAAAGTCAATTGTCTTACGACCCTGACCAGCATACGTCCGCACCTGAGCTCGGGTCTGTGCACTGAAACCGGTCGCAATCACCGTGATCTGGATGTCGTCACCCATTGTTTCATCGATCACTGCCCCGAAGCGGATGTTCGCACCGGCATCCACACGCTCTCGGATGACCGCCGCCGCCTGTTCTACCTCCAGCAGGCTGAGGTTTGGCCCACCACAGATATTGAACAGCACGCCTTTGGCACCGTCGATGGTCACATCAAGGAGCGGGCTCGAGATAGCCTGTTGCGCGGCATCAGCCGCCCGGGTATCCCCTGCGGCACGGCCAATGCCCATCAAGGCGGAACCGCCATGGGACATGACCGCTCGCACATCAGCGAAATCTACGTTAACCAGACCTGGCTCGGTGATGATTTCCGAGATGCCCTGGACGGCCTGCCTGAGGACATCGTCGGCCACGCGAAACGCATCTTGAATGGACGCTTTCTTGTCGACGATCTGCAGCAACCGGTCATTGGGCACCACGATGAGGGTGTGCACTTGCTCACGGAGCTTCCCCAAACCATCGTCAGCGACGCGGGCGCGCTGTGCTCCTTCAAAAGCAAAGGGTCTGGTCACCACCCCAATGGTTAGCGCCCCCACGTCACGAGCAATTCCCGCCACGACAGCACTGGCGCCGGTGCCCGTACCTCCACCCATTCCTGCGGTGACAAAGACCATGTCCGACCCCTCAAGAACATGGCGCAGCTCCTCCTGTGATTCATCAGCTGCTTTTCGGCCGACCTCCGGGTCACCACCAGATCCCAGTCCTCGCGTGAGCTTGGAGCCAATCCGCACCAGCGACTCTGCCCTCGACATCGCCAGCGCCTGGGCGTCCGTGTTGACGGCGACAAAGTCAACGCCTCGAAGTCCGGCATCCACCATCCGATTGATGGCATTGCTGCCACCGCCTCCCACCCCGACGACCTTAATTTTGGCCAGATTCCCCAATGCGACTTCAGCGTCCATATCCCCCGTTCTCCTTTCAGTGTGGCAACAGCGCTCCGAACATGTCACCAAATCGTCTGTACAGCTTTGACCATCGGCCCGCGCTCGGCTGAGGCCGCGGGTCCAGGCTATTACGAGCTCCCCATAGCAGGAGGCCGACCGACGTAGCGTAGGCTGGCCCTGCAACCGCTTCAGCCAGTCCACCCAGATTCCAGGCTCGCCCAACCCGTACCGGCACTTGCAGCATCTCACTCCCCAAGTCCTTAAAGCCCTTGAGTTCAGCGGTGCCTCCGGTGAGGACCAGCCCGGCCGGAAGCAGCCCCTCATATCCTGCCCGTTTCACCTCGCCGGTGACAAGGACATAGATCTCCTCAGCCCGGGCCTCAATGATCTCAGCCAAGTGACGGCGGCCCACCGACTGAGTTGCTGCATCGCCAAAGGCATTCACATCAACGGTCTCATCCTCGCCCACGCACTCCGGCATTGCATGCCCGTGGGCCAGCTTCAGCTCCTCGGCAGTCGCAACAGGCGTGCGCAAGCCAAACGCGATGTCGTTGGTGAGGTTGGCACCTCCAACTGGCAGCACTGATGTGTGCCAGATTCCCCCTTCAACAAAGATCGCGACGTCTGTGGTGCCTCCACCACTATCCATCAGGACAACGCCGGTCTCCTTCTCTTCGGGTGTCAGGACTGCTTCACTGGACGCGAGAGGCTGAGCCACCAACTCGTTGATCTCAATGTTGACGCTCCGGATGCACTGTCTCAGGTTCTGTATCGATGCCGTAGCGCCCGTTACCAGGTGAACCTCCACTTCCAGACGAAAGCCCATCATCCCCACTGGATCGCGCACACCTTCCTGGCCATCCAGGATGAAGGTGCGGGGAATAACGTGCACGATCTCCCTGTTGTGCGTTACAGCGATGGCCTGGGCTGCTTCGATGGCACGAGCAACATCCTCCTCAACGATATAGCGCTCCCCGCGGCCAACAGCCACCACACCTCGGCTGTTCAGCGAGGAGATCTGTTTTCCCCCGAGGCTTACGTAAGCTGATTCGACGGTGTAGCCGCACATACGTTCAGCCCGCCGGATGGAGGCAGCGATGGACTTGGACGCATCGTCCACGTTCACGATCACGCCCTTACTCAGCCCTTGAGAAGGGGCGACCCCTACACCCACCACACACAGCCGGTCGGCTTCATCAAGCTCGGCGATCAGCGTACACACTTTGGTCGTGCCGACGTCTATTCCAACGATGGTTCTATCCAAGCCACACCTCCGACCACGGCGCAGGACACCCGTACCGCGCAGAAGGCAGGGTATTACCGCTCAGCGGTAGTACGCTCCGCCCAGAAATCGTACGTCAATCACTGTCGCACCCGACCGGGTGCTAACTACCCTCTCCACCAGCGCCCGCATAGTGGCCACCTTTTCCGGCAGGCTCTTATTGTCCCCAAAGTAGACCCGCCAGCCCCGGGCATCAGGAACCACCAACCCCGCCACCTGGGAGTACTCAAACTGCACCACCCCATCCAGCAAGCGGTGAAGCTCGATGGCCCCTGCAACGGCAACGCGGTCCACCAGCTCTCCCGGCAGAAGAGTTCGAGCGTCCAGGTCATGTATGCGAGGCAAATCCAGTCCGTTACCGTCCACTCGTCTCAGCGCTCGACCATGTGAATCGATCAGAAATTCTCCCTGTCCAGTGTGCCAAATTACCCGACCGGGTTCCTCTTGGACGATCAGTGAGACCCGATTCGGAAGAGCACACCGCACCTCTACTTGCCTGACGGCTGGCAGTGCCTCCCTTACCCGATCCTGAACCGCCTCGCGATTCACAAAAAACACGCTGAGCCCATGCAGTCCGGCAGCCCTATAAAGCTCGTCCGTGCTTGTAAGCGCACCGGCATCCATTTCAGCCGCGTAGACATAGAAGGACAGATCAACCCAGAACCAGATCAGGGCGGCTACCATGGCCACTGCAAGTACAGCCGCGAGGGACTGGCTAGGGCTCAGGGTCCCCTTCATAGTTCTGATTTTGAGCCGATGCAGCAGCGAGCCGAAGAAGAAGCCGCTACCCCTTCTGCGACCTGATCGTTTCTTTCGGTGCGTCCCGCTACTCGGCACTGGTTGTCCTTTCAGAGAGCCTTCGCTGTCGACCGACGAGCCCGTTCGGTATGGCGCTCAAAGGCCAACTGAACCAGCCTATGCACAAGCTCCGGATAGGAGACCCCACTCGCCTCCCACAGGCGCGGAAACATGCTAACCGACGTAAAACCGGGAATCGTGTTAAGCTCATTGATATACACGTTGCCCGTATCCCGGCACAGGAAAAAGTCCGCCCGAGCCATGCCCGCACAATCAACTGCTACAAAGGCCCGGGCTGCCAGAGCTCGGATCTCCTCTGCCTTGCCCTCGGGCAGGCGTGCTGGCACAATCAACTCAGTCGAGTCATCCAGGTACTTGGCAACATAGTCATAGAACTCTCTCTTTGGTACTACCTCTCCCGGGACCGAGACCATCGGCTGGTCATTGCCAATGATGCTGCATTCGATTTCCCGAGCGTTGATTGCCTCTTCGACCAGCAGCCGCCGATCATAGCTCGCTGCTATGTCCATCGCGGTTCCCAGCTCACTCAAATCATGTACCTTGCTGATACCCACGCTGGATCCCAGGTTAGCGGGTTTAACGAAACAGGGATACCCAATTTCCTCCGCAACCCGCTTCATAACGGCGACGCGCCCGGTCTCCCACTCGTGCCTGCGGACAACGATGTGCGCAGGTGTCGGCAGTCCCTCGGCACGAAACACGGCTTTCAGAGCCGCCTTGTCCATGCACAACGACGAACCCAGAACCCCTGCCCCAACGTAAGCGATATCAGCCAACTCCAACAGACCCTGGATAGTACCATCTTCGCCATAGGGCCCGTGGAGCACTGGAAAAAGCACGTCAACTTCAGGAACCTTGCCGCCAATTGAACTCGGCACCATCTCCTGAGGTCCCAGAATTGTGACTGCTTGGCCGGTCTCCGGCGGCTCCAAAGTCCCCAGTGCCAACTTGTCAGCCAGGTCCCTCAATGTGTCCATCGGATTGCCTCGTGTCAGCCATCGGCCGGACCGAGTGATGCCAATGGGCACCACTTCGTAGCCACTCTGTGAAAGGGCCTGCATCACTGACTCGGCTGACAAGAGCGAGATCTCGTGCTCACCCGACCGACCGCCAAAGACGACGCCAACTCTTGTCTTCATGATCCTTCTCTCATCCTTAGGAGACTTGGCCACTACTCCTCACCCACCAGTTCAATCTCCAGCTCAAGTGACTCCCCAAACTTGGACTTGACCGTATCCTGTATGATCTTGATCAACTTCCGGACATCCCCAGCAGTGGCCCCACCCTCGTTGAGGATAAAGTTGGCATGTTTGGGCGAAATGATCGCGCCACCACACCTCAGGCCCTTGAGCCCGGCCGTCTCAATCAGGAATCCGGCTGGGTACTGGGAAGTCCGCTTAAAAATGCTGCCCGCGCTCGCGCCAGACGGTTGTCTCTCAGCCCGCAGCGTGCCGCATTCGGCAGCCCGCTGCCGGACCGAGTCCTCGGGGTCAGCCTGCAGGGAGAATACTGCCGACAGGATCACGGGTCCAGAGCCGGCCGCCTTCCCGTTGCGCTTGAACCGGCTCTGTCGATAGCCAAGTCCTAATTGGCTAGCGCCGACCGAACGATCGTCGTCAGGTGGCGAAAACACACGCGCGCTCCGCAGGTTGTCACTCACATATCCACCGTAGGCTCCCGCGTTGCCCACGATGGCTCCGCCGACGGTTCCCGGAACGTCCACGGCCCACTCCAAACCCACCAGGCTCTGTGCTACTGATTCTCATGCAACACCCGCGAGCATAGCGCCCGATTCAACCTCAAGAAGTACCGTCCCTTCATCCTCTGGTACAAAGCGCGCTGCCTGGCAACGATTCTGGATGACCAAGCCTCGCACTCCTTTGTCGGACACCAGGAGATTGGCACCTCCGCCCAGTATGACATAGGGTACTTGGCACTCATACGCCCGGGCGACGGCCTCCCTCAGTGTCTCCAAGGAGTAGGCGACGACGAGCAGATCAGCCGGTCCACCGATTCCAAAGGTCGTATGCCGCGACAGGGGCTCGTTCTCCCTGACCTCGTTGCCGAGAGCTCTCCTGAGCAACTCAAGGTCCATAGTGCCGCATTCCCTTGTCATCCTCGACCTCATCCGGCAGCAGGGCCAACAGCTTTTCGCCTACTATGTTGCCGTTACCAGCTCCCAACGTTAGCACGACTTCTCCCGGCCGGACGTTTTTAACAAGGACAGAGACCGCTTCCCGCAACGAAGCGATGTATCTGGCATCGGCATGGCGCATGCGAGCAACGATATCTCGGGCATGAACGGCGCCATCATCGGTTTCCCGCGCCGCGTATATGTCCGTAACGATAACGTGATCGGCGTCTGCAAAACTCGCAGCGAACTCATCAAGGAGCGATCGAGTCCTGGAAAACGTGTGGGGCTGAAAGACCACCCAAATTGGACGTTTGCCATAGCGTCTCCGGGCCGCCTCCAACGTTGCACGGATCTCGGTCGGGTGGTGGGCATAGTCGTCAATGACCACCACATCACCCGCGATCCCCTTCAACTCGAACCTGCGCTGCACTCCGGTGAACCTGCCAAGGGCTTCAGTCACCTGCTGGAGATCAAGACCGAGGGAGTGCGCCGTTGCCAATACGGCCAGCGCATTGCAGACATTGTGCACACCTGTCAAGCGAATGCTTGCCCGTGCCACAACTCTGCCTCCCAGCACAGCGTCAAAGTCGTTTCCTCCCCATGCATTCACAGCAATTCCCCGAGCCGTCCAATCACATCCAGCCGCCAGGCCATATCCAACTGTACGCGTCATCCCTCGCTGGGACGATCGCTGGACGAGCTCACGAACAAAGGAGCAGTCAAAGCCCCCGACCAGGATGCCATCATCAGGCAGCGTGTCAGCAAAGTCACAAAATGCCTGCTCAACATCCGCTAGCGAGGCAAAGCAATCGGGATGATCCATCTCGACGATGGTAACCACCGCCAGCTTGGGACGCAACCCGAGGAACGTGCGATCGTATTCGTCGGCCTCAACCACAAAATACGGACCGTTGCCCACCCGGGCATTAGAGCCGGTATCGTTCATCACTCCCCCAACGATACACGTCGGATCGAGCCCCAGCTGCGCCAACACGAACGAGATAAGCGCCGTCGTAGTTGTCTTGCCGTGGGTTCCAGCCACAGCAATCCCGTACCGGTCAGCCATCATCTCACCCAGAACGTGCGTCCTGTGCAGGACAGGAATGCCAGATTGTCTCGCCGCCAGGACTTCGGGATTGTCATCACGTACGGCCGAGGACATGATGACCAGATCAGCACCCCTCATCTGCTCCCCTTGGTGACCGATGTACACGTCTATGCCCTCGGTTTCGAGCTGTTTGGTCAGAGTGCTCGGCTGAACGTCAGAACCAGAGACCTGGTATCCCCATGCGTGCAGGACCCGAGCAATCGCGCTCAACCCTATGCCACCAATACCCACCAAGTGGATGTGGTGCACGACCTTAGGATCCAGGACCCGCTTGTCTGCCAAACTACCTCTTTCCGATGGGTCGTCCAATCAACACGCTTCCTATGAGAACAACAACCATAGCTGCGCCCACCACTGCCAGGACTTGCAAGCCATTCCCCTCCAGAAGGCCGCTTCGAGGAACGTCGCCCAGAGCGATCGTCACATTTGGCGAAGCAGCCGAGACCGCCAATTGAGGACTTCGTGCGCGTATATACTGAAGCACATATTCCTTGAATAGAGTAAGAACCATAAAGCCGTTGAACAAACCCATTAGACCGCCAAGGATGCGACTCATCGCGGTGACGTCCTGTCCGCTTTCTCGGGTGCCATAGCTGATGACAACAAACACCAGCAGCACCATCACCAGGAAGAGATAAGGGTTCTCACCATCGAAAGGTATCTCAACCTTGGTGGCACGCGATGCCAGCTTGTTCAGATCCAGGCTGGCGCCGCCCTGTACGAAGGCAATGATGAGCCTGAGCACCTTGGACAAGTAGCCAACGATTCCGCTGGCAAGTGCTGGCTTGAGCAAGATGGCTGTAAGTGCCAGCAGAAAGCAACTGCTCCAGAACTCCCGGTACCATCCCCTCATCGCACCGACGAACATAAACAGGGACATTACCAGCAGCAACAACTGGCCGTAGGGTATCTCGAGTGCGAAACCACTCCCCACTAGTCACCTCCCATAAGCTGCACCAACTGGTTGGCAAGAGCGGCGGCTGCTCCCGGGNNGGAGCCCAGCGCCTCCGGATCTCGCAGCAACCGGAGCACGGTTGGGATGAGGCTGTCAGCAAGCGCCCCATCTCCCACCCGAACGGACGCTCCCTGCGATACCATAAAGGCCGCGTTGGCCTCCTGATGCTGTCCTGAAAACGGATACGGTACCAGAATGCTGGGCAAGCCGACAGCGGCAAACTCACCCATGGTTGCGGCTCCTGCCCGTGCCACCGCCAGGTCAGCAGCCCTCAGCGCGTCAATCATCTCATCGTGCAAATATCCATACACGTGGTACCGGGCCGCTAGGAGAGCGGGCAAGGACACTTGATGCGATTGAACCCAAGACAGGTCCTGTTGACCCGTGATATGCACCACCTCCGCGAGCTCCAGTATCTCCTCCAGTCCCTCGACAACCGCGCGGTTGATGCTATGAGCTCCCCGACTGCCCCCTAGAACAAGGATGACTCGACCCTCAGCGGCGAGGCCCATCCTGCTCCGCGATCCAGTGCGATCGCCATCGAATAGGGCGCCTCGCACCGGATATCCCGTGACTACGGACTTGCCCGGAGCAAAGTACTTGCGGGATTGGTGGAACGATACCGCCACTCGCTCCGCGATCCGAGACAGGACCTTCACGGCCAGACCCGGCTCAACGTCCGGCAAATAGATCAACACTGGGCATCGCCGGAGCCGAGCTGCCACGACCAGGGGTGCCGACGCATAACCCCCGGTCGCCAAAAGCACGTCGGGCCGGAAGGCATTGACGATCTTCCTTGCATCCCACGTCCCCAGCATCAGCGCGCCAAGGTTCATCAGAGCACGTCCAACGCTCAAACCCCGCAGTCCCGCAGCCCGGACTGTGACAAACGGAATGCCCGCACGCTGGAAGATTTCCCGCTCAAGCCCAGCCGCGGTCCCAGCGTAGAGCAACTCGATCGGTTCGCCCCGATGGGCACAGTTCTTTTTCAGTTCTTCAACGGCGGCGAGCGCGGGATAGACGTGGCCGCCGGTTCCCCCGCCCGAAAGCAAACACCGCACTGACCTGCACCCCCCGATCCCGTCCGACCCGTGCCACGCTCTGCAGTATGCCCATGGCTGCCAACGAGGCCGTCAGAGAAGAGCCTCCGTAGCTGATAAATGGCATGGTGATTCCCGTGTACGGCAGACTCGCCGTGTTGACCGCTATGTGGATGAGAGCCTGGAAAGTTACCCAACATGTGATGCCAAAACTCAGCAGCACACCAAACGGCTCTGGTGCACGAAACGCGGCCATGAGCCCCCGGTATGCCAGGAAGAGGAACAGGGCGATGATCGCCAAGGACCCGATCCATCCCAGCTCCTCCCCAACGACCGAAAAGATCGCATCATGGTGGTACAGGTATGGCGGTGTGTTCTTCTGGGCTCCCTGACCCAGGCCCTGGCCCAGCAACCCCCCTCGACTAACGGCCGTGAGAATACTGCGAATCTGAAAGCCGATGCCGTCGGGGTCAACCGACGGGTCCAGGAACACCTCAATCCGGTTCCTCGCATGGCCAAACTGCATCATGATAAACGCCAACACAGGAACCCCTGCCACAAGGCTGATGAGCAACTGCGACATCTCAGCGCCCGCGATAAAGAACATGGCCACGGCGGTGAGCACGATCAGCACCGCAGCGCCCAGATCAGGCTGGAGCATCACGAGGGCTGTGACAACTCCCAGGAGGATGGCGAACGGGATCAGCCCGTACGTGACTTGTCGCACCTTGTCGCCTTTGGAGGAAAGCCATGCCGCAATGTAGATGACAAAGCCGAGCTTGGCATATTCGGTGGGCTGCACTGAGGCACCTACCAGCCAGCTCTGCGAACCACCCCGGACGCTGCCCAGCGCCAGTACAACCAGCAATCCAACCACCGAGAGCAGCATGACCGGTATTGCCAACTTCCTCCACCGCAGGTAATCGAGTCGGCTCAAAACCACAAACGCAACCAAACCAAGAAGCGCCCACACAGCTTGCCTCTTGAGGTAGTAACTTGAGTCCGCCCTCATGGTAAAGGTAGTGCTATAGACCATGATCAATCCAATCGCCACCAACACGACAACGGTGACGGTCAGGCCATAGTCCATCTTGTAGCGTCCTACAGATCCTTTGGCTATCATGGCACGCCTCCCCTAAACAAGCTCGTGTACCAAGAGCTTGAAGGTCTCACCCCGTTCGACAAAGTCGCGAAACGCATCAAAGCTTGTTCCGCCAGGAGAGAAGAGCACCACCTGCCCGGGCTTGGCCACGTCACGCGCTTTGGCCACCGCGTCGGCGAGGCCACCAGTTCGCCAGTGCGGTGGCGTCTTGGCACCCATACCGACCAGGACAGACTCAATCATCGGCCCGGCTTCCCCAAACAGCACAACGCCCGCCGCCCTCTCGCTGACCACTTGCGCCCATTCAGTCCAGGGCAGATGCTTGTCCCTGCCCCCCGCCAGGAGAACCACCGGCTCAGTAAACGACCGCAGCGCTGCGACCGCTCGCTCTGGGGTGGTCGCGATGGAATCGTTAAAGTACCACACCCCATCCACTGCCCGCACGGCTTCGAGACGATGTTCAACGCCACCGAACGTGGTTGCCACCGCAGCCATTTCCTCAACCTCGACCCCAAGCAGCGAAGCCGTAGCGCACGCAGCCAGCAGGTTCGCGATGTTATGCCGGCCCTTGAGGCGGACGTCATCAACCGCGCATATCAAGGATTCCTTGCCATCGTGGCAAAGCACGAGCTCATCACCTTTGAGAAAAGCTCCTTCCGCCACCGCCTTGTGCAAGCTAAAGTAAGAAACTCGCGCTGGCGTGAGTGCAGATAGGGACGCAGCCATTTGATCATCCAGGTTGAGAATCGCGTGATCCTCCGGTTTCTGGTACTCCAGGATCTTGGCCTTGGCAGCCACATAGTCATCCATGGTCGGGTGCCGATCCAAATGGTTAGGAGTAATGTTTAGCACAACGCCAATTGCCGGGCTGAACCCTCCCGCCGGATACAAGGGGGTCCTGAGTTCCTGATGCGGCTCTGCGTCAAGGTCAGGTCCCCAGAAGCTCAGCTGAAAACTCGAGAGCTCCATCACGACCATGTCGCCCGCAGCAATGGTCGGCAGTCTCAGCAGCAGCGGCTGGCCGATATTGCCTCCCACGTGTACGCGCCGTGATGCGCCCTTTAGCATCTCGCCGATAAGCGTTACCGTGGTCGTCTTGCCGCTGGAACCTGTCACGCCCACAATGGTGGCTGGACACAGACGGCCGAACAGCCTCGACTCGCTGCTCATCTGCACACCGCGACGGCGAGCCTCTGCGATGATTGCCGAGTCCAGTGGCACGCCCGGGCTTGCGAACAGCACATCGCAATCCAAGAGCTCCAGCGGGTGTCCACCCAACAGATAGGTTGCCGGCAGGCCCTCCAGTGACTTGAGTGCCAAGGCAAGCTCCCCCTCTGTCTTGCGGTCGCTGACGGTTACCGTCGCGCCCCGTTCGCAGAGGAACCGGGTGAGCGCCAGCCCCTCCCGTCCGAGGCCGAGCACACTGGCTCGCACATGATCCACCTGTATGACTGCCGCCCGCACGCCCGTCGCCACGTTGTCCACCTTCAGAGGGTGAATGCCAAGACCAGGACCGCCGCACACGCGCTCACTATCCAGAGACGCTGTGTTATCTGCACCTCAGGCCAGCCCGTAAGCTCCAAGTGATGGTGCAGCGGCGCCATCCGAAATAGCCTCTTGCCTCGCGATGCCTTGAAATACAGCACCTGCAGCGCGACCGAAAGGGTTTCTATGACAAACACCAAGCCGACGACCGAAAGAGCCACCCATTGACCTGACTGCAACGCGATCATGGCAAGTGCCGAGCCCAGCGCCATGGAACCCACGTCCCCCATAAACACCGCGGCTGGATGCACGTTATGCCAAAGGAATCCCAACAGGGCCCCAAAGATCACCAGGCTTAGAGAAGCCAGATCCTGCTGGCCCTGAGCTCGGGCGATCACCGCGTAGGCAGCAAAAGCGATTGCGCAAGTGCCACCCGCCAGCCCGTCAAGCCCGTCGGTGATGTTCACCCCGTTTGCAGCACCAACCACCAAGAAGAGTGCAGCAGGTGCCGACAGAACTCCCAGATCCACGAAGCCTCGCGTGCACCATGCGGCCACAATCCCCAAGGCGAGCTGGGCGGGAAACTTTGCCCTTGCCAGCAGGCCCACGCCTTTGGAATCTCCCAAGCCCAACCAATCATCGTAAGCCCCCAACAGCCCAAAGCCGCACATTGTTGCCAGCGATAGGGCTACGGAGGTGCTGGCCCACAGGCCAGAGACCATGCTTACCAACAGAACTACCCCGATGATCATGATGCCGCCCATGGTCGGCGTGCCC
>DDYO01000050.1 GCA_002348045.1 Anaerolineales bacterium UBA2232
TCTTTGGCGTCAACCCCACGTTCAGCGGAGTGCTCACCCTGGTGGTGGGTGTGCTGATGGTCCTGATGGGCCTGTCGTTTCTCACTGGCTGGCAGTGGCTGGGCAGCTTTGCGCCGCTGGCAGCGGTGGCCCGCTACCTGTACGGCCAGCCATCTGGTGGCACAACGCGGGGACCCTTTGTCATCGGCCTGATCAACGGCTTTATGCCCTGCGGGCCGCTGCAAGCCATGCAGCTCTATGCTCTGGGCTCCGGAAGCGCCCTGACCGGCGCGTTGTCCATGGCGGCCTACGCCCTGGGCACCGTGCCGCTGATGTTCGGATTCGGCAGCGTGATTTCCCTGCTCAGCCGTGAGCGGGTGAGCCAGGTGCTCAAGCTGTCAGGGGTGGTTGTCATCGTCTTGGGCTTGCTGATGGTGGGCCGGGGGTTGGACAACTTTGGCGTGGGCATTCCGGTGCGGTCAGCCGCTCCGGCCGCCCAGGCCACGGCGGCCGCGCCATCGGCAGGTGCCCTGGGAACGCCTGGTGTGTCGGCTCCCGTTGTCCCAGCCGCCCCAGCACCCGGCGCCGGCGAAGGCGTTCAGACGGTCACTATGGACGTGACCTATCAGGGATTTGTGCCCAACACCCTGCGCATCCAGCCCGGCATCCCGGTCCGCTGGGTGATCAACGCCAAGCAGGTCACCCGCTGCACCAACGAAATCATCATGCCGCAGTACGACATCGCCGTCAAGCTGCAGCAGGGCCAGTCCTACGTCATCGAGTTCACCCCCCAGGGAACCGGAGAGCAGCGCTTCAGCTGCTGGATGCGCATGGTGTGGGGCCGCTTTATCGTTTCGTAGCATCGAGAGTCGTGCTCGGATTAGCATAGTCATTGGGAAGGCTTGCTGAGCGCCCGAGGTATTCTGGTCGGGTCGCTGAGCGTTCAAAAAGGAAAAATCAGAAATGATCAAACAAGTCACACTACCAGTGCAGGGCATGACCTGTGCGTCCTGTGTGGCGCACGTGGGGCGGGCGCTGAAAAAGGTGCCGGGCGTCGTAGAGGCCAATGTGAACCTCGCTACGGAGCGCGCCACCGTGCAGTATGATGCCGACAAGGCCACCCTGGGTGCCATGGTGGCGGCTGTGGCCGACGCTGGCTATACCATCCCTACCGAAAAGGTGGTCTTGCCCATCGGTGGGATGACCTGCGCCTCCTGTTCGGCCAATGTCGAACGGGCCCTCAAGAAGCTGTCCGGCGTTGTTGAGGCCAGCGTCAACATCGCCACCGAAAAGGCGACCGTTGAGTTCGTCTCCGGGGTGGCCGGCATGAGCGATTTTAGGCAGGCCGTCAGCGACGCGGGCTACGAGCTCCTCGTGGCCGAGGAGGAGGGCGCCGACAAGCCGGAGGTGGATGAGGTTGAGGTCAAGATGCGGGCCGCCCGCTATCGCATGTGGTTCGCCTGGGCATTCACCATCCCCATCATGATCTGGATGATCCCCGACTGGCTGTGGGGAGTGATGTGGCCGAATGCCACGATCCACAACCTGGGCATGATCGTGCTGGCGCTGCCAGTGCTCTTTGGCGTGGGCCGGCGCACCTACTCCAGCGGCATACGCGCCGTCTTCCACGGTTACGCCAACATGGATACCCTCATCGCCCTGGGCACGGGGGTCTCCGTGCTGACTGGCCCGCTGCACTTTCTCTTCCATGGGGTAGCCAACTATGCCGGAGTGGCGGCCATGATCATGGCTTTCCACCTGACCGGTCGCTATGTTGAGGAGACGGCCAAGGGCCGTGCCTCCCAGGCTATCCGCAAGCTGCTGGAGCTGGGGGCCAAGACCGCTCGCATCCTGAACGACGAGGGCGTGGAGGTTGAGACGCCCATCGAACGGGTGGCCGTCGGCGATGTGATGGTCGTCCGTCCCGGTGAAAAGATTCCCACCGACGGCGTGGTCGTCGAGGGCGAGAGCGCCCTGGACGAGTCTATGGCCACCGGCGAGTCCATGCCGGTCAACAAGCGCCCCGGCGATCAGGTCATCGGCGCCACCGTGAACCAGGAAGGCCTCCTCAAGGTCAAAGCGAGTCGGGTGGGCAAGGATACCTTCCTGGCCCAGGTGATCAAGCTGGTGGACGAGGCCCAGGGCTCCAAAGTGCCCATCCAGGAGTTTGCCGATCGGGTCACCGCCGTGTTTGTGCCCATCGTCATCGCCGTCGCCACCGCTACGATGCTGCTCTGGGTGCTCCTGCCGGGAGTCACCCACAACTTTCTCCGCTGGGGCAGTTTCGTGCCCTGGGTCAACCCGCACCTCAGCACCATCACCCTAGCCATCGTGGCCACGGTCTCGGTCCTGGTGATCGCTTGCCCCTGTGCGTTGGGCTTGGCAACGCCCACGGCTTTGATGGTGGGCAGCGGCATGGGCGCCGAAAACGGCATCCTCATCCGCTCAGGAGAGGCCATCCAGACCCTCAAGGATGTGAAGGTCGTGGTCTTTGACAAGACGGGGACCGTCACCAAGGGCAAGCCGGAGCTGACCGACCTGGCGGCGGCCGAGGGGTTCTCCCCGGCCGATGTGCTGCGCTGGGCTGCGTCTGCCGAGCGGGGCAGCGAACATCCCCTGGGCCGTGCGGTGGTGCAGCGAGCCCAGTCCGATGGCATGACCCTGGCGGAGCCACGGGACTTTCAGGCTGTCCGCGGGCGGGGCATTCTTGCCACGGTGGACGGTCAGTCCGTCGCGGTTGGGTCGGGGCGCTACATGGAAGAGTTGGGCGTTGACCTCGCTGTCCTTGCGGCCAAGGTGCAACAGTGGGAGGCCGAGGCGCGGACGGTCATGTGGGTGGCCGTGGGCGCCGAGGGCGAGCGCCGGGCAGCCGGGGCGATAGCCGTCGCCGATACCCTCAAGGAGGATTCCAAAGCGGCCATCCAGACGCTGCGCACCATGGGCTTCCAGACGGCAATGATCACCGGCGACAACCAGCAGACCGCTGAGGCCATCGCCCGCCAGGTCGGCATTGACCATGTGCTGGCCCAGGTGCTTCCCGAGGGCAAGGTGGACGAGGTGAAAAAGCTGCAGGAACGCTTCGGTCTTGTGGCTATGGTGGGTGACGGCATCAATGACGCGCCAGCGCTGAAACAGGCCAACGTGGGCATCGCCATTGGCACCGGCANNCGCCAGAACCTCTTCTGGGCCTTTTTCTACAACGTGGTGATGATCCCATTGGCCATCATCGGGTGGATGCACCCGGTGTTGGCTGAAATCTCCATGGCGATTTCTTCAATAACCGTGGTGACCAACGCGAACCTGCTGCGGCGCACCCAAATCTAGGAGGGAACAGAGATGGCCGAACCAGTGAAGGACGTGGTATGTGGCATGATGGTGTATCCCGACAAGGCGGCCGCTCAGTCGGAGTATCAGAGCAAGATGTACTACTTTTGTGCTCCGGGCTGTAAGCGGGCCTTTGACGAGGACCCTGAGGAGTACCTCCAGACCGACCAAGGAGACCGCGAAGCCTAGTCGGTCGCCCCATGGCCTGTGGCGAGGTCGCGCCCGCAGAACACGCGGGCGCGACCTCGTCTGTTGCACGAACGGATGTGGATAGCGTACAATGGGTTGAGCATCAAGCCGCGGGCGAGCCATCGGTCCCGGTAACCCGGGGCTGCCTTGGTGACAAAAGAGGGAGTGCTGTTATGACGGGCAACTCGATTCGGTTGGGCAAGATCCTGGGTGTGGAAGTCAAGATCGATTATTCCTGGTTCCTTATTTTTGCCCTGCTTACCTGGTCACTGGCCAGCATGGAATACCCCTCGGCCCTGCGCGGCCTGTCCAGCGCCGAATATTGGGGCATGGCCCTGGCGACGGCTGTCCTGTTCTTTTCGTCGGTTCTGGCCCACGAGCTGGCCCACAGCCGTGTGTCCATGGCCAATGGCGTGCCGGTTCACGACATCACCTTGTTCGTCTTTGGCGGTGCGGCTCAGATCAGCGAGGAGCCCCGCCGCGCTCGTGACGAGTTCTGGATGGCACTGGTCGGTCCACTGATGAGCTTGGCTTTGGCTTTCACCTTTGGCGTGCTCGGTTTTGTCCTGCGGGCATCGCCCCCAGGTTTGGTGGCGATCTGGCTGATGCGGGTCAACTTGATTCTGGCGGTGTTCAACCTCATCCCCGGCTTTCCGTTGGACGGTGGTCGGGTTTTCCGCTCCATCCTGTGGGCCTGGACCCGCAACCTCGTGCTGGCTACCCGCATCGCCACCATGGTGGGTCAATTGGTGGCCTATGCCTTCATCTTCTTTGGCGCATACCAGGCTCTTACCGGGTCCTTGTTCAACGGTCTGTGGATTGCCTTCATCGGCTGGTTCCTCAACAATGCCGCGACGGCGTCCTATCGCCAACTTACCCTTCGGGAGATGCTCAAGGGCCACACCGTGAAAGAGGTGATGACCGTCGAGTGCGCCCACGTGCCGCCCAACCTCACGTTGGATGTCCTGGTGGACCAGATGGTCCTACCGATGGGGCGCCGGTGCTTCCCGGTTGCCGTGGATGGGCATGTGCAAGGGTTGGTCACCATCCACAGCATCAAAGAGGTCCCGCGCGACCGCTGGAAGGAAACCCGGACCCAGGAAGCCATGATCCCGTGGGCGAACCTCAGATCAGTTGGCCCTGAGGATGCTTTGAGCGATGTGCTGGAACGCATGGTTGCCGAGGACGTCAACCAGTTCGTCGTGATGGTCGGCGATGAGTGGCAGGGCATGATTGCCCGGGACAACCTGCTGGCCTTCATTCGTACCCGTTCAGAGTTGGGTTTTTAGCCTGTCGTGGCCAGTGGGCCGGCGCTGGGAGTTCGATCCCTGGAGCTGATTTTCACTGGGCTTGCCCCGGTGGGGGGCTATCATACGTCACTGTGCGGCTGAGGAGGGTTCGTGCATCTGGAAGAGATGGTCGTCGAAATCATCAATCTGATCGTTCTTGGCATCGAGATCTGCGGCGCAGCGGTGATTGTCATCGGCGTGGTGCGGGCAGTCGGGCAGTTTGTGAAGAAGGGCCTGGTTATTGACCTGGGTTGTGCCCCGACCATGCGCATCGGTCTGGCCGAATACCTCATCCTGGCCCTCGAGTTCCAGGTGGCCGCCGACGTGCTCAAGACAGCGGTGTCGCCGAGTTGGTCAAAACTGGGCATGCTGGCGGCCGTCGTCGTCCTGCGTACCGTCCTCACCCTGCTGCTGGACCGGGAGGTCAAACAGCTGTGCGAAGAGGGTCATCTGGTCTGAGGGGAAAGAGCGCGGGGAGCGGGCGCAGTGGCTGCCTGATCCGGTAAGAGGCGAACGGACAGTGTCCGCCGGCGCCAGTGGGTGGGCGTCGAGCGTGCGGCGCTGCTATCACCCAGAAAGGGGTCCTACCATGTCGGTTCACGGGCTGATCGCCAACGCCATCGATGCTCACGTGCACTCCGGCCCCGATGTCTTTTCCCGGCGCCTCGATGACCGCGAGCTGGTGCGCAATGCCCAGCGCTGGCGTATGGAAGGCGTCGTGCTGAAGAACCACCTGTTTCCGACCGCTGCGCGAGCGCGTCTCGCTGGCGTGGATACTCCTGTCCGCGTCTGGGGTGGCATCGCCCTCAACCTCTCCGTTGGCGGGTGGAACCCCTGGGCTGTTCGCGCTTGCCGGGAGATGGGTGGAAAGATCGTCTGGATGCCCACGGCTCACGCCCGCCACTTGTCCCTTCGCCGTGAGACGGGCTCCATGTTCGGCCCAGTGATGGTGAGTCCGCAAGAAGCCCTTTCGCCCCTGGACGAGAATGGAGAGCTGCTGCCCCAGGTGCACGAAATCCTTCAGCTCATTGCCAGTGGCGACATGGTGCTCGCCACCGGCCACCTTTCGCCCGATGAGAGCGCGGTGGTGGTGAGGGAGGCGGTTCGCTGCGGCGTGCGGCGTATCTGGCTGACCCATCCGTTCGCGACCATCGTGGCATGCAGTCTGCAGCAAGTCCAGGACATTCTGAGCGTCGCCCCGTATGCCTGGGTTGAGTTCACTGCCAATGATTGCTCGGCCAGCCAGACAAAGCCCCTGCCGCTGGCTCAGGTCGCTGAGTGGATCCGGGCATTAGGCAGCCAGCGGGTCATCTTGACGTCCGATGGCGGCCAGTCACACAATCCACCCCCCCATGAGATGCTGTCCTCGATGTTGGATGGACTGGTGGCCGAAGGCTTGACCAAGAGCGCGGTCCGTCAAATGGTGGTGGACAACCCTCTGGCACTGCTGACCTAGCTCGGGCCGCCGCGACAAGCCGGCCGCTGTCCGTGCAGCGGGTCAGCTGGACTTTGCCACTGGCCCCATAGTTCTGGAGAGGAGGTCTAGCAAACCATGTTGTTTCAACGATTTGAGGCCAAAGGATTGGCCCACTTTTCATACCTGGTGGGAGATGGCAAGCAGGCGCTGGTGATTGACCCGCAGCGCGATTGCGAGGTATATGTCGCCGCAGCCGCCCGGGCAGGCCTGCAAATACAGTACATCCTGGAAACCCATCGCAACGAAGACTATCTTGTCGGCTCCGTGGAGTTGGCCGATCGCACCGGCGCCCGTGTGCTCCACTCCGCCCTCGATGACCTGCCCTATGGCTACGGAGGGCGGATCCAGGATGGCGAGGTCTTGCGGGTGGGCCAGTTGCGTCTCAAGGCCATCCACACGCCGGGACACACCCGTGGGCACATGAGCTACCTGTTGCAGGATCCCAGCGGCTCGCCGTGGATCCTCTTCTCTGGCGATGCCCTCTTTGCCGGCGATGTGGGCCGCACCGATTTCTATGGCGAGGACAAGCTGGAGGAGATGTGCGGCCTTCTCCACGACAGTATCTTTCAAAAGATCTTGCCCCTGGGGGACGGTGTCCTGCTCTGCCCGGCTCATGGCTCAGGTTCCGCCTGTGGCACGGTCATCGCTGATCGACCGTGGACCACCATCGGACTCGAGCTTAAGCTCAACGCCAAACTTATGTTTACCGAAAAGGCCGAGTTCATCAAACACTGTGCCCGCATGTTGGATTATCCTCCCTACTTCCGCAGGATGGAGGAGCTGAATCTGCAGGGGCCGCCCCTGCTGGGCCACCTGCCCGTTCCCCCGCCCTTGAGCGTAGGCGAGTTCGAGAAGCTGCTGCCCGAATGTGTGGTACTGGACACCCGCATGGAATTGGGCTTTGGCGGGGGGCACGTTCCCGGCGCCTTCTCGATCTGGGAGGAGGGTGTGCCAGGATGGGCAGGGTGGTTCCTGCCCTATGGCAAGCCGATCCTGCTGGTGTCGGACCAGGCGGATGTCTCTGCCACCGTCCGGGCGCTGGTGCGCATGGGGTATGACCGGTTCGCCGGCTATCTTCTGGGCGGCATGCTCTCCTGGCACAAAGCCGAGCGGCCCACGGGCCGTGTGCGGATGATGTCGCCTCAGGAGATCTGTACTCTGCTGGAGACCGAGCCGGACTTGTGGGCGCTGGACGTCCGCAGCGATACTGAGGTGGCTGGCCTGGCCATCCCCGGATCCCACCACATTCACCTGAGCCACCTCCCGCAGCACCTGGACCAGGTGCCCAATGATCGGGAGGTCTATGTCTTTTGCGGCAGCGGAGTGCGCTCCATGACGGCGGCAAGCCTTCTCAAGCGCGGTGGCTACGATCAGCTCACCGTGGTCCTGGGCGGCATCATGGGCTGGAGCGCCCTGGCG
>DDYO01000021.1 GCA_002348045.1 Anaerolineales bacterium UBA2232
CGGCATAATAGGCCAACGCGACCGCTGTGGCCACTTCGAATGTAGTGAGTTCGGGATCCTGATCCGCGATGGGCTGGATCTGGCTGACCCATCGGGCGAGGGCCTCCTCGGAGATCATCTCTCCGTTCACCTGGATGCGTTCCCTGAAGCTGTGGAGGTGCGGAGAGGTGTAGAGACCCGTGAGGTAACCTGCCGACTGCAGCATGGAAGCCAGGATGGCTGAAGTGGAGCCTTTGCCCTTGGTGCCTGCCACGTGTACGGTGCGGTAGCTCAAATGGGGATTTCCCAGCTGTTCCAGCAACGTTTCCACGCGACGAAGGTCAAAGTACTGGGGGGCATAGGCAAAGCTGGACTTGACTTCATAGTTGGTTAGTCCGTAGAGGTATTCCAGGGATTGCCGGTAGTTCATGACCAAGGCTGTGGCTCCTTGTGCTCGAGATACGCTGTGGTCGCATGCATCTGTTGCGGCCGAGAAGGCTGCAAATTGGCTGACGGGTGCTCGATGCCCGAGAAGACCCGTACGACGTGAATGGGGGACACCGACTATGACGGAAGAGCGCCGTAGACTACGGCAATCAGGGGCAACGCAATGACCAGGGGCAAGGATGCGACGATGAGTGCCTGCCTGATCTTGTCATGCCGGAACAAGATCCATGCGCCAACGCCACAGCCCACTGGCAAGAGAGGATAGGCCCACACCGGCAGCACGAACATCAATGCTTCCCACGAGAACCCCTGAGCAAACACGAGGATAGTGTTGGGTATCACCAGTGCCCAGAAAAGCAGTGAGAGTAACTGGACTAGCTGAATGCCCACGATGAGAGCGCCGGCCACGGTCTCTCGCCGCACGATGGGTCGCCTGCCCGCTTCGTTGCCCAATGTCATTGTCTTAGACCACCGGAAACTGACGTGTTCGGCCTTTCAGAGCGGACCGCCCTGGCACTTGACGCCCTCATGATAGCACTGAGGGGAGCGCTAGTCAACTTGAGGCGCTCGGGTCTCCAGGACCGTCTGAGATACTCAGTGCCAGTCTCGCTCTGTCGGCCAAGTCGTGGGCATTGGTCTCCAATCTGAAGAGGTTTTCGGATTCTAATAGTTGACAGCAGCGGCCGGGCATCGTATAATGGGTCCATCGAGTGAGTTTAGGCACTTGCTCGATACCTCCGACTCCTGGCATCCCATGGGGAGGCGAGGAGCGTTAGGGTGGAGGGAGCAATCCCTTCGCCTGCCGCATTAGCAAAGGAGGCAACGCTGGCCTGTGGGGGCGCGTTGCCTTTTGTGTTGGGTCGTCGATACTAGCATCGACGCGATGCAGTGTTGCAAAAGAATCATCTCAAGGAGGAGAGAGCAATGTGGATCTTGCGCATCGACATGTCCGAACACTCGTATCGGCTGGACCCAGTGCCTGACGCCTACAGGTTGCTGGGCGGACGAGGACTGACGTCCACCCTCGTCCACGACGAGGTCCCGCCACTGGCCCATCCCTTGGGCCCCAACAACAAGCTTGTGTTTGCTCCAGGGATTGTCACGGGAACAGCAGCGCCCACTTCTGCGCGCCTTTCAGTCGGCGCCAAGTCGCCCTTGACCGGCGGGATCAAGGAGAGCAATGCTGGATCTTCCTTTGCGCCGGTCTTGGCGGCGATGCAGATCAAAGCCTTGGTCGTAGAAGGCCAGCCCAAGGATAAGGGCCGCTACTGGATGGTCCACCTGACGTGGGACGGCGCTGCCAGCATGCCCAAGGTCGAGTTCCTGCCCGCCGATGAGTACGTGGGCAAGGACCTCTACGAAGTCTATCCTCAGCTGTATGACCGGTTTGGCGCCCGCTCCGCAATTGCCGGAATTGGTGCCGCGGCTGAGTTCGGTTATGCGAATTCAGGCGTGGTGTTCAATGACAACGCTCGCCGGCCGAGCCGCTATTCAGGGCGCGGCGGTTTGGGCGCTGTTATGGCCAGCAAGGGGCTCAAGTTCGTCGTGGCCGACCGGCAGGGCGCTCCCGGTGTGTCGGTCGTGGACAAGGCCCTCTTTGAGCAGGGAGCAAAGAAGCTGGCCGACGCCCTGCGGTCTCACGACATCACCAAGCCAAAGGGAGGTCTCAACACCTACGGCACGGCTGTGCTGATCAATATCCTGAATGAGGCCGGCGGTCTGCCCACGGAGAACTTTAGGTCGGGACGCTTTGACGGTGCGGCCAAGATCGCGGGCGAGGCGATTTTCGAGGGCAACAAGGCACGGACTGGCAAAGAAGTGTACAATCACGCCTGCAGCCCGGGCTGCATTANNAACGCCTACGGGTTGGACACCATCGAGGCGGGGACGACCCTGGCCGTAGCGATGGAGGCAGGCGTGGTGTCGTTTGGTGACGGCAAGGGGGCCATCCGGCTGCTGAATGAAATGGGCACAGGCACACCCTTGGGCAGAATCCTGGGCGGCGGGACTGAGTTGACCGGACGGGCCTACGGGCTGACGCGCGTGCCAACGGTCAAGGGGCAGAGCATGCCAGCTTATGAGCCGCGTGCCGTGAAAGGCATTGGCATTACTTACGCCACATCCACCATGGGCGCGGATCACACCGCTGGATACAC
>DDYO01000307.1 GCA_002348045.1 Anaerolineales bacterium UBA2232
CCGCGGCCGGCGTAAAAGCCCATCGGCGGGGTCACGATAGCGCCGCCGCTGTCCAGCAAGGCATAGTACAGGGTGCGGCGATAGCTGTAGCCATAGTCCGACCAAGTCACTACCGCCCGGTTTCCCGCGGCTGCCACGTTGGGATAGGCGTTGGCGGTGACCGCGGCCGGGTGCGTCAGCAGAAGCGGTCCCGCCAGCCGGTTGAAGGAGGAGTCCAGCACGGCGTACTTAACCGGACCGTACGCGCCCCAGGCCACCACGGTGCGACCATCCTGCAGTTGAGCCGCATCCACCGAGGAGGCATAAGCGCTGCCCGGCAGGAGGGTAGCTGTCTTGACGACCGCTCCGCTGCTGCTGAGCACCGCATAGTAAACGCCCGTCGAGTTGCCACTGCGGGTCCAGGTTAGCAAGGCGCGGTTCCCCGACAACGCGGTCAGGTTGCGGGTGTAGTAGGAATCATCCGAGCCCGGCGCATCATTGGTCAGCTTGGTGGGTGCCTTAACCTGGGCCCCCGACGAGTTTCGCACCGCGTACCACACGTCGTCCACCCAGCAGTAGTTGGTGCATGCCGTCGTGGGGGCAGCGAGGTGCTCGCGGCTCCAGGCCAGGACGAAAGCGCTGTCGCCAGTAGCGGCGATGGTCGGGTTCCAGAAAAAGGGCACATCGTACGTCCAAGCGTCCCAGGAAAACCAAGCGGCGTTGTTGGTGATGTTGGTCGGCCCCTGCATGACAGCGCCGCTGGAAGAGTCGAGAACGGCGAAAAAGATGTTGTCCTGCTCGCGCCAGTCGCCGTCGTAACGGTAGTGATACCAGAGGAGGCCGATGCGTCCGTCGGGGGCGACAGCCAGCGACGGATAGTAGTCATAGTTGCTGAACCCGACGGCCGAATAGTCGGTCACCCGGTCCGGAGCCCGCAGCACCGTTCCATAGGCATCGCACAGCGCGTACCAGACCTCAAGCACATAGACGTCCGAGCTCGTGTAACGCCCCATCGTCCAGGCGTAGACAAAGTTGCCGTTGGGCGCCTCGGCCACCGTCGGATACCAGCCGTACTGCCCATCAGCAGAGGCCTTGCGCAGGAGCTGGGCGCTGGGATGCGCCAGGTACAGGGACATGGCGCCGTCAGCGTTGTCCTGGAAGACCTGGGCAAACGGCGCCGGCAGGGCGGTCTGGACGGTCAGCTCGCGCTGGCGGGTGGGGTCGCGCGACGAGCGGACGGTGAGGGAGGCTGTGTTGTAGGAACCCAGGGCCGCAGAGGTGGGCACGGTTACCTTCACCGTGCAAGAAAAGGCCTGTCCCTGGGCCAGGCTTCCTGTGTCGGCGATGCCGTCGCCATCGGTGTCCCGCAGCAACGATCCCCCGGCGTCGTGCAACGTCACCGGCCACGGAGACGAAACGGTGAAATCGTATGTATCGGTGCCGAGCTCGCCCGTGTTGGCCACGTCAATCTCAAAGGCTACCGCCTCGCCCGCTCGGCAGAAGCTGCCCTGGTGGGCGGGCCATGCCTGGGCGCGAGCGGAGGGGGCTGGTCTGGTGAAACGGATGGTCTTGCCGGCCAGGCTGGCAAGGGTACGGTAGTCGGGCTGCCAGTACGCCAGGCCGTCCACACCGCGGGAGTCCTCGATGGCGATGGTGCTGTAGTTGCAGCCGTACTGCTGCGTGACGTCCTGGTAGGAGATCTCGATGTTGCCGTTCTCGTTAAGGATGATCTGAAAAGTGAACTGGTTTCCGCAATCGTCATTGATCTGGTGCCACTGGGCGACAAAGTAGCGGTTGGGGGCCGCCCCGCCGCGCAGGTAATAGACGCGGCCGGCATAGGAGCCCGCGTTCATGCGAAAGTAGGCGGTCAAATAGGCGGAGACAAAGTTGTTGGGCGGCGAGGGCACCGGCACGTAGGGCAGCCCGCTCGCGCCGGACAGCTGCGAGCCGGCGAAGCCCACTGCCCCGGTGGTGCTGACGAACACCTGGGTGTAGCGGTTCTCGTAAAAGGGGAAGGAGAAGCCGATGTCGATGGCGCTGGCAACGTTGGCGCAGTAGCGGTCGCAGGAGAGTCCCGTGTGGGTGCCGCCCGTGGCATCGATCCAGCGGTAGGGAACGGTGTCGTCAACTTGATATCCAAAAGCGTCCGACATCCTCTCCCAAGTGAGCGTGACGCCGGCCCAGCCATCCCGCTCAAACATCTCCAGACGGAGATCGTGGGCGCCGGCCGACAACGGCACGATAAAGGCATCCGTCCGTCGCTCGGCAAGCCAGTGCTCAAACACCAGAGACCCGTCAATGTAGAGCCGGGCGCCATCGTCGTGGAAGAGCGTGAACCGGTAGTAGCCACCGTCGAAAGTGGGCCGACCGGTCCAGCACGCCGAAAAGTGGTCGGCGTTGATGCGCGGGTCCGGCGAGCCGTCGAGCCAGTCAAAGTCAATGGCCAGGTCAGTGCGGGTCAGAGCGGGCGTGCCGCTGAGGGTCTCGTTGTTCCAGTATTGGCCCTGCCAGGTTGTGACGCTGGCGTTGGTCACCATGCCTGCCCATTCATGAGCGTTCGGCTCACTGGCCGGCCGCTGGCCCTCGGGCAAACGGGGTTCCCAGGGGGGCATCGCTGGGTTCCGGGCTGGCGGGAGCAGAAGGGTGGGTTGTGCCGAGGGGTGCGGCGCGACGCTCTCCTGCGCAACCGCAGCGGCCATGTGGGAGAACCCAAGAAGCAGCATCAGCACGCCCACGACAATCCATCGCTGCGTTCGGACCATGGTTGTCACCCCTCTCATGGCCGGGTAGGTTCTGGCTTTGGCTCTTCCCCAGGCCGCGTTGGCTCCGGCTGCGTTCCGTCGTCCAACTGCTTCCGGTCGAATGAGCGAACCTCGCTCCATGGGCTGAGGGCGACGGCTCCCGGCTTGCCAAGCTCGCCGCGAACGACGCGCACTTTCCAGAAGTAGACTCCCACTCCTCCGGGAACATCAACGGTGGCATCCATGACCTTGAGCCCTTGCAGCGCCCGCTCTGCTTCGCCACGGGGCCAGACCCACAGCTCAAAGTACTCGTCGGACCGCAACTGGCCAGGCCAGGACCAACGGAAACGGATCGCCCTTCCCCTGGCGTCGGCCCCGTCGGCAGGCTCCAGCAGGACGGGGGCAGAATACTGGGGAGCCGGCAGGTCGCGGGTAGGCACCCTGGTCATGGGCGGCGGCAGTGGCGTCGGTGGCAGTGGCGTGGGTGGGGCCGGCGTTGGCGTGCGCACCAGAGTCGAGGTAGGTCCGCCCGGAGGAGGGGGGGTTGCCGTGGGAAGGATGATTTCCGCCGGCGTCGGCGAAGCACCGGGCACGCTGGCAGCAGGCCGGACAGGCAGTGGTGTTGGCGTCGCGCCGCCTGCTGGTGGGAGGATGCCGGTGGCGAAGGCATAGCCCAGCAGGCTCAGTACGACCCCCGTGGCAGCGAACAGAGGCCAGCGAGGGCGTGGCTTTGGGGGAGGAGGGGGTGGCGTGATAATGTCCGGGGGTGGTGGCGGAGGTACCTCCAGGTTGCCAGCCACGGCTCGCCGTAGGTCGCGGGCCATCTGGAGGGCATTCTGGTAGCGCTTGTCCGGGCTCTTGTCCAGGGCCCGCAGGACCACGACGTCCACGGCCGGCGGCAGGGAGGGATTGACGGTGCTGGGCTTGGGTGGCTTCTGGGAGACGTGAGCTTCCATGATCCTGGTGCTGTGGGAATCCTCAAAGGGCACCTGGCCGGTTAGCATTTCGAACAGCACCACGCCCAGGGAGTAGATATCGGAACGATGGTCAAGGTTCCGGCCGCCCTGCACGTGCTCTGGCGACATGTAACGGGGCGAGCCCACCAGCCTCTGTCGGGAGTCAGCGGCGCTGGACTCGGTCGCAGCGCGGGCGATGCCAAAGTCCGCTAGCTTCACCCGGCCGTGGTCGTCCAGGAGGATGTTGGTGGGTTTGACGTCGCAGTGGACGAACCCCTGGCTGTGGGCGCAGTTGAGGGCTTCGGCGATCTGGTCGAACAGGTCGCACACCTGCCGCAGGAGCAGTCCGGCACGAGGGCGAATCAACTGCTTCAGAGTGCCGCCGGGGGCGAACTCCATGATGATAAAGTGCCGAGTGCCCTCATCCCCCACGTCATAGATCTGAACGATGTTGGGGTGGATGAGGCGGGCTGCGGTGACGGCCTCGTCTGAGAAGGCCTGCACAAAGCCAGGGTCTTGGCTGCGCTCGGGCCTGAGAACTTTGATGGCGCGGTGGGTTCTCAGACGGGCGTGGAAGGCTTTGTAGACGTGGGCCATACCCCCGCTGCCCACGTACTCCTGAAGTTCGTATTGGCCAATCCTGCTTCCGATGAGCTCCGTCATATGCCCTCCGTACCGGCAATCCAGCGCAATCGGTCCGTCAATACGTCACGGTGAGGCCGTAGGGTTCGGTATTGCTGTGGCCGATGTAGGGAATCACGCGGACGTAGTAGCGATCAGGCTTCGAAGCGTAGTATTCAATACGCTCGGCAACGCCATCGCCCCAGTTGTCGGATATGGCGACCAGTGTGGCGCAATCGGCAGCATAGAGATAGATGTCGAAATCGGCATCGGACGGCACCGGGTCTAGCACCACTTGAATGCTGCTCGGAGCTGCCAGATCAATATAGTACCAGTCGCTGGGGTCCTGGTCATGGAGATACGCCCAATGCTTGATGCCTCTGGCCAAAGGCCCCCCGGCTTGCCCGCAGTTGTTGTTGGGCTCGAGCAGATAGGTGGCAGAGTGTCTCCACACGATCGGAAGAGAGCCAAAGTGGGTAGGAATCCTGGTCTTTGTGGGTGTGTTCGTGGTCGTCGGTGTGCGCGTCCTCGTGGGAGTAGCGGTGGGACTGGACGTCGGGGTTGGTGTCGGGCTCGTGGTAGTCAGCGTTGGCGTTAGCGTGCCTAACGGACCAGCCAATATCCGAACGTCAGCACCCTGAAGGGCCCCTGTCGGCAGCAACTGGGCAGTCAATGGGCGCGATACTAGGAGCACCTCCCGCAGCTCGAGGCGGCAGTCGCCCACTTCCTTTGCACGAACGGTGATAACGGCTAGAATGCCCTCTCCTGTCGCGCCGGCCTCCTCACCCTGGGTGCGCACCCAGTAGCGAAGACGGCCCGTGAGGTTGGCCTGCGGGGCATTGTGGCCTTCATCGCTGACCTGCCGACCGGTGTCCTGTATCACCGTCCCGAGTCGTACGTTTGTCACTTCGATCCTCTCCGGGTCAAACTGGATCAGCATGTCGAAACCCGTCAGGTCGTGGACGCGCTGGATGGTGAGCTGGAGCGACAAGTCGTCGCCCTGGGACACCGTCTGCAACTCTGGCCACAGACGTGCCGCCGGCCCAGGCTGCGCAGCAGCGGGTAGGGCGCAGGCAGCGCTGAGGAGGATTACACTACACAGAATGCCCAGGCGACGCCTTCGGTCATCGGATGGTTGCACGATCACCCTCCTTCATCACCAATGCTCCTGCTCGGTTTCCAGATAGGGCCAGCACGACACTCGGGACGCCCCCGAATCCTTGGTAGCATGAGTTTGCGGAGTTGCTACTGGACTAGTCGAGGTTGGCTCAGGAGTGAAAGGAAGCTTCGCTGTGGGCTCCGTAGTCGGTATCGGGGTCTCAGAGGGCGCCACTGTGCTGGTGGGCTCCGGCTGCACTCCCGTATCCAGCCGCGTACGGTCGAATGAGCGAACTGCGCTCCAAGGACTGAGGGCAACCGTCCCCGGTCTGCCAATCTCGCCGCGAACGACGCGCACCTTCCAGAAGTAGACCCCCACTCCTCCCGGAAGATCGACGGTGGCATCCATGGACTTGAGGCCTTGCAGGGCCCGCTCCGCTTCCCCACGGGGCCAGGCCCACAGGTCAAAGTACTCGTCGGGCCGCAACTGGCTGGGCCAGGACCAACGGAAATGGATTGCCCTTCCGCTGACGTCGGCCCCGTCGGCCGGCTCCATCAGCGCAGGGGCAGAATACTGGGGAGCCGCCATGTCGCGGGTAGGCACCCTGGTCACAGTCGGCGGGAGTGGCGTCATGGTGGGTGGGCTTGTGGGAGCGGGCGCCAGGGTCGATGTGGGCCCGCTGATGCCAGGCCGCGATGTTGCCGTGGCCAGCAGGATTTCGGCCGCAGTCGGCGTCCCGCCAGCAGGCAAAGCAGTGGTCGCCGGTGTGGAAGGCGCCGCGGGGCCAGTGCCGGAGAGGGCTCGCAGGATCAGCAGCGCCGCCGCGCCCACGATTACCACCCCGGCTGCAACCAGCGGCAGGATGCGCCGGTCAGGCTTGGCCTTGACCTGTGCCGCTGCCACCGCGCCGTCGGCGCCGAGCCACTTGACGACGATCACGCTGATGTTATCGGTCCCGGGGCCCGATTTGGCCCTTGCCACCAGCTTGTCGGCGGCCTCTTGGGCTGGGAAGCGGGTGACCACATCCTGGATCTCCGGCAGACTGAGCTGGGTGTACAGGCCATCGGTGCACAGTATGAGCACGTCCCCCGGGAGCAGGGTCTCTGGTCCCATCAACTCTGCCTCTACAGCCGACACCTTACCCAGGCGGTGGCTCAACTGATGGCTTACGCGGGACCGTGCAGCCTCCTCCTCGGTCATTTCCCCCCGGCGGACCATCTCGGCTGCTGCCGTGTGGTCCACACTGAGTCGAATGGGCGCCTGACCGGGGCGGAAGAGGATTCCGCGGCTGTCACCCTTGTTGGCCACGTACAGCTCGTCGCCCCGGATCGCGGCGGCCACGACGGTGCTACCCATATTCTTCCAGTCCGGGTTTTCCTTGCCAAGTTGGATGAGGGCAGCATTGGCCGCCTTGACGGCTCGCTCAAGGCTTTCCCGGGGTTCGAGGGTTGGGGCGCCGTAGTAGTACTCTTCGGTAAGCTTGCGAACGGCGCGGTCGCTGGCAACTCCCCCTGCCTCGGGCCCGCCCATGCCATCCGCCACGACAAAGAGGGCACCCTTGCGGGTCTTCTGGCCGTGATCCTGCGGCTCATAGACGTCGAGCCGGTCCTCATTTTCCTTTGCTTTCCGCCCGGGATCGGACGATTTGCCCAGGTCATAGCTGCGGTTGCCAGCCATCAGAACCTCCTCATGGTCCCGGTCTCTTTGCCCCCGGTGGTACGCGCAAATGGTGAGTGATCCCTACTGCCTCGGGCGGAGCTCGCCCAGGGCGTTTTGGTCCCGTCCTGTCAGCCGAAAAGGCCACGGCGTGCCCGCAATGCGCGCTCTGTGTCCTCTACCAGTTCTCTGGTGCTCTGATAACGCTGGCTGCGATCCTTGGCCAATGCCTTGTGCAGAACGGCGTCCATAACTATCAGCTTGGCGTCGTGCTGAGACGGCGGCACAGCTTCCAGTCGCAGCACGGCCTTCAGGGTATCGCTGGTGTCTTCCTTGACAAAGGGCGCTTTGCCAGTCAGCATCTCGTACAGCACAACGCCCAGCGAAAAGATGTCGGCTCGGTAGTCCAGGGGCTGCCTTGACACGTGCTCGGGCGACATGTAGCCCGCAGTACCCAGAAGCCTACGGCCTGACGCAGGATCCCTCCTACCGGTGTCCGTCGGTGCAACCAGACCAAAGTCGGTCAGAACCACACGGCGGCCAGTGCGGTCCAAAAGGATGTTGGAGGGCTTGACATCGAGGTGGAGAAAGCCCTTGCTGTGGGCAAAGCTGAGGGCTTGACCCACCTGACGGACGATGCGAATCGCATCTGGCCAACGGACCGTGTTCTTGTGCCGGAGCTGGTGCCGCAGCGATGGGCCGTCCACGTATTCCAGCACGATAAAGCAGCGGGATTCGCCCATAACGGTTACTTTGGGGGCGTAGCGTTCCGTTCCGTGCGCGGCGGGAACCGGAATGATCCGAACGATGTTTGGATGCTGGAGCTCTGCCAATGCATGCGCCTCGCGACGGAGAGCGGTGTACTCGTAGCTATTGTCGCGGCAGAGCTTCAGGGCGACGTCGTGACGAACGGCAGGGATTCGTGCCCGATATACTGTGGCCATGCCTCCGTCACCCTCGGGTAGCTTGGCCAGTATCGTGAATCCAAAGTCCGGGATTGTGTCGCCAGGCTCCAACTCCACCGCCGTGAGCCATCCTCCGCAGACCGGGCAGACGCTCTGCGCCTCATCGCGAACGGCCTCCTTATGAAGACTGCACTTGCGCTGGGTGCAATGCTTATACATGGCCTCTGCTCTCAGCTGGAATAGTCGCGGGTCCGTTCGTCAGTAGCCCAGTCATCGGTGGCGTCACCGTCTGCCGGGTTCCTCTTCGTGCTGGGCCTCAGACGCGCATAGCGCAGAACGGTGCGGGGACCGAGCTGCAAAAGGTCGCCATCAGCCAGCCGCTTTCCTTGCGGTGTGACAATCTCGTCATTCACCCTGGTGCCGTAGGTGCTGCCATCATCGTACACATAGAACTCTTGCTCTCGGTTGCGGTATTCCAGCCGCCCGTGGGACCGGGAGACCGATCGGTCTGTCAGTTCCACGTCGCTTTCTGGGTTGCGCCCGATGGTCAGGTTGTGGCCGAGCAAGTCCCACGATTGGCCTTCAGGTAGCTTTTCACTGCGGACCACCGTCAACGTGGCCACAGGCTGATTATCGATTTGGATGTCCATGGTGAGGTCATCCTGGTCTTGGTCGAGGGTGTCCTCGGGGTCTTTGGTTGGTGGCCCAGGCTCTGGGGTCACCGGCTCCGGTTCAGGGGACCACGCACCGGAGGCACGTCGACGTATGGCGATGACGGCAAGGGCGAGCACCAACAGCAACGCACCCCCCGCTGCCAGCAGAACCCGCCAATCGCGGTACCAGTCTACGGGAGGTGGCGGCATCGGCGTGGTCGCGGGGGCCGGTGTCTCGGTGGGCGGTGGAGTAGGCGTGATGGGTGGGACGGGAATCGTGATGCTGNNCAGAGCCTGCAGCCCCTGATGGTCAACCCGGATCTGCAGACCGCGGTCGCCCGCCGAAGCCGTGGATTCGTAGGAAATCAGGTACTGGCCTTGCAGCAGCTCGGCAACTTGCTGGTAGGCTGCGGAAAGGTTCTGGGCTTCAGCGGCTCCCCAGTAGGCTCCGCCCGTCTTTTCCGCGATGCGCCTTAGAGCTGGCTCGTCAATATCCTTGCCCAGCCCGATGATGTAGATGGGCACGCGCTGCTTGTAGGCCAAGGCGATGAGGTCATCCGCCGTAATGCTGCTGCAGGGCTTGCCGTCGCGCTGGTCCTTGCCGTCGGTCAATAGCACCACAGCCCGCCGGCCCTGAGGCACCTGCATCGTTTTCTGCACCGCCGTGTTGGCGGCGCTGTAGACACAGGTCCACTTGTCAACCAGTTGCAGGTCTCGAATGGCGTTGCGCACCTTGTTGTGGTCCAGTGTCAGGTCAACCAACAGGCTCGGCTCTTCCTGAAACTCGTACAGCGCCACCTGATCCTCCGGGCCGGTACTGGCAACAAACGAGTCTGCCGCGTCCTTGGCAGCAGCAAGGGCCTGACCCATACTGCTCGTAGTGTCGACCACCACGACTATTGCGACCCCTTCAGTTGCCTTCTCGACGCTGAACTGGGTCTTGGGAACACCGTCCTCGGTGACGGCAAAGCTGTCGGGAACGGCCTCAAGCCCCGTGACTGGAGCTCCGTTGAGGTCGGTGACCGTCACGTATGCCTTGACCTGGCTGCGGAGGTTGGACAACCGGACGACCTCGACAAAGTTAATGGTCAGGTCACGAACGACTTGCTGCGCCGCCGCCGGCCTGGGCAGCCACGAAAGCACACACATAACGCCGGCAAGAAGCATTGTGAGCGACCGCGAGGCTGGTTTGACTCTCATGCAAGGACCTCCTAACCAGATTAAGCCTTGTCGTGTATATGAAATGTCATGGCGACGCCTGCAGCATTGATCTCGTCGCCATCGCGCAAGGCGACTCTCTGATCGGGCAGGACGCGCTTGCCAGCTACATAGGTAGGATGATCTGCCCCCGGCTCCAGCTCCAGCCACCACCGTCCGTGCAACTTTTCGAGCCGAAAGTGCCTGCGGTGAACGTAGGCGGACCGGGGCTCCGGCCTAAGATCGAAATCATTCACGACCCCACTGGCATTCCGGCCCACTCTGACCCGCGGCGCCTTGATCTCAAAAGCTCTTCCGCTTGGCGTTCTGATGACGGCCAGGACCGGTGAAGTCGGAGGTTCCACGGGCTTCCGAACCGGTTCGGTGGGCACCGTATCGTCATCGGCGGAGGCGTTGGCTGGGGGAGGAGGTTCCGAAAGGAGCTTGTCCACCGCCTGCATTAACTGGGCAGGATTGGCCAGCCGTTGCTGGCCTTCGGAGCGGCTGCATCTTGAGATTAGCTGCTGCACGCCTGAGGTCTGGGTCTCGGAGAATCCGGCGCAAGCATTCTCAAGTCGCTGGCGAGTGTCCGGGTTGGCCTGCCCATCTTCGGGATAAGGAGCAGCGGTGAGCATCTGGTACAAGAGGGCTCCGATAGCGCGGAGGTCATCGGCAATGCTAGAGGCCACTTGATCGACGGGAGCGTACAACAGCAGGCGGACGTTCGAAATCCGCGCGTCATGATCCAGAATTACCCGCACGGTTTCTGGACTGAGTGCACCATGAGCTAAGCGGGAGTTGTACATACCTTGCAGGGCCTCAGCAGTCAGCCTCACTATCGTGAGAGCTTCCCTTGGCGACAGCGGTCCGCGATGTCGCAACAGGTCGGCAATCGACCCACCCCCAACGGACTCCATGACCGCGTAAATCCCTCCGTCGTGCTCGCCGATTTCACGCACGTGCACTAGGTGGGTATCGCGCACGGGGCCCAGGTAGTCCGCTAGGCGTCGGTATCGCCCTATGACCGATTCGGTGTTCGATTCCGGGCCACATTCAGTACACATGAGGCTTACGGCGCAATTGCTCACACGGTCAAAGGCTAACCACTCCGCGCTAGTGCCCTCACGATGGATCTCCTTAAGCAGCTCGTAACGATCCTTGACAACGTCGTGGATCCGCATCTTTGCTCAGGACCTCTCCCAGGGTGGGCTCTCACTGGCTAGTTGGGAGAGCGCTTTCGAAACCGGTCGGATCGCGGGTGCACAGCCGCTCACGAGGGCTCCTTGCCAGGTACCCGCTTCCGTAACCCAGATGCTGTGGACTTTAGCATAATAAGCTCGGAGGCTCACGATCCCGTCTCCCACGCTTACACATCGCTGTAGCGGCAAAGGACACGACGGCGCAACTCAAAGGAAAGGTGTTTGACCAGATTATAGATTGGTGGCCAGGTCCGTCAAACCAGGTACAGGCAGAGAGTGACTGTTCGTCCTCAAAATGGCCGTGGCCAAGTCCTAGCCCAAGGCTACCAGGATCAGCAATGTGCGTTTCCATCCAACTGCTAGGGCTGACCACCGGCTGATCAGACAAGCCGACCTCGGTACCGTGTGCCCTGCCGAGGCACTGGCCGGCTGCTTGGCCGCCGTCACACAGCCCGCATGACCTCTGTTCTCTCGCAGCGGAAGACAAACGCACAACTGCCAAGCTGGATGCGGTCGCCGTCCCTTAGCCTTGTACCATCAGCGCCGACTAGCGCGCCACCGACGTAGGTGCCATGTTCGCTGTATTCGTCAAAGATGATGAACGACCCGTCGGCCCTTTCTTCGATCCGAGCATGAGGTGAGGAGATCATGTCCCCTTGAATGGAAACATCGCAAGGTTCGCCTGGGCCGCCAATTCGCACTGACTGACTGCGTAATGGAACTGGCGTTCCTTCAGAACCATCCTCTGCCGTTGGAATGAGGTAGGCATGGACCGAGGCGTGGCTGGCAAGGTCTCTTACTGGAGCAGCGCGGGCTTCCTGAATCTGAAGAACGACTGTTACCTGCCCTAAGGTAATCAGGTCGCCGTTGGCGAGGGGATGCGATTGGCCCCGTTCGACAACCCTGTCGTTGACCAAAGTCGGGTTGGCGCTGTCAGGGGCGGGGATAATCCTCCAACGGCCATCGCCAAAGACCAGTCGGGCGTGATTGCGAGAAACGGTTGTTCCCCGTGGTTCGCCACCGAGGTCGACCCACTCGGGACCTTGAACCTCAACTCCTCGTTGGGCACGGCCGATGCTGGTATTGGGGGATGGCAGGGGATACACCGTACCCGATTCAGACCGCAAGCTGTAGGTCTGCGATAGCCTGCGCGGCTCAGCTACCCGCGTTGGCATCAGTACCAGGCAAGCCCCATCCCATATGCCGGCATCTGCTAGGCTCTCACCATCGCGGAGGGCCCGCCCTTGCGGGTGCGCCCTAATGAGGTACCGCAGGCGGATGCCGGACCGGCTGGTTTCCAGCTGCAACGCTTGCGCAAGGGATTCGGCGAGCTGTTCCGCCGCGATCTCAGCTGGGACTTCGAGGTCACGTCCCTGTTTCTCTCCCTCACATCGCACATCCACGATCACCCGGAGCATGGTCTCTCCCCCACACTATGATCCACGAACGGCTGCTGTCGCTGTGTTGCGCTGTACGAGATCCTGCACCCAATCCTTCACTGGCAGGTCGCCGATTTGGACCGTGGCCACCTTGATCCGTTGGGTGTGTCCCCGTCGAGTGTAGTAGGCCTCCCCGATGGGAAGGCTCTTGTCCCTTTCAGCGTACGGCAGCCGTAGGTTAAAGACCGAGTCGTCTGCCACGCCGAGCATGAAGCCGACTTGACCCTCCTTGAGAGTCTTGAGGGGTTCACCGTAGCTGTTGCTTTGGAGGTCGCTGGAGCACCCTGCCACGATCAAGTGTAGTCCCAGACGGCGGCCCTGCTTCGCCAGGCTGGCTAGCCGAGACTGAGCGCTAGACGACAGCGCTCCATCGAATCCATCGAAGAGGTCGTCTACCAATAGCACAATAGGACCCGATCTTGCCGAACGCGCGCCTGCCTTCGGTACAGCGGAAACACCGCTGGCGTCTCTCTCACCGCTCAGCCTGTACTTGAGGACGTTCTCGAGAGAATCCAGAACCTTGTCTGCCCCATCTTCGTGGTTGGCATAGCCCCTGACATGAGGAAGGGCCTGTAGGCCTCCGAGGCCAAGGCGTTTTGAGTCCAGCAGGAAGGCCTGCAGGCAGTCGGGGTGGTATCGCTCGGCCAGGGCAAGCATCCACGTGCACAACAGGCTGGACTTGCCACTCTGTGGAGGACCAGCGATGATAAAGCTGGGACCGTCGCGCAACGCCACAGCGAATGGCTCCAGGTCAGCCATGGTCAGCCCGATGGGCACCGCGAGCCCACCGTCCGCGATCACCTCTGCTGATGCCCACTCGGTTCGTGGCGCGACCAGTTCAGAAAGAGGAACGATCTCAGGCATGCGTCGAATGGAAAAGGCGCGGGGACCATCCCACACGCGCGCCATGTCGGAAAACAGGGCCTTGAGGGCTGCGCTGCGCTCCGCGTCACTGGCGCCGTGGGCAGGCAGAGCCGTCTGAAACTCAAGCACTGGGTTGCCTTTGACCAGACCTCGGCCGGGCAGCGGGGCCGGGAACAGTCCTTCGGTGCGACCCACGATCGAGCTGTACTCGCCACGCTCAGCTAGGTAAAGGGCCAGGGACATGGTGATGTTGCTGGCCACCTTGAAGCGGATGCCCGATGAGCTACTGGCGGTGATCACAAGGTGAACTCCCAAATTGCCGCCTTCACGAGCAATCTGCGCGATAGTGTCGTCAGCCCCCTCGAAAGCCTCCATGAATGTCGCAAACTTGTCGATCACCACAAGGATAGCTGGCAGGGCCTCGCCAGTGCCCCGGCGATACTCAGCAAGGGTCGCCACCCCCGCGTCCCCCAACACACGCTTACGAACCTCGATCTCACGAAGGAGGTGGCGCAGTACACGGTGTACCCGCTCTGGCTCGTCGGCTGTGACCACAGCACCCACGTGGGGCAGCGGCTCGAACATGCGCAGTAACCGCCCGCCAAAGTCCATGAGATACATGTTGACGTCGGCTGGCGAATAGGTCAGCGCCAGGGATGTCACCAGGGTCTGGATGAATGCGGTGGCCCCATAGCCTGGGGCTCCAAACAGGCTCAGGTGTCCGTCCTTGCCCAGGTTGACGCGGAAGGGACCCTGGTAGCGTTGCCGAGGGTTGTCAACAACACCGACCACGGGCTCCATCCAGCCGTTTACGGCATCCCAACCCTGGCCATTCCATCCCTCTGCAGGCCGGACATCGTCCAAAACGACCCCTTCCTGAAGAGGAGGCAGCCACGGGCCAGACAGCCCCTCGATACCAGCCTGTTGGGCTGTCTCGCGGATGTGATCGGCAACCGCCTTTAGCTGCGTCTGGCCGCCTTCCACCCTAGCCCTCTCGGGGCGCCAAAGGGACTTGCGGCTGCCATCCCAGTCAATCTCGATGACTTCCAAAGGATCCTCTCGCTCCGCGCCGCTGGGATCGTAGGGGGCGCCGCTCCAGGCGACCTGGAAGAGGTCAAAAACCTCGTTGACGCCGACCTGGAAGTAGGCCCGGCCCACACCGGACAGGTACGCCGCCTCTGGGCGCTTGAGCATGGCCTGGCTGTCCTCCGTCTGCGCCACGCGGAGGCAGAGGCGGAAGCGCGTGTTGGCTTCGATCTGCCCGTCCACGATGCCGGCCGGTTTCTGCATGGCCAGGATGAGGCGAAAGCCCAGGGCGCGGCCCAGGCGGGCGATGCGCACGAACTCCTTGGCCACTTCGGGCTGCTCGGTCTTCATCTCCGCGAACTCGTCCACCACGATGAGCACGTAAGGCAGTGGCTCGGTCACCTCGCCTTTGTAGTACTTTTTCTGATAGTCGTCGATGTGGTTGACCTCGGCCTGGGCAAAGAGCCGCTGTCTGCGCTCGGCCTCCACGTTGAACGACGTGAGGGCGCGGATGGATAGGCTTCCCTGTTGAAGATTAGTGATGACGCCGAGGGTGTGTGGCAGCCCGATGAACGGGTCAGCCATACCGCCTCCCTTGTAGTCCACGAGGATGAACGCCATCTTGTGCGGATGGAAGTTGATCGCGAGGGAGGCGACCAGAGTCTGCAGGAGTTCACTCTTCCCCGCGCCGACCATGCCCGCAACCAGGCCGTTGGGACCGTGAACCCGCTCGTGCAGGTCCAACAGCAGCGATTCTCCGCCTGCCCGCATCCCGATCGGCGATGAAAGCGATTTGCGGACGGTTTCGCTGGCTTTCCAGCGCTCCATTAGCCTCAAGTCCTCCACGGTGTGCGCCTTGAGGAGATCCAGCAGAGACAATGTCTCGGGGATGTCCTTCTCCGATGCCTGCTGGCGGAGGCGAATCGGTGCCATGGAACGGGCCAGGTCCTGGGCCATGCTAAGCGGCACGGCGTCGGGAACGAACTGCTGGCGAATTCCAGAGTCAACGTCAATCAGGGAATTCCGTTGGGAGTCAACGCGAATGGCCTGTTGGCAGGCCTTGGGTAACTCGCGGACGCGCTCGGACATGATGATGGGAAACGCGCCTAACGTCGGCCCTTCGGCCTGAAGGCGCTGCACGACGGGGTCATCCGCGACGATGGACGGGTCCGCCAGAAGGAAGACATAGTTGGTGGAGAAGGTTTGCGGCGCGCTGGAGTGCTTGTCTTTGACCTGGTCGCGGCGGCGGTTGAGGAACTGGTCGAAGGCCTTGAGCAGTTCAGCCGCGGACTCTGGGTTGCTGGCCATGTAACGGACCTTACGGTCGTCGCTCCAGACGTGGGGCAGCCACCGTAGCCACGCNNACTCCTCTGCCTCCGACTGGGGGAAGAACGCCACCAACTTTACTTCGTCGGGCGAGTGCTGCACGGCTAACTGCAGCAGCAGCGCCCGGGCCGTGTTCAGGGCCTCGCGGCGCGGACCCGAAAGGCCAACCACCCCCTCTTGGCGCAGTGCAAGGCAGATGGGCATGGCAGAAATGGTCTTGTACTTTTGTCCCAGCTGCGCCGCCAACTGGACCAACGGGTCCGGGTCCAGCGGGTTACGGTCTTTGGGCACCTCGACCTTGACGCTGGAAGGGATTTCCGCCAGCCCGAAGCGGAGCGCCAGGAAATCATCGTCGGCAGGAGAGCGGGCCCAAAGTCCCCGGCGTAGCTCCGCCACCATGGTGAGGCAGTCCTTGGGGCTGGGGTCCTTTTTTCGCAGGATATCCGCCTGGACCGACTGGTGCGTCTGTAAGGTGTCCTCATACTCCTGAAGCAGTAGCTTGTATTTCTGCTCCCGCTCCAGGGCCTTGCGCTTGGCGTCACGCCGCTGCAGGTAGAACGTGACCACCGACGCCACAGCGCCCACCATCATCATGGGCACGGAAAGCACCAGCATCGCCCTCTGGTTGGTGGCAATGCCCACCGCGATCATCACGGAGAGGGTCAGCACGGCGGGGATCAAGAAGGTGAGGGCAGAACCCGTCTGCTGCTGCCTATCGGGAGGGGCGGGAATCTCGATCTCCTCCGAGGGCAGGGCCGACTTGAGACGGGGCGAACGCCAAAAGGAAGGTGGTAGCGGCATTTGTCGTGGCCTCTCACTGGTTGTGTTGGCACATGGCACCGGCGGAGCGCCGGTCCGCGCTACGGGTCGACCGAATGCGAAAGCAGTGCAGGGTCAGGGACGCTAGGCAGGACTCTTAATCTCGCCCGGCTTGCTCGGCCCAATACTGGCGCCACCAGCGCTGGCGTTCGCGCTCGCGGTCTTTCTGTTCGTCGTGGGCCCTCTGGCTCGCTTGGCTGATGCGGCTTGCGATTTCTCGGTAGTGGGTAGCAAGGTCGCGAGACCGGGTCAATATGCGTCGCAGCTCTCCTTCGAAGTTGTCCCGATACCTTCCACGCCACTCAGCGGTCGCGGCTTGAGACCTATTGCTACGCTCACCGGCCGTGGCATCCAACAAGTCCGCCGCTCTTTGCAGGGCTCTTACGGCGTCATTGGCTACGCCCCAATCCCATACCACGTCTTTCCAATTCGGTTGCCAGTTGGGCATGTGATGGCCTCCAATGAGCGATGGCGCCGGTTCGGCGAGTCCCTGCCTTACCAGGCAGAAGTCCTCAGGTCAGGTCCAGCAGGCCGCAAGAAATCCTGTGCAGGGCCACGCCCACTCCTATGCCTATCGAAAACAACACCGGCACCGCCAGCAGGCCCACGAGATGCTGCTGGCCTGCTGAAGCGCGGCTAGCGGGTCCTGCGATGATAAACCGCAGCCAGTAGCCAGCAGCCATTACTGTGGCCAAGGCTGCCGGGCCTACCACCAATGCCAGCCCGACTACCTTGAGCCGCTCGGACAGCAGAAGAGAGCTGGCCAGGGCTCCCAGCGCTGGCGCCAGGACAACAAAGGCCACACCGCTGGCCAGGAGCCCGTAGCGGCTCCCCAAGGAGGATTCGGCCACCAAAGGCCCAATNNCGCCTGCCGCCAGCAACCCCAAGGCGGCCATGACCGCAGATCGGCCTTCCTGGTGATGCATGAGTTCGCGCGCCGACAGGCCTGACGCACAAAGGGCGATGGCACCCAGAAGCCAGTTGGCGGGAAAAGGAGCTGAGCGTAGCAGAGCCACGCCTGCCAGTCCCGACAGCACCGCGGGCACCCACTCAATCACCGCTACCGGTCCTCTCGCTGGCGCGCAGGAGCTGACCAACCTTGCTCCGCACCTCCGCGGGAGAGATGGGCTGAAAGGATAGCTGGCGCGCTCCATCCTGCTGGAGTACCCAGCCATGGCCCTGCTGCGTTACAATAACCTCGGTGCTCTGAATCTGTCCTTCCGAAACGCTGAGCAGCCAAGCGGCCCTGGATCGACTGAACCAGTCGTCGAGCGTGCGCAGATCTTCCCACGGCAGCGGGCCATCAGCGTAGGCGTGCTCTTCAAAGGCGGGCACGGCAATCGCTTCCTGGGCAGGCTGGTCCTCAGAGACGCCAATGAGGGCGGTGATCTCATCGGTAGCAGGGGCACTGTCGGCAGCGCGTACTAACAGGCCAGCGTCGTTCCACTCCACTACCACGAGGTCATCGGAACACAGATAGTAGTAGCGTACCATAGGGCTCTCATCCCGCCGGGGCTCCACGATGAGCTCGACCCATGCCGCGGCGTCGCTGGCCCTCTCCAAGAGCGGGCGCAGCGCCGGGTCCACCCGCAGCTCGCCGTCCGCAAGGGTGGCCGCTCCGAGTTCCTGGGCCCGCTGCCGAAGGCGTTGCAGCGGGACCTCCTCCTGCGCTTCCAGGTCCAAAGCGCCCTCCAGAGACGGGAGCTTGCCCAGAGAGTGCAGCAGAAGGAAGAGGACGTCTTGCTCAACTGCCCAGCTCATGACCACTCCTTCCTAAGCCACTAATTCGTGAACGGCCTTTTCGAACTCGGCTGTGGTGGCCAGGTGGGGCGTGATGAAGGCCTCTTTGCCAACCACTTCCATGGGCAGGATCCACGTGCGGCGCTCGCTCTGCAGCAGCAAGAAACCGCGATCCGAGGAAGGGCGCCCCTCCGGATCGNNTCGATCCGGATTACGCTGCCCTGGTACCGGTTGCGGCGCAGGTCCTGCGCAAGAGCCTTGGCATGTTTGGCAGCCAGGCCTGCCTGCTCCAGCAGTGACTGGGCGGTTGTGGGCTGCAGCCCCGCCCGGCTGCGGGCGTCGTCAAAAACCGCCTGGGCGATGCGCACGGCGGGCATGGCTCCATCGGCAGCTGAGGGGACGGCGAAAAGGGCGAGCCCCTGGCTCACGAGCTGACCTCGGTCCGTCTCCCGCAATTCGTGGACCACACCCTGGCGCACCGTGTGCTGGATCACGGCGCCGTCTTCCTGGGCAAAGTGGTAAGCAAGGGTTGTTAGCTCGCCCGGCTCGGCCCTGTCGTATTTGAGCGTGAAGGCGGGCCGCATCAACGTGCGTATCAGACCAACCAGCGGCGGCAGCAAGGTTAGCGGCTTATCGTCCTCTACTATCAGCAGAGAGCGTGCCGCCAAAGAAGCGGCTGCAGCCATGAGCCGGCCCCGGCGCTCGTCCTCGCTCATCACTCCAAAGGTAGACTGCAGCAAACCGTTAGCGTTGTCAGGGTCACCCGCCGCGCTGATCGCTAGTGCTAGTTCTTCGACCGAGAGGCCAAGGGCTGTGTCCATAACTTCTCCTGAATCATGCATTAGCGGCTAACCCCTACCGCAGGGAAGCCATCGCGTCTCTCGAGTTCTATCAAAGCAGCCACAATACCGTCACATCATCGAAACCGTGCTGGGCAGAATCGTACGCCGCGAGCGCCTTGCGGGCGCCCAGAAACGGTTTCGTAGCGAGCCTACCCGTCAGCGACCTGAATGGCTCTTGTCGTCTTGACAACCAAGAGCACAGCAAGCTCGCCAGACACCCACTGGACTGGATTGCCGGATGCAAGCCGTTGCCGCACCAGAAGATGAGGACCTGTGCCGTATTCATGGATGCGCAACCGTCGGTATTGGTCACTGGCTAGTAGATGAACATGTCTGGAGTGCGCTTGCCGCTCTTCGAGACGAAGCACTGCTGTCCCTCGTCCCAGTGGAACTCCTCCGTATGTACGGGGATCGGGCCTGATCGCTGGTCTTCGGGTCGTGTGTCCCAATTACCTTCGGCGATCGTGAATCCGACTACTTTGCCCGAGGGATCATGCTCGATCTTGTGGACGTATGAAGCATGACCATACGTGATGCCTGCAGCGCTATTGGGGCTTTCGGCCATAATCGCTCCGAGGCGTGGCTCCTGCCCGTATTGTGTGCCATCTGGCAAAGCGCCCGTCTTGCCCTTGTACTTGCCTGAATAGAACTCCTTTTGATTGAAGCCGTAGGGGACGTTTCG
>DDYO01000103.1 GCA_002348045.1 Anaerolineales bacterium UBA2232
CTTGAGGATGGTGTGAATGGTCTCCTCTTTGCGGCGGGTGATCCGGCTGCGCTCGTTGAGGCAGTTGCTAAGGTAACGAGTGATGACGCCCTCAGGACACAGATTGAACGCCGCGCGCGCCTAAGCGTGGAAACACAGCATAACTGGCTTGCCGTTGCCGAACGGCTCTCGTCCTTGTTCAGCGGCGTAGCCGGGCTCAACTGAGGCACTATGCGATGAGGATCGGTACACGGTACCGGCTGGAATCGTTCCGCGCTTCTCACATGCGCTGGGAGAAGTCCGAGCTACCATTGCTTGATGTGGGATGCTTCGAGGGTGAGTTCCTTGACGCCTTTGGCGAAGGGAGCCTCATCGGCGTGGATGTGGTGCCTCGGGTAGTCGCCGAAGAGGTTCGTTTTGTGCAAGCCGACGGGCAGCGTCTACCGTTTCGCTCGGGTAGTCTTGGGCAGGCAGTCGCTCTGGATGTTATCGAGCACCTGCCCGATGGGGCGGCCTTAGTGCAGGAGATGCTGCGAGTCACTGCCGCTGGCGGCAGGATTCTGGTGACGACACCAAGTTCGCGCATCCGCCTGTTTCCCCCGTTCTTGACCGGCTGGATCAGTGCTCACTGGGGGCACATCGATCGCCGAGGCTACTCCGATCCCGAGTTGTTGGCGATGTCGGAGCCCGTTTCCAATGTAAGCTGCACCGTGCATCAGTGGAACGCTCCTGCTTTCAGGCTGTGGTATCTCTTCATGCGTGCCCTGGACACGGTCTGGCCTGCGGGAGCGGGCTTCCTACTGGATGTGGCTGCCCGCTGGGATGCCTCTCACCGCGACGGCGACCGCGGCTTTCTGTGGATGGTGTGTCGTCGTGAGGTGACGTGATGGCGCGCGAGCACTTTGCACCGCGTGAAGAGAAGGCGCTGAAAGTACGTCACATACTCACTCGGTTCCTGGCAGGGCGTGATACGTCACGGTTTCGCTGCCTCGACGTTGGAGCTGCTGGCGGTGAGATCACGCGGGCTATTGCTGATCAGTTTGGGCGCACCTATGCTGTGGACGTGGTCTATGCCCTGTTGCGAGCTGGCTCAAGACTTGAAGGCGAAGTTGAGTTTCTGCAGGCTGATGGGGCTGCGCTTCCCTTTGCGGGTGATGTATTTGACCTGGTTATCTGCGCGCAAGTCTATGAACATGCCGCAGATGCTGTGGGCCTTGCTGCGGAGGTCCGTCGGGTACTGCGTCCTGGTGGAGTCTGTTTCTTCAGCGGCCCCAACGGCGTCTGGCCGATCGAGCCGCACTATCGCTTACCCTTTCTTCACTGGTTGCCCACAAGGTCCGCCTCGGCCTATCTGCGGCTAACGGGGCGTGGCGACACCTTCGATGTGCATCCCTACAGCTACTGGCACCTGCGGCGTCTGTGGAGTGGGTTCCGCCGTTGTGACTATACCTTGCCGATGCTGGAGCATCCCGAGGTGTACGGGATGAAATCCGCTGTTCCAGGGTTGCTCAGTAGGGTGCCATCGTTTTTCTTCCGGCTTCTGTATTTTGCGTTGCCTAACTACAACTGGATGCTGGTAAAGCCGAATGACGAAGATATTCATTGACGCCATTGGTATCCAACTTACGGGCGGTGGGCGCACATCTATTTTCACGCTCCTGCACAATGTGTTCAAGCTGGACCACGAGACGCACTACGTAGTGCTCCTGAGTGCGCCAGAGCCAGCCTGGGAAATCTACCCGAACGTTGAACAGCGGGTAATGCGTGGAAGCCGATTTGCAGTTCGCCTGGCTGTGCAGTCATCGCTGACTCTGTGGGCACGTCGGGAGCGGGCCGGGCTGGTGCATTTCACCAAAAACCTGGGCGCTTTCGCTCTCCCGTGTCCCTACGTTGTGACGGTGCACGATCTGACGACATTGGTCCTGAGGCAGCAGCACACCTGGCTCGATGTCGCTTACTGGCGATGGCTCGAGCCGCTGACAGTACGTCGTGCGGCCAAGGTTGTCGCGGTGTCGCAGACGACAGCCGCCGACATCGAGCGCTTCTATGGGATCCCTGCGCAATCTGTTGACGTGGTCTACTGGGCAGCTCCCGATTGGCTCTCGCCTGTGCGTGATGTTGGTAGGCTTGCACAGTTTCGTGAGCGCTACAGCCTGCCGGATCGCTACATTCTGTCTCTCGGCATTCGAGCTAGAAAGAAGAACCTGCCCACTCTGCTCAGAGCATTGGCTTTGCTACACGAGCGGGGCGTCGACTGCCCGGACCTCGTAGCGGTGGGCCGCAACTATCCACAGAGTGCCGACACGGAGTCGGCTGACCTGGTCGAGAGTCTTGGGTTGTCACGACACGTGCACTATGTGGGGAGCGTGCCGGATGAGGATCTGGCCCAATTCTACTCCGGGTCAGAGCTCTATGTGTATCCCTCTTTGCACGAGGGCTTCGGCATCCCCTGTCTTGAGGCCATGGCATGCGGGACCCCGATCATCATCTCCCCATCCGGGGCCTTGCCGGAGATCGCTGGAGATGCAGCCTTGGTGATGCGGCACCCGACCGATGTGGATGGATTGGCCGATCTCATTCAGAGTGTGTTGTTGGACGCGGCTCTCCGGCAGGACCTTATACAGCGCGGGTTCCGCCGCGCGGGCCAATTCTCCTGGGAGCGCTCGGCCCAGCAGATGCTAGACATCTACCGTCGGGCGATGGAGGGATAATCATGCGAAGTGCTTCTTCCGGACTGGCATACGATGGGGAAAGACTGGTCCCTGGCGATGAGCGGCTGAGTAACCTGCTACTGGAGGACCTATCCAAGTTCGCGTTCGCTTCAAGCTATGTCATCGGCAAGAGAGTTCTGGATGCAGGCTGCGGTGCTGCACAGGGCAGTGACTATATGGCTCGGATTGGTGCTCAGCAGGTTGTGGGCGNNCTCTCGGTGGGCGGCGCCGTACCTCTCGTTTGCCAACATGGACGTTGCGCATCTTGCCTTCGCCGACGCGTCGTTCGATGTGGTCACCTCGATTGAGGTCATTGAGCATCTGCCGTGCCCCGAGGCCTACGTTGGTGAGATTCGCCGCGTACTCCGGCCTGAGGGTATTCTCGTGCTATCCACTCCCAACAAGCGGATTAGCTCGCCAACACCGGGGTCGATGTGGCCACACCACATCCATGAGTTCTCCCTTGAGGAAGTGGGGAGCTTGCTGTCGAAGTACTTTGCGGCTGTTGACATGTGGGGCATGAATATTCCTGTGTATGATGACCATCCGGTACGAAAGGTAGTGCACTGGTTGGCCCCGATCTTCAAGCCACTGCTCCCGCTCAATCTTCGAACGCGGTTTCTACCGATGGTCAGGGATGCTATTAAGCCCCAACTCACGATCGATGATATGGTATTCTCGCAAGAGAGCGTCCGGAGCAAACCCACCATGGTCGCCGTATGTCGGGTCTGATGCGGAGCCGGGCACTTCGCCTCGCCGTCAGGTCGGTAGGGATCAGCCTGGTCGTCTACTTCCTTGTACGCGTCATCGTTCGTTACGGACAGCAGATCGCCGCTCGCACTTGGGAAATCCGCGCTCTGCCGTTGATAGCCGCAACGGCGGTCGAGGTCGGTGCGATGGTGTTCTGGGCCACCGTGTGGTGGCACATGGTCGGCCGCTCGGGCAGCTCGGTCAGGTGGTCCGCCGGCGTGCGCATCTACCTTGTGTCCAATCTGGCGAAATACATCCCAGGGTCTGTTTGGGGATATGTGAGCCGGGGTCTGGTTGGCCGACAGGATGGCCTCACCACCAGGGAGTTGGGAGTCAGCGTCGTCCAGGAGGTCGGGATCACGATCGTGGCTAGTCTGCTTCTCACGCTGCTCACGGTCGCCCTCTACCCGGTTCGTATCGTCAGCGGCATCCTCTATGCTGTTGGGGCAGTGGGCCTCGTGTGCCTGGTCCTGTTGTTGCCTCCGGTAGCCAACCGGTGGCTGGCAGCC
>DDYO01000022.1 GCA_002348045.1 Anaerolineales bacterium UBA2232
GCGACCGGATCTACAGGGCATGGCTGGCGTTCAATGGGGGCCCCTCGCCGGTCATTGCTACCCCAGAGCCAACGGTTCCGCCAAGCCCGATGCCAGCGACCGCAACGGTAGAACCCTCGCCCACGATTGAGCCCACAGGGGCACCGCTGCTAACGGCCGTTCCGACTGAACCGCCAACCCCGCCTCCCACAGCTGCGGTGCGCAGTTTCAAGCTGGTTTATCTACAGTGCATTCCTCATGGGTTCTCCCTGGGTTCGGTCAAGGGGCAAGTGTTCGCCAAGAACGGCCAGGTAATTCCTGGGGCTAAGGTGCGGATACGGATCAACGATTATGACTGGCAATCGGACGCTAATCCCGCCACCACCAACTCGGCGGGATGGTATGAGTGGACTCTGGAAGTGGAACAAGAGATCACGTTCGTCGAGCTGATCATTGACGGCAAGCCGGTGCCGTTTGCCCCGAAGGATTTCGACGTGGTATCCAAGGCAGGCTGTTTCCAGCGTGTTGACTTTGTAGAGCAGTAGCCCTGAATGAAGGGCCAGGTGTGATACTGGCTACGTTTTGGAAGGAGGGAGGTATTTCGAACATGCAAACTAACAGGCGGGTCTATGCCATTGCTGTTTTGACGGCGCTGCTGGGCCTACTGCTGGGCACCTGTGCGGGAGCTTTTGGCGGTGGCGTTCTTGGCTACTGGGCTGGTCGCAAGACAGCGTGCAAGACCACACCGTCGTATCCGCTCACCCCGGACGTTCGGCCGGAGCCGATCGTGCCTGCCCCCGACGAGGCTGCTGAGGGAGCAGGCGCTCGTGTGACTCGGGTGGTGGAGGGCAGCCCAGCTGCCAGCGCAGGCCTGCGGGCAGGCGACTTGATCACCGTGGTGGGTGGCAGTGCGATCAATCAGGCTGGGATGCTGGAGCAGGTGATTCGCCGTCTCAGGCCGGGGGATCGCACCGAGATAGTCTTCTGGAGGCAGGGGCAGAGGCGTGCAACCAGCGTTCGACTGGGGACCAATCCTGACGATCCCAATGTGGCCTACCTGGGGGTCTATTACGCCTTTAACCCGGCGCCAGGCGCCCTGCCCTCTGATTGATGTCTCGGACCCAAATCGAGCCGAGCTGTTGGCTAGCGAGGATCCGCAGTAGATTGATCCAGGGCTGTAAGCGGAGCCAATACCGACGATCTTTCGGTTTCTGAATCCCCCGACAAAGAGTCATTGCGTGCACTTGCGCTCGAGCTGAACGGGCACCGCTTGCCTCACCGTGAACCTACGCGAAGGGCGTCGGCAAGGTCCACCTTGACGGGATATGGGGTGCTGTCAGCACCATCGCAGTAACAGCTCCATACGGTGAGGCGGGCAGGATACAGCAGTATCCGGGCAGGAGGACAGTCCGGTGGGCTGTAGCTCTGCAGCAGCGCTAACCCACGCACAATGTCCATCAGGCCGTAGTTAGAGGCCAGGAAATCGGACCATTGGTCATACTGGGCGTGGCTTTCCCTCAGGTGATCCCGTAGCAGCGAGGGCGGCTGCAATCGAGCTAGCTCCTCATCCACAAAGTGGCTGGCGCGGACCAAGGAACTCTCACTGGCCATGGGCGTGACCACGGCATGCTGGTGGGCTGTCACTTCGATCGCCCTGGCCTCAGGCACTTTGCCGTCCCCAAGAAGGATGTTCGCTCCTCCTGAGCGCATGGCGGACAGCACGGACATGACGGCGCTGCGCAGGTTGCCCGAGTCCTCCAGGGCGCGTCGGAGCACCCAAGACAATGGGTTGGCGGTCAAATCCTCATCCGCGCAGGGGACTGCCCACCCGGCGATGGCGACCTGCTCGTCGTTGATTCCTGTCCAGATCCCCACCCGGCCCGCCAGACTCAACCCGACAAAGGCATTGGCACCGGTGGGTCGTCGAATGGTCCACAGCACCTGCTGGCAGTTGCCCGACGGACACGCGTCCATAGTCAGCCCAACCAGCAGCTCGCGGTTTTGCGTTGTCGGTCCCCAGACAGCCATGGCTGTGCCACTAGGATTCATCACAGCGCCGGGGGGGTCGCGGTTGAGCCAAGAGGACAGGGCGAATTGGTCGTTCCAGACCGCGCGAGAAGTCGACATCATCAGCTCGGGGATGGTGTTCAGGAGGAGGATATCTCGATAAGGGACCTCTGCTGCTGCGGCGATACCCTGCATTTCCCGTGCCATGTTCGGCGGGATACGCGGAGTAACCAAGCGGATGAAGACAGTAAGGTCCCAGTGGGTGACCCGCCCTGCAGTGATGGCGCCGTGTACTTCACGGGCGACTGCAGCGCGTATATCGTCTTTCAGGAGCGCACCCTGCTGGAGCCCCATTTCATACGGTGCGCCCTGCAGGTACAACAGACGGAGTGGCCCTTGCTCTTGGAGGTCTCCTGGCGCGAGGGGAGCAGATGAACTGGGCGGGTGCGCGGGCGCTCCTGCGGTCCAGGCAAGTACAATCAAGAGCGCGATGCGAACAAGCCAGCCGCGGACGGGTGGGGCCCGCAAGTCTAGCGCTTTCGCTTTGGCTGGTGGCCGCGGAATCTCAGCAGGATGGGCGTTCCTTCAAAGCCCCAGTGTTCGCGGATGCGGTTCTCCAGGTACCGTTGATAGGAAAAGTGCACCAGTCGGCTGTCGTTCACGAAAAACACCAAGGTCGGCGGGTCAACGGCCGGCTGCGTTGCATAGTAGAACGTCAGTTTCTTGCCGCCCTTGGATGGTGGGCTGTGTCGGGCGATGGATTCGCGCACGACGTCATTGAGCTCACCCGTGGGTACGCGCTGATGACGTTGCTGGTAGACCCTGACGGCAGCCTCCAGGACCTGGTCGATGCGCTGGCGGGTCAAGGCAGATACGAAGAGGATGGGAGCATAGGGGATAAACTTGAAGGCGCTCCGCACATTCTGGATGTAGGTGTCCATGGTGGAATTGTCCTTGGTCACCAAGTCCCACTTGTTGACGACGAGCACCACGCTCTTGTTTCCTTCCAGGATGTAGCTGGCCACGTGCGTATCCTGAGCAACCACCCCTTCTTTGCCATCGAGAACGAGCAGCACTACTTCGGATCGGTCAAGGGCCTTCAGGGCACGCAAGACGCTGTACTGCTCCACTCCCGGGGCAACGCTTCCCCGTTTGCGAATGCCAGCCGTATCGATCAGGACGATGGTCTGTCCGTACCACTGCAGTGCCGTGTCGGTGGCGTCACGAGTGGTGCCGGCAATGGGCGATACGATGGCGCGTTCCTGGCGGAGCAGCGCATTCAAGAGACTGGACTTGCCCACGTTGGTTCGGCCCACAATGGCCACCCTGATTTCATTAGCTTCAGTCTCATCAGGCGGCGCTTGGGGGAAGGCACCCGCCACGGCATCCAGCAGTTCTGCTACACCGGTGCCATGAAGAGCCGATACCGGGTAGACATCGCCCAGGCCCAGGGAGTAATAGTCGACGGCCAGGAGATCTCTTTGGACTGTGTCTGCTTTGTTGGCCGCGAGGATGATCGGCTTGTGGGTTCGGCGCAGGATGTCCGCTACATCGCGATCGGTGGCCGTTGGCCCGCTGGTAATGTCGGTCAAGAAAATGATCACGTCAGCATCGGCCATGGCCTGCCGGGCCTGATACAGGACCTGGTCTAGTAAATCGTCCCCGGCATTCAAGACGAGGCCCCCGGTATCCACAATGGAGAAATCTCGATCCTGCCACGATGCGCTGGAGTAGAGCCGGTCTCGCGTGGTGCCCGGAAGGTCCTCGACGATGGCGAGCCTCTGTCCAACTATGCGGTTAAAGAGCGCGGACTTGCCGACGTTTTGGCGTCCTACGATTGCCACGAGGGGCTTGTCCATGTTGTCTTGACTATCCTTACGGTAAGAGCGCTCCAAGCACTTGAGTGCGTTGGGGCCGGCTGACTACTTGAACCAGTACAGGATGGCGATGGCGGATATGCCCCACAAGACGATGCAGACAAAGAACGGCCTGTCTTTGAACAAGAGTTCCTCTGGCTCCCCCCCCTGTCCCGTGACCACCACCAGATACATGTACCGGAACAGCGCATACAGAACGAGGGGTATGGTCAGCATCATGGCATGGTTCTGTGGCAGGTTGGGCGCGGAGAACGTGTAGAGGGAATAGGCCATCGCTGTACAAGCCGTGACCATGCGGATCATTTCGTCCAACAGCGCCAGGTTGTACTCCTGGAAGATGGAGCGGTGTGCGTTGGCGTTCTCATTGAGCAGAACGAGCTCATGGCGGCGCTTGCTGATGGCAATGAACAGGGCACCCAATATCATGCACAGGTACAGCCAAGGTGAGAACCGCTGAGCGTGAACGACGACTACTCCCGCTACCACGCGCAGGACGAAACCGGCCGCCACGGTCAGCACATCGATGATGACAATGTTCTTTAGCACAAAGGAGTAGGCGACCATCACCACCAGGTAGGCCAGGGTCACCAGCGCTAGCAGATGTTCGATTCGGTAGGCGCTGTACAGGGCGATGACCGAAAGCACCACCGCCGCCGAGAGTGCCAGGGCGGGAGTAAGCTGCCCTGAGGCCAGCGGGCGGTAGCGCTTGGTAGGATGTTCACGATCTTTCTCCACGTCGGCCAGGTCATTCACCAGGTACACGGCGCTACTGATGGCGCAAAAGACCAGGAAGGCGCCCATTGCCGGCACAAGATAATGCCGGTTGAACAGCTTGGCATCAAAGACCAGCGCGGTGAGCACAAAGACGTTCTTGGTCCACTGCTTTGGCCGCATGGTTTTGAGCAAGGCGATCACTGTATCCAAACGATCCTCCGGAGTTGTCGATGGCGATTGATGGTCTAGCAAGTGACCGATTGCCCCGAACGTGGGCAATCGGCTCGTCTATCATAACTGATTCGGCAGATGCAGTCAACTTGACTGGGCACCCACGGGTTCATATGCTAGCCACATGAACAAGGAGCGATTGGACCGACTGCTGCAAGCCCACGGGTTGGTCGCCAGCAGGGAAGAGGCCCGCAGACTGATCATGGCGGGACAGGTGCTGGTAAATGGTCAGAGCGTCGATAAGCCTGGGACTCTGGTGCCTGTGTCATCCGAGGTTTCAGTAAAGGAACGATCACCCTATGTCAGCCGCGGCGGAGTCAAGCTACAGGCCGCGCTCTTTTCGTTCAACGTCTCAGTGGTAGGTCTTATCGCCGCCGACATAGGCGCCTCGACCGGGGGGTTTACCGATTGCCTATTGAAGCATGGTGCCGCCCGTGTCTATGCTATAGACGTAGGTTACGGACAGCTCGCGTGGAGCCTGCGGCAGGACCCGCGGGTCGTGGTGGTGGAACGCACCAATGTGCGCTACCTGGAGAGCCTCCCTGAGCCAGTGGACCTTGCCACAGTTGATGTGTCCTTCATCTCCCTCAAGCTGGTGCTTCCTGCTATCGTCGGACTGATGAAACCTGATGGCAGGGTCATCGCCTTGATCAAACCCCAGTTCGAGGCCGGCCGCGAACTGGTGGGTAGGAAGGGTGTGGTGCGCTCGCGAGATGTCCACCGAGTGGTCCTTCAGGATCTCCTTACGTGGATGACGCAGCGATCGCTACGCCTGCAGGGGCTGATGCCTTCTCCCCTGCGGGGGCCTGCCGGCAACGTGGAGTTTCTATGTTACCTGAGCCAGGGCAGCAGCGCGCTGAGCCAGCCCCTGGCTCAGGTCATCGAAACCTGCCTTGCCCAGCTTGGCGGAGGGGATCCACCCTGACCAGGGTAAGGTGTTCAAGCCTCACCGTCGGCACGACGGATGCTGACAAGCAGGATCAGTTGTGGTTGTCAGGCCGGTCCGGAATGTCTATAATACGTCGAAGGAGGCGCATTGATCCCGTTCGGCGATCTCAGATTGCAATACCAGGCGCACAAAATCGAGTTCGATCAGGCCATCCAGGAGGTTCTGGACAAGGGCTGGTTTGTCTTGGGCGAGCAGGTGGCTGGTTTCGAGACCGAGTTTGCCGCCTACTGCGGGGCGCGACATGCCATCGGCGTGGGGAACGGAACCGACGCGCTGCGGATTGCCCTGCAAGCCTGTGGCATCGGCGAGGGCGATGAGGTTATCACCGCTCCAAACAGCGCAGCATTCACGGCGCTGGCCATCACCGATGCCGGCGCGACACCGCGGTTTGTCGACATCGACCCCGAGAGCCATAATCTCAATCCGCAGCTCCTTGCGGGTGCCATCGGGCCGCGGACCAAAGCGGTCATGCCAGTACATCTCTACGGGCTGCCCGCCGACATGGACCCGATCATCGCGGTGGCGCAAAGGCATGGTCTGGTGGTGATTGAGGATGCTGCACAGGCCCACGGCGCACGTTACCGCGGTCGCCGAGTGGGGTGCCTGGGACAGGCGGGGTGTTTCAGTTTCTATCCCAGCAAGAACCTGGGAGCCTTTGGCGATGGCGGCATGGTGGTGACCGATGATGATGCCCTGGCGGACAGGGCGCGCATGCTGCGCAACGGTGGCCAGAAAACGCGCTACGATCACCAGCTCCTCGGTATCAACAGCCGGCTGGACGAGCTGCAGGCGGCAATCCTGCGCGTCAAACTGCGGCATCTTGAAAACTGGAATCAGCGGCGTCGCCACATTGCCGCTCTTTATACAGCTCTGCTGGGGGATTCGGCGCTTGAACTTCCGGCAGAAATGCCGGGTACGGAGCACGTGTTTCACCTGTACGTCATCCGGGCGACGGACCGGGACGGTCTGCAGAAACACCTCGCGGAGCGTGACGTTCAGACCGTCATCCACTATCCAACGCCTATTCACCTGCAGCCCGCCTACCGCGGGCTGGGCGTTGGCCCCGGGTCGTTTCCCGTTGCCGAGAGCTTGGCGGGCCAGGTCCTGTCGCTGCCAATCTACCCAGAACTCACTGACACCAAAGTACGAGACGTCGCCCATCACATCCTGGAGCGGTCCAGGTAGGAGCTCTTATGCGGCCCAGCATTTCTGTCTTCTTCCCCGCCTATAATGACGGGGGGACAATCGCCAGCATGGTGATTACCGCTGTCCTGACATTGCAGGAGCTGACCGATGATTATGAGGTGATCGTGGTCAACGATGGCAGCGCCGACTATACGGCCCAGGTGCTGGACGAGTTGGCGCGCCTGTACCCTCAAGTGCGCATCGTGCATCACGACCATAACCGCGGCTATGGCGGCGCGCTGCGCACCGGCTTTGCCACCGCGTCGAAGGAACTCGTGTTCTACACCGATGGCGACGCTCAGTATGATGCCCGGGAGATCAAACTGCTCTATCCGGCTCTCACCGATGGCGTTGACATGGTCAATGGCTACAAGATCAGCCGTTCCGATCCATGGTATCGCACCGTCATCGGTCGTATCTATCACTGGACGGTCAAACTGGCTTTTGGCCTCCGCTTGCGTGACGTGGACTGTGACTTTCGCCTTATGCGACGTTCGATCTTTGGCCGGGTGGCCCTCGAGTCCAACAGCGGCGTGATCTGCGTGGAGATGATGAAAAAGATTCAGACCGCCGGTTTCGTCATTGCGGAGGTGCCGGTACACCACTACCATCGTGCCTACGGTCGGTCTCAGTTCTTTAACTTTGGGCGTATCTATCACGTGGGTCGCGACCTCCTCAAGCTGTGGCGCCAGCTGGTGTTACGGCCTGCCCTTGACAAAAATCCGACTCCGACCGATTTGGATACCGAACACTCATGATGGATTTTCGCTCTTGGTCGGCAAAGCGATGGGCTCGCACAGCAGTCGTGTCGGCAGTGGTGCTCCTTGCGGCGCACTTTCTCTCGCAGGCTCGCGCTGCCATGCCGCCATTCGTCCTTGGAGCAATCGGTGCCTATTTGCTCCTGCCGCTCGTCAACCGCTTGGACAACGTGATGCGTCCTGTCCTGCGATTGCGGCGCGTCGCCCGCTCTTTGGCGGTGTTTGTGGTGTACGGGCTGGCGGCGCTGGGGCTGCTGCTGGTCCTGGCATTCATCGTCCCCACGATAGCAGGGCAGATTGGTTTCTTGGCCAAGCGACTGCCGGAGCTGGTGCAGCGGGCGTACACTGCCGTGCCCGAAATCGTCCAGGAGTGGCTGGACACCTATAACCGTATGGTGCCCGACGACGTGCGCTCGGCCATTGAGCGGAGCGTGCTGAACACCATTCAGTCGCTGCTTTTGGCGCTGCAAGCGGGCATTGTCCGCACGGTGACGCTGGTCTTTTCGACTCTGAGCTTTGTGTTCGGTTTGCTGATCGTGCCTCTGTGGACGTTTTTTGTCCTGCGCGACCAGCCTGAGATGGACGCGTCGTTCTACCGCCTGATGCCGCCGGCCTACCGTGAAGACATGCGCAACATCCGAGTATTGGTGGAGCGGGTTTTAGGCGCCTATTTGCGCGGCCAGTTGGTGCTGTGTTTTAGCGTTGGCTTTGCATCTACGGTTGGGTACGCCCTGATTGGTTTGGACTTTGCCCTGTTGTTGGGCACCGTGGCTGGCATCTTTGAGATCGTGCCTGTGCTGGGACCCACGCTGGGCGCCATTCCGGCTCTCCTGGTTGCCCTTGCCACTCGACCGGATAGGATGGTCTGGGTGATAGTGCTGGCCTTTATGGTGCAGCAGGTTGAGAATGCGATTCTAGTGCCGCAGATCAGTGCAGGGATTGCGCGGATGCATCCAGCAGTGGTCATGGTCATCCTTGTGGTCGGTAGTGCGGTTGGTGGGGTGGTTGGTGTCCTGCTGAGCGTACCGCTGGCGGCCACAGTTAGGGATGTGGCACTTTATCTCTCTCTCCGACTGGCTGACCACCCGCTAGAACCGTTTGAGGCGTTGGCCCGCGTCTCCGCTAACGCCTAGTTCCGCCCCAAAGACTCCACGCAGGAGATTGTGATGAAGCATTCCGTGTCGAACCGTCAATTGCTGGGCGTGTTTCTCCTCAGCCAGTCCCTACTGATGCTGGAGGTGGTACTCACACGCGTGTTTTCGGTGCTCGTGTTCTACCATTTCGCCGTGCTTTCCATCTCCCTGGCGCTGTTTGGCTCTGCGGTGGGAGGTATCATGGTGTACCTGCTCCCGCAGGTATTCCGCCGAGAGCGCCTGGGCTCCATGTTGACCATTACCTCTCTGGCTTACGCGGTGTCGGTCCTCGTATCGTTCATGCTACTGCTGGGCATTCCGATCCATGCCCACGTGAGCTTTGCAGGGTTCATGAACCTGACGGTAGTCTACCTGGATTTGGCCTTCCCCTTCTTCTTTGGAGGGTTGACCCTGGCTTTGGTGGTGACTCACCTGTCGTCCAACGTTAGCAAGGTATACTTTGCGGACCTGGTGGGGGCAGCTTCGGGCTGTCTTCTGGCGCTGGCAGCACTGGAGTGGCTGGGGGGACCGGGCGCGGTGATCGCTGTGGCCATCTTGGGATCCCTGGCGTCCCTCGTCTTTGGGTGGGATGCTCGCTCGCGGCATACGCGCTGGGCGGCTGGGGTCTTGGGAGCTGTGATCCTGCTACTACTGGTGAATAGCCAGCTCGACATCCTGCGAGTCGTTTTTGTCAAGGGCATACCGGAGAGGCGGCCAACTTACGAACGTTGGAACTCTTTCTCGCGGGTAGTGGTCTTTCCCGAAATCACCTATGGTGCGCCTTTTGGCTGGGGTCTCAGCTCGACACGCAACTATGACAACCCGGGCTGGATGCGCGTGCAAATTGACGGTATGGCCGAGACGCCCATCACGCGATTTGATGGCGACCTGGAAACGGTCAGCTTTCTGCGCTACGATGTCAGCAACCTGGTCTACTATCTGCGGCCGCAGGCCAGTACCTTTATCATCGGCCCGGGCGGGGGGCGGGATGTGCTCTCGGCCCTGATGTTTGATGCGCGGGAAGTGGATGGGGTGGAGCTGAACCCCATCATCGTTGACGCGGTACGAGGTCCGTTTGCCGACTATGCCGGACGCGTGTATGAGATGCCGAACGTCCACATCTTTGTGGATGATGGGCGCAACTTTTTGGCGCGGTCATCCAAGCAGTACGACATCATCCAGGCGTCGGCGGTGGACACCTGGGCGGCGACGTCTGCCGGGGCCTTTGCCCTTTCGGAGAACACCCTCTATACGATTGAGGCGTTTCGCCTCTTCTACCAGCACTTGACCGACGATGGCATCCTGGCCTTTAGCCGCTTCGTTTACCCCACTGACCGGTACGGAGAGGCGCTGCGATTGACCAGCGTGGGTCTGGCGGCGTGGCAGGAGGAAGGCATCACCGAGCCGTCCCGGAATCTCATTGTTGTCGGGAGCTTGTTGCCAGCTGAAGACAGTGGGTACATCAGCCTGTTGCTCAAGGCAACGCCGTTCACGGCCGAGGAGATTGAGCAAGTCGAAGAGATTTGCGCGGATATGAATTTCACCGTGCTCTTTGCGCCGGGCGGCCGGGGGCGCGGCCTGGTGTACGAGATGGTGACTGCCCCTGACCTGGAGCGGTATTGGCGCGAGTACCCAATAGACATCACTCCTCCAGTGGATGACAGGCCGTTCTTCTTTCAAATGTTGCGTCTGACCGATATCCCCCGGCTGGGTCTGGGCGAGGTGCTGAGGAGCGAAAAGCTGCGCATCGTGCCCATGGCCACCCTGGGTGGAGCGCTGATACTGGTCACCGTCCTGGCAGTAGCGTTCGTGCTGGGGCCGATGTGGTGGCTGAAGCGCACCGAGCTGGACAGGCATCCAATGGGCACGCGCTGGTTTCTGGTGTACTTTGCTCTGATTGGGCTTGGGTTCATGATGGTAGAGATCGGGCTTATGCAAAAGTTCGTCCTGTTCCTGGGCCATCCCACGTACTCCCTGGCGGTTGTTCTCCTGTCGGTGCTGTTGTGGAGTGGCATTGGTGCGTTTGCCACCGGGCAAGTGGCGACCAGCGCGGTGCCCCGTGTCTCGCGTTGGACAGCAATCACCTTCATCGCACTGGTACCCTTTTACGTCGCCCTGATGCCCCGCCTGCAGTACGGGCTGATGGGAGAACGCCAGTGGATCAAGGTTCTGATCACGATCGCGTCCCTCTTCCCCGTGGGCCTGCTGATGGGGACGTTTTTCCCGTTCGGCATCAGGTTGCTCCGAGAACGCGCTGAGCCCCTCATCCCGTGGTGCTGGGCAGTGAATGGTGCTGTGTCGGTCTTTGCATCCGTCTTCTCGGTGGCGGTAGGGATCCAGTTTGGCATGCGCGCGGAACTGATCGGAGGCTGGCTGGCGTACGTTATCAACACGGGCGTGTTGCTCTACCTCACCCGGGTTAGTCCCGGCGCAGCGCTGGACCGTTAGGTAAGGTCCTGGCAAGCCTTGGAGGCCCAACCACGAATGCTTCAACACTGGCAGGAACTAGGGTATACTGCAGATTATGAGTGTTGAAACATCTGGACTAATGCAACCGGTTGATCCGCGTCGGATCCGCAACTTTAGTATCATTGCCCACATCGCCCACGGGAAGAGCACGTTGAGCGACCGGCTTCTGGAGCGTACGGGCACGCTCACCCTGCGCGAGATGTCCGATCAGGTTCTGAATCGTATGGACCTGGAGCGCGAGAAGGGCATCACCATCAAAGCCAAGACCGTGCGCATGATGTATCAGGCACAGGATGGCGAAATGTACGAGCTCAACCTGATCGACACACCGGGGCACGTGGATTTCAGCTACGAGGTGTCGCGAGCCCTGGCTGCCTGTGAGGGAGCCGTCTTGGTGGTTGATGCCTCGCAGGGGGTAGAGGCGCAGACGCTGGCCAATCTCTACCTTGCCCTGGACTCCAACCTCCAGATCGTGCCGGTCATCAACAAGATTGATCTCCTTTCAGCTCGCGCCGATGAGGTGGCCCAGGAAATCGAAGACCTGTTCGGAATCGACAAGGGCAGTATCATACGGGCATCGGCCAAGGACGGCACGGGCGTGGACGAAATCCTCGAGGCGATTGTCGCCCGGGTGCCTGCCCCTCAGGGCGGTGATGGGCCCGAGTCCCTGCGAGCACTGATCTTTGACTCCCACTATGACTCGTACAAAGGTGTGGTCGCCTACGTGCGTGTCATGGACGGAAGCATTAGGGCAGGGCAGTCGCTGCTGCTGATGGCCACCAAGACCAAGCTGGAAGTTCTGGAAGTGGGCGTGTTTCGACCGAAAATGGTGCCCGTAGCGGAGATTGGACCTGGCGAGGTTGGCTATGTTGCCACTGGCCTCAAGAGCGTCCGGGAATGCCAGGTTGGCGACACGTTCACATCGGCCCAGAATCCTGCCACTGCACCGCTGCCGGGATATAGGCCAGTCAAACCCATGGTCTTTGCCGGGTTCTATCCCGCTCGCAACGAGGACTATACGTTGCTTCGCGATGCTTTGGAAAAGCTGCACTTGAACGACGCGGCCTTTTCCTACGAGCCAGAAACCTCACAAGCGCTGAGCTTTGGCTTCCGCTGCGGTTTTCTGGGCTTGCTGCACATGGAGATTGTCCAGGAGCGGCTGGAACGGGAATACGGCCTGGACATGATCGCCACAGCTCCCAGTGTGGGCTACCAGGTAAAGACGCGAGAGGGACGCGTGCTGGAGGTGCGAAACCCCGTTGACCTGCCCTCGCCCGATCAGATCGAAGAGGTGAGTGAGCCCTGGATGCGGATCGGTGTCTTTACGCCTTCAGAGTACATCGGACCGGTCATGGAACTGGTGACAGGGCGCCGGGGCGAATTCCAGAAGATGGAGTACATCGATCAGCGTCGGGTACTGCTGACCTATCTCATTCCTCTGGCAGAGATCATCGTAGACCTGTACGACAAACTCAAGGCCTGTTCCAGGGGCTATGCTTCCCTTGACTATGAATTTGCCGAATACCGCCCAGGCGACCTGGTAAAGCTCGATGTGCTGGTCAACACCGTGCCCGTGGACGCCCTGTCGGTTATCGTGCACAACAAGCAATCCTACACCAAAGGGCAGTCTCTGGTCAGCAAACTGAAGAGGGTGATACCGCGCCAACTCTTTGACGTGGCCATCCAGGCTGCTGTGGGCTCACGCATCATCTCCCGGGCCAACGTGCAAGCGTTGCGCAAGGATGTCTTGGCCAAGTGCTACGGGGGCGACATCACGCGCAAGAAGAAGCTGTTGGAGCGACAGAAAGAGGGCAAGAAACGCCTGAAGCGGGTGGGCAACGTCGAGATTCCCCAGGAAGCTTTCATGACCCTGCTTGAACTGGATGATTAGCGTAACATCGTGCGGTCCACTGTGGCGCGCGAGGAAAACCCACGATCATGAAGCGTGACAATGAATACCTCTATGGGTATTCTTTCTTCCCCCAAAGCCCGCTATCGTGGTTGGCTCCGTGGTGGTCGTTTGCCTGCGGCGTTCTTGCTTCGGGAGCCTGGAGGTGGGACTGGGCGTCAGCGCTGCGTGGTCTTACCGGGTTGCTGCTGGCTTGTCCCCTGCTAGGGACAGCGTGGGCTGCTTGCGTCCAGCATGACTGGCGCCTCCAGGCCGGTGAGGCTGACAACAGCCAGCCTGAGCCTGGAGACCGGGTTCTGCCATACACACTGCCCGACTCTCCCCAAAGCGTTCTGGCAACTGAGCTGGGTCGTTGGATGCGATGGTGGAGCCGGGTGCGCACCAGGTTGGGTACTCCGCTGGTGCGCCTCCTGGTAGCAGGGGGCTTTTCCCTTGTCATCGCACTGCAGATTGGGTCAACCTCGGCGCTGCTGGTGGCTTGCGGCTTGGCGATGGCAGTCTCAAGCGCGTCGAGCCTTCTCGCTCGCCAGCGCCAGTCCCTGTCCATCTGGATGCCCATGTTGCTGACGTGGCTCTTGGGCCATACGACGTTCTCCGCGTTGCGCCTCAATTCCGCGGTGGCTGGTTGGGGATGCGCCGTCATCCTTGTGGGTTTGTCCCTTTTGGATCAACCCGACGCAGCGCGGAATGACCGCCTGGGGCCGCCGGTCTCACTCTGGCCCGCCATGGGGTACATGGTCCTGGCGGCGATCCTACTGGCCGCGGTTCAGCCGCTGGCAGCGGCCGTCGTCGTGATGCTGGGAACCCTGCCTCTTGTGATGGCCTCAGCCCGGCTGAAGGGGGATGGGCCCGCCTTTTTCGGCCCAATACAGTGGTCCGTGTTGGCCACCATGTTGGCGGCTGGGTTGGCGCTGGGGTACCGGTGATGGGGCTGGCGCTGGCCGCGGCCGTGGTGTGTACAGGAGCGTTGGCGTACTGGCTCTTGGTGACCAGCGAGGGCGTGTACCTGGGCAGGCGGGTCGTCATTGCGCTCTATGACCGCTATGCAGCGATGTATGACGAGATCAAAGGGGTGATGCCCCATGAGGATGCGCACCACCTGGCGTTGCCGTTGCTGGAAAGCGTGAGAGACTGCACTGACCCATTGGTGCTGGATGTGGCCACCGGTACGGCCCGTCTGCCTTTGGCTCTGCTGCGACAGTGGGAATTCGCCGGTAAGGTGATTGGGCTGGATCTATCGGCAGGGATGTTAAGTGTGGCGCGCCGCCGCACTCTTCGTCAGCAGGACAGGATTGGGCTGGTGCGGCAGGACGCGACCATATTGCCGTTCGCGAGCCGAAGGTTTGGCGCGGTTACCTGTCTGGAGGCTTTTGAGTTCCTACCCNNATGCTTCTGCTGACCAACAGGATCGGGGTGGACGCGTGGTTCCTGCCGGGCCGATCCCTTACCTCGGCGCGGATGGAAGAAATCCTTCGCGCATTGGGCCTGGTCGACGTCGGGACCCGACGTTGGCAGGTCCACTATGATCTGGTGCAGGGTGTCAAGCCGGCTTTGGGCAGCGAGCAAGGTTTGTGAGCCGACAGCGCCGTACTCACGCGGCGACGGTCGACTCGGGTACGTCCGAAGCGTTTCGATGCGGTAGGACCGGCCGTTCCCGGAGCCCAACGTCCGCTCACAGCCTTTGCGCTGTTCGGTTGGAAGAGCATCAGGACAAATAAAACACGGCCAGCGACACACATCGCTGGCCGCTCTGGTTTTGTTCTTACCCTTCGATGGGGTCTTCTACGTCGATCCCCACATCGGTCACGGCTGGTCCCGTCAGCAGAAAGGGCTCCGGCTCCTCAGTGGCCATGATGCTCTTGCCCCTGAATATCCCGCCCTCGTCAATCAAGAGCGAGGCAACCTTGATGTCCCCCCACACGCGGCCGGATGGCAGGATTTCCAATCGTCCCGCGCCGTCGATATTGCCCTTGAGGGCTCCCCATACCTGAATGTTGTTGGCGGTGATATCGGCCAGCACCTTACCGGTCTCCCCGATGATCACGTTGCCGCTGGTCTCGATACTGCCCTGCAAATAACCATCAACGCGCACGTTGCCGTGGGCCTTCAGGTGCCCGTCAAAGGAGGCGGTAGGCCCGATGATGTTTTCAATCTTGCCGGTAAAGGCCACCACGGGCCGTTCCTTCTTGAACACGATGTGCTCCTGTCTGTGCTCAGCGCTGGATGCTGTAGGTGATGCCAGGGTCGAGGTACTTGAGCGGGTCCACGGCTGCGCCATTCAACCGCATCTCATAGTGCAGGTGAGGACCGGTGGAACGACCAGTGCTTCCCGACAGTGCGATGGCATCTCCTTCGTTCACTTCGTCGCCGACTGCGACCAGCAAGCGCGAGTTGTGGCCGTAGATGGTGACGAACCCCATCTCGTGGGTGATCTCCACCGTGTAGCCCAGGCCCGATTGCCAGCCTGCCTGGGTCACCACGCCTTTCTTGGTAGCGCGAACTGTGGTGCCATACCAGACGGGGATATCGATTCCATTGTGGAATTCGAACTTGCCCAGCAACGTCCGGTAGCCAAAGAGGCTACTCACCTGCCGCGCTGTCACTGGCCAGCGGCATGGCGCCGCCGCGAGCAGGCGCAGATGCTTCTCCAGGTCAGTAGCGTTGAGGCGGTTCTCTGGCTCGATGCGATCGACCCGCTGCAGGACCTCGGCGCGCATGTCTAGGAGCTCGCGAAAGGTCCCAGGCACCAGCAGTTGCATCTCGATGACTTCCTGGCTCCTCTCAACAGCCTCACCCATGCTGCGTCCAGAGGCCGTGGAACCCCCCTGCCCGCCACGGGCGTTGTCCGCCGGAGATGCCAATTCCAGCTCGGCGAGCCGCGAGGCGGGGACATCGTAAGGGTAGGCAAGAACGGGGCTTTCCAGTGGGGTGGCGGTGGGCGCAGGGAGGCCCAGAAGGCCCTTGATCTGGTCGCTCAGCATGCGCACGCCAGCCAGTTCGGCCTGTACCCCCTCTACCTGCACCGAAAGGCCCTGCACTTCGCTTTGCTGGGCAATGATCGTGGTCCGCATCTCCCGCTCACGAGCGAGCTGGATCTGACGATCGCGCAGCAGGGCTTGCACCTGGACCTGCAGTTGATAGGCTCTGACAGCGAGCACGCCAAAAGCCAACCCACTGATCAGGATCAGGAGGCCGACCGCCGGGAACAACCAGGTTGGCAGGCGAAAGCTCTTGGGTGCGCGCTCTGAATGCGGTACGATGATCAGAGTCAGCGGCTCGTTAGCCTTCTTTTGGGGCACTCGCCGTATCCTCCGGGCTGTGAATTGGCGTGCAAAGCGCTGGCGCGAACCAGAATCAAAAGATAAGAAATAAGACCGTGTGAAGCCAGCTTGCTAGACGCGCCCGCGCGGCTGGATTAGGAATCGATTTCCCCCCCCAAAGTGACGACTCCGACACAATACTGCGGCGCACGTGAAAGGACTGTCATCATTCTATCCCAAATGAACGGAGCCGTCAAATTGCACAGAGACACTCCCCTGTGCTAATATCGCCGCATGCTCAAGCTCTTGGTGGCCACCGAGAACCCCGGGAAACAACGGGAATACAGGCAACTGCTGGCGGACCTGCCCGTCACGTTGTGTTTCCCCGTCGACCTCGGACTGCACCTCGAAGTGGTGGAGGATGGCGAGACCTTTGTCGCCAACGCTGGGCTAAAGGCCACAGCGTACTCCCGGGCGAGCGGATTGTGGTCCCTGGCCGATGATTCTGGACTTGAGGTAGATGCGCTCGACGGAGCACCGGGTGTGCGCTCTGCCCGCTATGGAGGGGGGCTTGCCACCGACCATGCACGTGTGGAGCACCTGCTGCTCAACCTGGCTGGTGTTGAGACCCAGCAGCGCACGGCGCGTTTTCGCTGCGCATTGGTGCTAAGTGGTCCGCAGGGTGAGGAGCGCACGACCGAGGGAGTCTGTCAGGGGCTCATTCTCACGGCACCACGGGGGACTGGCGGCTTTGGGTATGATCCGGTGTTTCTCCTTCCTGAGCTTGGTGTGACGATGGCGGAGTTGAGTGCTCAAGAAAAGAACCGCATCAGCCACCGAGCCAAGGCGGTGGAGGCGATGCGGCCAATCGTGGCGGAACTCCTCGGTGATGGAGGCTGATGGGGCAGGTCATCACTCTGGCAAACGCCCAGCAGGTGCGAGAGCAGATGCGCAAGGAGGCCAAGGTCGTGGTCTTTACCAACGGCATCTTTGACCTCCTGCACGTGGGGCACGTCCGCTACCTGGAGGCGGCCCGGTCGTTAGGCGATGTGCTGATGGTAGGGGTCAATAGCGATGGTTCGGCTGCTGGGCTGAAGGGCCCGGGGCGGCCGATCGTTCCGCAAGAGGAACGCGCTGAAGTGCTCGCTGCCCTGAGCTCCGTCGACTGGGTGGTGGTCTTTGACCAGCCGACGGCGGCCGAGGTCGTCCTGGCCTTGCGGCCCGAGGTGTATGCCAAGGGTGGCGACTATGGCCCAAGTGCCGAAGGCAGGTCGTTACCCGAAGCCCCTGCCGTTCAGAGCTATGGAGGACGTGTGGTCCTGTTGCCCTATACGCTTGAACGCTCCACGACGAGGCTAATACAGCGCATTAATGATCTCCCAGAAAGGGACAAGGTGTAGGCTGCCTTGGGTGAAGGATCCGCCACGCAATCCAGCAGTGGGGGCCGCGGCATAGCGCGGGCAGCGATCATTGTCTCCCTGGGCAACATCGCCAGTCGCGTCCTGGGACTGCTTCGAGACAACCGCAACGCCTATTTCTTTGGCGCTTCGGGTCAAATGAGTGCCTTTGAGGCTGCCTCGCTGGTGCCCAAGAACATCTACGAACTCTTGGTTGGGGGCATGGTCAGCGCCGCCTTGGTTCCGATCTTTAGCGAATATGCCAGCCGTGAGGACCGAACCGAGCTGTGGCGCTTGCTCAGCATCATGCTGAGCCTGGTACTGGTGGTTCTGGGTGGCTTTCTTCTGCTGGCAGAGGTCGTCGCACCCCTGCTACCTTCGGTGCTGGTGACGGGGTTCGATCTGCCTTTGCGGGAGCTAACCACCCATCTCATCCGCGTCATTTCTCCGGCTGTCATCTTCTTTGGGGTCTCGGGAGTTCTCACGGCGGTGCTTTACGCCCAGCAAACCTTCACCTACCCAGCACTGGGGGCGGCCGTGTTTAACCTGGGAGGCATTCTTGGTACCCAGCTTTTGGCCCGCCGCATCGGTATCACCAGTCTGACCCTGGGCATTCTGCTGGGAGCGTTTCTGCAGATGGCAGTGCAACTGCCTGGCCTCCATGGGGCCAGGATTCGTTTCACCCTGGATTGGCGCCACCCAGCCCTTCGGCGCATTGTCACCCTGTATGTCCCGGTGGTGGTCAGCTTGGTGGTCAGCCAGGTTGGCATAGTGGTTGACCGCAACCTGGCTTCTCGGGTGGGCGAACAGGCCATCGCCTGGATGGCAGGTGCCACGCGTTTGCGCGAGTTTCCACTGGGACTGGTTTCCACGGCCGTATCGATGGCGGTGCTGCCGGCCCTATCGCGCCTGGACCTGCGCAGCCAGGCGTCGGACTTTAGAAGGACGTTGGGCCTTGGCCTGCGGATGGTCGGCGTGCTCATAGTGCCTGCCACCGTGGGGTTGTGGGTCCTGGGCTCGTCGATCATTGCCCTTATCTTTGAGCACGGAGCATTCAGCGCTTCCGACACGGCGCAGACCACGAACGCGCTCTTTTGGTACCTTGTGGGCACCCCGTTTGCGGCCATCGATTTGCTTCTGGTATTTTCGTTCTATGCCCACAAGGATACGGTTACGCCAGTAGTTGTCGGGATCGGCTGTGTGCTCCTGTATGTGCTGGTTGCTCCGGTGTTGGCCTTTGAGACGGGCTTGGGGATGGTCGGGCTTGTGATGGCCAATTCGATCCAGCTGACGAGCCATGCGCTACTGATGTGGCTGGCGCTGCGGATGCGGCTGGGCTCCATGGCGGGCGAGAGACTGGTCTCTTCGGCAGCCAAGATCGCCATCGCGTCTGCCGTGATGGGTGCTAGCGCCTACCTGACCCTGGCCACGGTGCAGTTGTGGTGGCCGGGGAACGGGCTGCTGGAGAGGGTCCTCCGGGTAGCTGTTTCGGGCGGCGTGGGTGCGATGGTATATGGCGTGTGGGTCACCTGGCTGGGCGTGGAGGAGGCACAGCTGCTGCTGGGCATCGTTCGGCGCAAAGCGAAGGCGGCGTGACCGTCGGGCAGAAACTGAATGGAGCTGCCTTTGGAAGTCAGGGCACAAGGTGGGTACGGCAGGGCACGAGTGTTTGACGCCGCCGGCTTCTGAGGTATAATGATGCGCTGCAAACTAGGGTAAAGGAGTCGTTCAGGATTAGCATGGCTAAAAAGTCGAAAAAGACACGTATTCGCCCACCGGTAGCATCGCGTCCCGCCACGGCGGGCTCGGTCGCGCCGGCAACGGAAGCCCTTCCTGCGCGTCCCTTCTCTAGCGCTCCCGGCAAGGTTGACCTCGCCCAGGAGTACGCCTACGTCCTGACTGACCTCAGGCGGATCGCCATCATTGCCGTGGCCATGTTCGTCCTGCTGTTTGCGCTGGCCTTGGTCCTCAAATAGCCCTTGGCTGCGTGCCCTTTTGCGAGGCTGGCCGTTCGTCCTCGACGAAATGCTCCACAACCGGGTTCGCCCAGCGAGTAATCAGCACCCGAACCACCAGGTGTGTTGATACGCAAAGCCAAAAGTTCCGTGTGTAGACGTAGACCGTCGTGCTGAGGCATGCCATCGAAAGCCCCAGGGCGAGCTGTTCCCGCAGGCCGGGGGTTCCCAGTTCTCGCCACGCCCGCCTGTTGAGCAGCAGCGCCAACAGAACGGCGCCCATTCCCACGTATACCCCACGATAGGCCCCAAGCCACCAGACAAATGGCGTGCGCCAAAAAGCCCACCAGGCTTCCAGGTAGAGAACGTCGCGCAGAACAAAAGCCCATCCCCAGGGCTGAGCTAGCCGGTGCGCGTCGGGAGTGCCCGTAGTCTGCTGCAGTCGGCGATAGGGCCACCACAGGGCCAGGAGCAGGGCCGAGCTTGCCCCAGCCAGAGCGGCCGTCCAGCCGACGCCGCTGATCCAGTCCAGGTCCGCCAGGCCCACATCCAACGGGCTCAACCAGCCATCCACGAGCAGCAGATAGGGAACACCGAGATAGAACGCCAGGCGCAGCGCCTCGCCCAGATGCAAGCGACTGCCCAGTGCCCGAGTCCGTTCCAGCCAGCGGCCGCGACGACCGGGCTGAGGAAGGCGCAGCAGCCACGATACGTTGCTCGCCGTCACGTAGACGACGGCGTGCAGGACGACGGCGAGCCACGCGGGCAGGGCATCGGTCATCCGCACCATGGTCAGGTCCCTTGGGTAAAGGTCATGAGCCGCCTGCTTCCTGCCTGGCTTGTTGGGCCTGGGGTGTGACCGTGGACTCGACGTCGTGCTCAGTGAGGGGTACTGGCACCCCCTGGTAGAGCCACCACTGCTCGCTGTGCTCGACCAGGCCTCCGGGTGGCAAGAGGGTCAGGGGGCCCAGGGTTTCCAGCTCCAACATGGCCGGGCTGGTGTAGACTTCCACGCCACAGCCGAGGTCGGGATAGGTCGCGCCGGGGATGTGAGTGTAGGTCTTGAGGAAGAGATGACCTTTGCGGGCGTAGGCGAGCCAGCCCTCGCTTCCGGTGAGGCCGATTTTCTGAGGATTGTCGCGTTGGCTGTCTTGTTGCAGGAGAATGTACTGCCGGCCCCAGGTCCAGCGAGGGTCAGACATATCTGTGTAGGGCCAGAGGGTGATGGTCTGAGTGCCCAGGAGCGTCTCGGGCCAAGCGCCGCGAGCCGGCAGGGGCAGGATGGCCTTGCCACCGGGGGCCATCACCGACAAGGCCCAGGGTGCCAGCTTGACCGGCCACAGGCCGTGATTGCGTAAGCGGTGAACTATGGAGACCCGCGCTGAGCCACCTACCAGGCGGATGTCCATCTCCTTGCCAATGCCGGTAGTAGTCTCGATGGGCTGAGTGACTCGAAGGCCGCCGTGGATCGCCTTGACCTGCACCGGCTCGTTGTCGGGATAGTAGCTGCGTTGCGGATCTTCCGGGGCATGCCATAGACGGTGCCCGCCGTAGATACGCCATTCATCGCCGCCCTTTTGCCCCAGCATGGCAGGGTACTCGGCGAACTCGTTCTCCCCACCCACAAAGCCAAAACGAATGATGCGCGGACCGATGTCAGCGGTGACGATGAGCTCGATGTGGTCATTGCTCAAGCGCAAGCAGTTGTGCCAACCGGCGTAGGCGATTCTCTCCATGGTCTATCTCCCCGGGTTGCCAGGATCGCTTCATACCGCTGCCATTGTACAATAAAACGGCCCCGACAAGGCGGGGCCAAAGAGGCGGACTGATGGGCGCGATAGGGATCGAACCTACGACCTCACGGATGTGAACCGTGCGCTCTGACCGGCTGAGCTACGCGCCCGATCTTGCCCCTATTATAGCCACGAATTGCCTTGGAGGCAAATGGGCCCCCACTGGCTACGGCCGAAGGTAAGCCCACCCTTCAGCCTGGCGCTGCACCAGGTGCCCCACGCCCGATGAAATGATCTCCACGTTGGGAAGGAGGGCGTCGGCCGTCAGCCCCGCTAGCCGCAGGGAGCTAGCGCAGGCCAAAAGACGCACTCCACGGCCTGCCAAGGCCTCCAGCCTGGAGGCGTACTGGCCCGGGACGCGCAGGAGGGACAGGATACCCTCGCCGTTGACGACCAACTCTACCCGGACCTCGGATTCCCCCAGGTCAGTCAAGAGGTTCTCGATGTTGGCCAGCACTAGCCCACTGCGCGCCCGCCCAACCTCATCCAAGTGCACGACCACCCGATACTGGGACACCGGGCTACCACCAGCGCTTGATGGACGGCATGGCAAGGATCTCCCTGACTGCGGGCCGACGCTGCGGTACCTGGGAGAAGAGCTGGGACGACAGGGCCGTCTGGAGTACAATGGCCACGTAACCGTTGCGGGAGCTCCCAGCGACGACGATGATCTCCTTGCCCAGGGGCACCTTGCCGGCATTGGCAGCCATCAGCCCGCTTTCGATGGCAACGGATAAGGGCTGGCCGCCGACCATGCGAAAGGCGTCGAAGGTAAGGGCCAGCAGATCGACTGCCCCGTATGGGTTAGCCTGCGGTTCCAGCCAAGAGAACTGCGACGAGGTCCATGGCATATAGTCAATGATCTCAATGCCCAGGGCCTCCAGTTTGGCACGGTTCTCCTGGGGCATTCCCGGCGCCAGCTCATGGCTGCCAAAGCTCCAGACCGGGTCACAGACGCATAGGATGTGAGCTTTGTCCTTCCAAGCCGGCGCAAAGTAGAGCGCTGTCTTGCCGCTGGACGATGCGACCGCCACGGTCTTGATGTCGCCAACGCTCAGTCGGTCTGCTACCACGCGGGTAATCTCTTCCATGTTGTCCTGTCCCCAGTTCTCAGGACGGGTGCGAGCTGTTGTCATGCGGTTCTCCTTTTGCCCGGGAAGTGCCACGGGACTTGTATTGGTCGAGTACGGCTTATTGGGTCGGCTGTGCCACGGGTGATGGCGCGGCGGCCGGGGCGGGCGTCGCGGTGCTTGGCACAGCGGTGATCGCGGGCGGAGGGGGCGTCCGAGTGGCAGTGGGCGGCGGCTGTGTTGGCGCTGAGGGTGCGGAAGGTCGGCCATCGGGCAGTATGGAAGCCAACGTGCCGCAGATCATGCTCAGCACAACGAGCAGGCTCACGAGATACAGGATCACCCTGCCCCAACTTTCTTGTGCACTCCTCAAGAGGTTCCTCCCCAGTCTACTTGTTCTGACAATAGGTCAGGCCCTGCAAGGCCGGCTGCGACGTGGGATCGAGCTCCAGCGCTTTGTCCAGCCACGGTCGGCCCGCGTCGCAGTCGCCGATGTAAGCATAGGATAGGCCCAACTCGTAGTAGAATTCTACCGTCGTGGCCCCTAACTCCAATGCCTTCTCCAGTTGCGGGATGGCATCCTCGTAGCGCCGCTGCACATAGTAACACCATCCCAGATGGCCATAGGCCATGGCAAACTCGGGGTCCACTTCGGCGGCCTTCTTAAAGTTGGCGATGGCCTGGTCATAGTCTAACTGGTCAAAATAGGCGAGACCCAGGGCATCGTAGCTTGTCGGATCGCGGGGATCCACCTGGATGCCCAGTCGGTACTGCTCGATGGCCCCGTCATAGTCGCGCAGCCTGCGGTAGTTGCGCCCAAGACTCAAGTAGAGATAGACCAGGTTGGGCTGCAACGCTATCGCCTGGGCGTAGTGAGCAAGGGCGGCTTCATAGTCTCCACCGCGCTCCAAGACGTATCCTAGATTGCGGTGCGCCTCATAGTCCTGCTCGTGCAGCGATACGGCTTTCTCTGCCATCTGCAGGGCGCGATCTAGCCGGCCCTTGTCGGCGTAGGCTTCGGCTAGGTAGGCATACGCCGTTGAGTAGTTGGGATCGAGGTCCAGCGCTTTTAGGGAAGCCTCAATGGCCGCATCGTACTGACCGTTCCAGTCCAGGACCATGCCCAGGATGGCCTGGTTCTCGGCGCTTTCAGCGTCAAGCTGAACGGCCCGCTGGGCCATTCTGAGTCCCTCCTCGGGCCGACTGCGCAGGGTCAGTACCCGTGCCAGACGGGCGTGGGCGGTGGCGTTCATCGGATCGATTTCAATGGTCCGACGATAGGCGGAGATGGCCTCCATCAGCGAGCCGTCAGCAAAGGCCTGATCGGCCAACGCAAGGTAATCCTGGCTACTCGGCTCAGTAGGCGATGGAGAGGGTCGTGGCCGACCAGGGAGGGGCAGCGTCGTCAGGTCCTGTGCTCGCACGAACCAGACTCCAGCGGCCACAATGATCAGTACTAGCAGGACCGACGGCCAACGGCTGCGTCGGGGTCGTCCAATGTACATGGGCTATCGCTCCACGAGGGGGATGGAGACCGACGGCAAGTCGATCCTCCGCAGTGCCACCAGTCCCACCTGCTCCGCAAGTTGATAGTAGCGCATCAGAAATGGCAAATCGGACTGCCGCGTCTCCAGCTCAACGAGCTCTGCTATCGCTGCAACGGTGCGCTGACCGTCCGCCCAATAGTCGGCCGCGGCGACCATTCCGTGCAGCTGTGGTCGGCTCGCCCGAAGAAACCGGCGAGCCCTGTCCTGCTCAGGCTGGGGCAATTTGTGGAGGCGGTCATGGACTGAGGCCGGTCCACGGAAGAGCCGCACCGGGATCACTTGCCTTGCTTCCACGGCCGATGGATCCAAGATTGGTGGGACCGACGCAGGAAATCCATGGAGACCCAGCTGCTGCGCCATGCTCTCCAGAGCAGCACGCGCCCGGCGCACCTCCTCGTCCGCAAGAGCTTTGACCTCTGCGGAAAGGCGTAGCACGAAGGCCTCGAGGGTGGGTTCCAGGCGTAGCAAGGAGAGCAAGGCCACGCCTTGGCGTTCAGCGGCAAAGCGGATCCGCTTGTCGAGTCTCTGGAAAGCCTGAGAAAGCTCCTGGCTGTCATGTGTTTGGTTGGCGTCGGTCAGAGCGTCCTGCACGGCCAGTGTGAGGCGAGCGCGGAATCGGGCATTCATCTCGTAGCCCAGCCAGGTAACTTCACGGGCGTCGCTGTTGGCCACAAAAAAGGCATAGCAAGCGGCCAGCTCGCCTGCCAGGGACAGCATAGCAGCGTCCACCTTGTCCAGCGTGTCGGACGAGGTGTGATAGAACTTGTCTGGCCACTGTATCAGCATGGGAGCTGGCACACCGACGGTTGGATCGGACAGAACGCAATGGTCACTGCCGCCGGAAAATGGCGAAACCGTGTGGCGAAACAGCGGGTGGCCAGGAGATCCGGCCGGGTTTTCGGACGTGGCAGTCCAGGCGCCGAGCAGTCGTTCCAGCAGATCCGCAGCGAACGAGGGCGCCGACTCGGGCGGACGCTCGATGACGAACACGCTGCCGCACTGCTGCTGATCCTGCCCAACCATGTCCAGGTTCAGCCCCGCGATCATCCTGGGTAAACGATCCTCGTGGGCAGACAGGTACGCGTACGTGCCGGTCATTTCAGGCACCCAGAGGAGGCGAATGGATCGGCGCGGGCGAGGCAACTTGCCCGACACGATCAGCTGCTGCAGCGAACGGGCCAATTCGACGAGGGCAGCGGCCCCTGAGGCATTGTCGTTAGCCGACGGCTGGGGGTGGCAAAGGTGTGCCACGATCACCACTTCTTCGTCACTGTGCCCGGGAATGAGGCCCGATACCACTTCCAATAGCCCGTTGTAGAGGCGGCTGTCTACCTGCGCTCTCACCCTTGGGGGCGCCTTGCCTTCCCGTAGTTGGTTCTTGATCAGGGCGCGGAGGTCATCGCCCTGCCGTGGCGACAGCACAAAACCAAAGCAATGTGGCTCGCCAGGTCGCCACCAGAACGAAGTGTATGGGCGGGCGTCAGGAAGGTCGATGCGCTGCCGAATGGGCAGGGACTCGCGCATGCCATCAAACAGAATGCCAACCGCGCCGAACTTGCCCACAGCCAGTTGCCGCACCCGCTCGACCTCACCGCGAGTCAGCACTATCTTGCCGGTCAGGTCCAAGCCCTGGTAATCGGTCTCCTCCTCACCGTCTTCCAGAAGGACGACATCGGCCTCGAGATCGGAGACCGGGGTGGAGCGCTGCACCAGGGAGATGGGAATCTCGTGATAGTCAGCCAGTTTCTGAGCTCTGTCGGCCGGCGCCACCAGGTGTAGGGATGCCGCGTTGGCCTCCCATTCCTGGAAGGAAGGGCATCCCCAGAATGCAGCGCCCTCCTCGGCAGGGAAGGACGACAGCTCCGCTTCCACTCCGATGGCCAGCAGGTATTGATGCACGAGCTGCGCGGCAGCACGAAAGCCCGGGCTGGCCTGGATGCGGTGGAACTGGGCGATCTTGGCGACCCAATCCTTGGCACGCAGTCCGGAGTACTCAGAAGCAATGGTCTTCTGCAGATCGGTGAACACCGGCATTCGCTCTCCCTGGCAATGGGTGCTATTATAGCATAGCGAACAACAGGGCGGCAACACCTGGAAGGCATTTGGTGCGTGACCTCGCGTTCCGTACAATCCTGCGATGTAGAGGCCGTGGACGTCCTCCCATCCCTGTGTGGCCAGAGATCCATTATCAGCATTGAGGTAGGAACCCATGACAGAACCATTATCGGTTTTCCAGCAGGTGTACCGCGATGGCAACTTGTTCGGTGTGGACAATTCTCTCCAAGTCAGTCCGCTCACTGCTGTTCCGGCAAGGGTACGTCCCAACAGCATTGCCATTCAAGGGGCGGCTTTTGGTGACGAGGGTAAGGGCAAGTGCGTGGACGAGCTCTGCACGCGTTTTGTTCGCGAGCACGGCAGGGTGTTGGCCTATCGCTGGAATGGCGGCGCAGGTGCTGGACATACAGTGGTGGTCAAGGGGGCCAGCATCGCCCTCCACCAGATTCCTTCGGGCGTCTTTCATCCGGAGGCTACCGTGGTTCTGGGCAAGGGCATGGCGATTCATCCCGGCGATTTGGTGGCCGAGATCGATCGGGTTGAGGCCTACGCCGGCGGGAAGTTGCCTGCCCAGCTTTGGATTGACGAGGAGGCGGTCCTCTCACTGGATACCCATCGAGCTTTCGAAGCACAGCTCAAGCGGTGGGAAGAGGGGGGCAGAGGATCCACTGGCCGCGGAATGGCTCCGGCGTATGCCGACGTGCTGCTGCGTCATCCGGTTCGCGTTCGCGACCTATTGGCGCCGGATTGGACAATTCACTTGGGCCGCCACTATGAGAACTACGCTGGGCTTGTGCGGGGGCTGGGTGGCGCCATGCCAGCCGTCGTGATCCCCCGGTTGCAGGGAACGAATATGGAAGTGGGCTCGAAGGTCGATTTCCTGGAGCGGCTGGGCCTGCAACGGCGGCGGCTGAAATCCTATGTGAAGGATGTCTATCCTCTGTTGCAGGAAGCCTGGGCGGAGACCGAGTATCCGTTTGTGTTTGAGGGTGCCCAGGCGTCTGGCTTGGATGCACGCTGGGGCGTCTATCCTGATGTCACTGCTTCCGACACGACCTTTGCGGGAATCCTCCACTCCACCAGCGGGTTGGTGCATCCTGACGACATCGCGGTCAAGGCCGGCGTCTTGAAGGCTACCTACATGAGCAGCGTGGGCACCCGCAGGCTGCCGACCCACATGGAAGGTCCTCTTGCCCACCGGATTCGAGAGGATGCCCACGAGTACGGTGCGACGACCCGGCGCCCGAGGGATATCGCTCACCTTGACCTGCCGTGCTTGAGCTTTCTTGCTCGCGTGACGGGCACCAACTATATCGCGCTAACCCATTTGGATGTAGCCTACGCCGACACACCGATCCGGATCTGCACTCACTATACCGACGACAGCGGCAGCGTGGTGCCCTACCGGCCCGATCAAAGGTACCTGAGCAGGGTCAAGCCTCAGTTCGTGGACGTTCCCTCGTGGGAGGGCTCCCACGTGCAGGGCGTCAACCGAGTCGCGCAGCTTCCAACAGCCGCGCATCAGCTCATTGCCTTTGTGACCCGGTCACTGAACGCGGCTCCAGTGTTGGGCACCACCGGTCCAGAACGGGACGCTCTGGTGAGCTGGCTTCCCAACGGCTAGCAGGATCACGGGAATATGTGGAGAAGGCGGCTGGAGCACTCGCTCCAGCCGCCTCTCTGTTCTGGCTGCCTCTGGCATCCCCGCTCCCGGATTACTGGTTGAGCTGGTAGTTCGGGGCCTCACGGGTGATGATCACATCGTGGGGATGGCTTTCAATCAGTCCCGCATGGGTGATGCGAACCAGCCGGGTGCGCTGACGAAGGTCCTCTAGGTTGGCAGCGCCAGCATAGCCCATGCCTGAGCGCAGGCCTCCGATCAACTGATATACATAGTCCTGGGTGTTACCGCGATAGGGCACGCGCCCCTCAATTCCTTCGGGGACGAGCTTGCCGCCATCGCTTAGTCGGCTGGCATAGCGATCGCGGGCATATCCATCGAGCGCTCCCATGCTGCCCATTCCACGGTACTCCTTGAATCGGCGGCCTTCATATAGAACGACATCGCCAGGGGATTCGTCAAGCCCAGCGAGCAGATTGCCCAACATCACCGTATCGGCCCCGGCGACAATGGCTTTGACAATGTCGCCGCTGTACTTGACGCCGCCATCCGCGATGACCGGAACCCCGTGCTTGCGGGCCACCTCCGAACACTCATGGATAGCGGTGACCTGAGGCATGCCAGCGCCCGACACCACCCGTGTGGTGCAGATCGACCCAGCGCCTACCCCAACCTTGACCGCGCTGACACCAGCGCGGATGAGGGCTTCGGCCGCTTCGCCAGTTACCACGTTGCCAGCAACTACCGGCAGGTCCGGCCAGCTGGCCCGCAGGCGCTCGACTGCACGGACGACGCCGGCCGAATGGCCGTGGGCCGTATCGATGACCACCGCATCAACGCCCATGGACACCAGAGCCTGTACCCGCTGCTCCACGTCAGGGCCGACGCCCACCGCCGCCGCCACCCGAAGACGGCTTTGCTCGTCCTTGGTCGCCAGAGGGAAATCGCGCTCCTTCTGGATATCTTTGACAGTGATCAGTCCTTTCAGAATGCCAGCGTCATTGACCAAAGGAAGCTTTTCAATCTTGTGCTTCTGAAGGAGGCGAATGGCCTCCTGCCGGCTTATGCCAACTGGCGCGGTGACCAGCGGTTGATGCGTCATAAACTGGCTGACGGGAAGATCATAGTCCTGCGGCTCCACGAAACGGACATCTCGGTTGGTGAGGATGCCGAGCAACCGACCGTCCCGGTCAGTGACGGGTACGCCGCTGATGTGGTAGGTGGACATGATTTCCTCGGCGCGACGTAGGGTGGCCTCGGGATTCAGGGTGATGGGCTCGACGATCATGCCCGACTGAGATCGCTTGACCTTCTCTACCTCCACAGCTTGCGCCTGGGGCGACATATTGCGGTGAATGACCCCGATGCCCCCTTCGCGAGCGAGGGCAATCGCCATTCGCGCTTCTGTGACGGTGTCCATGGCCGCCGACAGCAGGGGAATATTGAGGCGGATCTGCGGTGTTAATTGGGCGCTTATCTCGGTTTGGTCCGGCAGGACTTGGGAGTAGCCCGGTACGATCAGTACATCGTCGAACGTCAAGGCTTCAGAAGAACGGAAGAGATCTTGATTCATGGTGGTTTCCTCCCAAGGGACGAGTGCGTTGGGCAAACGGTCTCTAGTTGCTCCCGAACATTGGAGCGATTCTATCATGCCTAGCCCCGGAGGTCAACCTACATTGACGGTGAATGAACCTTGCTTTACAATCGGAAGCGCCAAGGCCTGGACGCGCCGGGACGCTGCTGGGCCAGGAGGTTTCCGTGGATACCTATACACACGAGACATACCTTAGCCCTTTTACGTGGCGCTATGGGTCAGTGGAGATGCGACGAGTCTGGTCCGAGCTCCATCGGAGACGGTTGTGGCGGCGGGTATGGGTTGCCCTCGCTGACGCCCAACGGGCTGCAGGCTTGGTCACGCCCGAGCAGGTGGAGGACTTGCGCTTGCACCAGGACAGCATCGACTTGCCGCGGTCTTCCATGATCGAAACTCAGATACAACATGATCTCATGGCTGAGGTGCAGTGCTTCGCGGAGCAGTGCAAGGTCGGTGGAAGCATCATTCACTGGGGCGCCACCAGCATGGACGTGGAAGACAATGCTGATGCCCTTCGCCTTCGGGAGGCCCTGGATCTCTTGCTGGATAGGCTTCGACACGTCCTGCTGAGCATCGCTGAACAGGTGGACAGGCATGCTGACCATGTGTGCATGGGTTTTACGCATCTGCAGCCGGCCGAACCAATTACGGTGGGTTACCGCCTTGCAGGCTATGGTCAGGACCTCCTGGCCGATTGGGAAGATCTGCTTCGCGTACGAGGGGCAGTACGAGGCAAAGGATTCCGGGGCGCGGTTGGAACGTCGGCTTCGTACCAGGAGTTGCTGGATGGCACGGGGACGACGGCTGAGCAGATGCAGGCACATGCACTGGCGTCGCTGGGGCTAGAGGCTTTTCCCATCACGGGGCAGACCTATCCGCGGCGGCAGGACTGGATAGCCCTCAGTGCGCTGTCTGGTGTTGGCAGTACTGTGTACCGCCTGGCGTTTGACCTGCGCATCCTGCAGGCGCCCCTGTGGGGTGAGTGGGCAGAGCCATTCGCGTCTGCTCAGGTAGGGTCTTCGGCGATGCCTTTCAAGCGCAATCCGATCCACTCGGAGAACGTCAACAGCTTGGCACGATTCCTGGCCGCACTGCCCCGGGTGGCCTGGGACAATGCGGCGCATTGCCTTCTGGAGCGAACGCTGGATGACTCGGCCAATCGGAGAACCGTGCTTCCCGAGGCGTTCCTGTCGGCCGACGAACTGCTGCTGCGCATCGGCAAGATCGTGTCGGGCCTGCGGGTGGACGACAATGCGGTCAAGCGCAACCTGAAGACGTATGGGATCTTTTCCGCCACCGAGCGCGTTCTGATGTCCGCAGTCAGAGCAGGAGCAGACCGGCAAGCGCTGCATGGCATCATTCGCCAGCATAGCATGGCCGCTTGGCAGGCAGTCAGCCGCGGCGATCCCAACCCCTTATCTGATGCGCTGAGCAATGACGCCCGCATCATACAGTGGATGGCACCAACCCGAGTGCGCGAGCTGCTCACGGCGGACGCTTACGTGGGCGACGCCCCCGAAAGGGCCCGCCGCCTGGCCGCAGCCATCCGAGAGGCCTGCGACCAGGGCTAGTGGTCCTTTCTGGTTGCCGCGCTGAAGGTGATTAGTGGCGAAAGTGGCGCATGCCGGTGAAGCAGAGAGCCATTCCCAATCGGTCTGCCGCGGCGATGATGTCCGCGTCCCTTACCGAGCCGCCGGGCTCCACAACAGCGGTTACACCGGCCTCGGCCGCTGCCTCCACTCCGTCTGCGAAGGGGAAGAAAGCATCGGACGCCATTACGGCGCCTTGGGACCGGTTACCAGCCTTGGCGATGGCCAACTTGACGGAGTCCACCCGACTGGGCAGCCCACCGCCGATGCCGACTGCCGTTTCACCCTGGGCCAGCAGGATGGCATTGGACTTGACGTGGGCTACCGCTTGCCAGGCGAAGCGAAGCCCAGCCATTTCGGCGGCTGAGGGAGCGCGCTGACTGACCACTCGCCACCGGGCGTTGTCGCCCTGATCGCGATCCTGAGTGAGCAACCCGCCTCGAACGCTGCGGTATTCATGCGCATCGGCCACATCCTGCGACAACTCCAGCAGCCGGCAGTCCTTACGGCGGGCAAGGATCCCCAGGGCTTCGGCGGTGAATCCCGGTGCGGCTATCGCCTCGACGAACAAGTTGCCCAAGGCCCTGGCAGTGACTGCGTCAAAGACCTGATTGGAGGCGATGACGCCACCAAAGGCGGAGACGGGGTCACACGCCAAGGCAAGGGGAAATGCTTCGGCGATTGTCGAGGCAGAGGCAATTCCACATGGTCCCAAATGTTTCACAATGGCGATGGTGGGGCGTTGGAAAGCTTGGGCAGCGCGCCAGGCTGCATCCAGGTCTAGCAGGTTGTTGTAGGATAGCACCTTGCCCTGCAACAGTCGCCCGCCCAGAGGCCCCATGATCCCCGGGGCGCCGTAGAATGCAGCTTGCTGATGGGGGTTCTCTCCATAGCGCAGGTCCGCCAGCTTGTGCCAACTCAGCACCAGTTGGTCAGGGAATCCGGCCGTATCGCCGCGAAGGTACTCCTGGATCGCAGCGTCGTACGAGGCCGTGTGGGTGAAAGCACTAACAGCCAGCCGCCGCCGCGTGTCCGCAGTTACTTCGCCAGTAGCCTCCAGCTCTGCGGCAACGGCGGCATAGTCCGCCGGGTCGCACAGCACCGCCACATGCGCCCAGTTCTTGGCGGCAGCCCGCAAAAGGGCCACGCCGCCAATGTCAATCTGCTCGACAACGGCCTCCAGGCTGGCACTGGGATCCGCCGCCGTCGCTTCAAACGGGTAAAGGTTGACCACCACCAAATCTATCTCGTCCCAGCCCAGGTGTGTGAGTTCAGCCCGGTCGTGAGCGGTGCGCCGCGACAGGATACCGCCGTGAATGGCGGGATGCAGCGTCTTCACTCGACCCCCCAGGATCTCCGGGGACTGGGTCAGATCACTGACCAATGTGACCGGGAGGCCCGCGTCTTGCAGTGCTTGGGCTGTGCCTCCGCTGGCAACGAGTTGCACCCCTTTTCCAGAGAGCACTCGAGCAAGGTCAATCATTCCCGTCTTGTCAAAGACACTGAAAAGCGCGCGCCTGATCACATCCATCCTCCTGAGTTGGTTGTCTTGCGGTGTCCGGCGTCTTCTCCCGTTGGGAAGTGAAACGCGACGGCCATTATACTGTCAAGCTGGACCGAACCCAAACGACCTGACCGATTCGTTCGGGTTTGGTTGGCGCAAGAGCAGCAGGCCTTTGGATGATGATGGCAGTAGTGCTATAATTCCTTCCTTGGTGCGCCGTGATGAGGTCTTTCGTCCACGCAGAGCAGCGGAACGAGCAACCAACCGCCTGGCCCACCGCAACCCCCGTGGAGGGAAGTGCCGTTGCGTAGACGAATACTTGGTCTTCTAGCCGCGTACATGGCCATGTGGACATTGTTGGGGGTTGCCTTGACGGCCCCGGGGCAGGTCATTCCTGGTCTTCGCACCATCGTGACCTCACCCGGTATCCTGATCAGCGACTATGTGGACCTGGCGGGTCTGGGACCGTCCCTGGTCAATTCAGGCCTGGTTGCTTTGGTGGGCGTTGGCCTGGCTGCTCTGTTCGGCGCGCGGTCTCTGGGTGTGGTGATTGCCGCCGTGTTCACCATGGCGGGATTTGCGCTCTTCGGCAAGAACGTCTTTAACATCTGGCCCGGATTCGTCGGTGTCTACCTGTACCACCGATACACCGGACGACCCATGTCCGAGTTGACCACCCCGCTTCTGTTCGGCACGACCCTGGCCCCCTTGGTTAGTCAGATTGCCTTTGGCTTTACCTCCTCGCCCTGGGCGATCGTGGCGGGCATATTGGCTGGCGTTCTTGCGGGTTTCATGGTATCCGCGATGGCCGCTCACATCCTGTCCATTCACTTTGGCTACAACCTCTTTAACATCGGTCTGACCGGTGGCTTTATCAGTATGGTGTTTTTTGCCTTGACCAAGGCGCTTGGTTGGCAATACAGCGGGGCGGCCTACTGGTCTACCCAACACACCCTCACCTTTGCCCTTGTGCTGGGCGCGCTGTTGGCCTCAATGATAGTGCTTGGCTGTTGGTGGGGCGCCAGCGTGGCGGGACTGAGAAGCATCATGAGCCACTCGGGTAAGCTGGTCACCGACTATGTGGAAATTGCGGGGCTGGGATCATCACTGGTGAACATGGGCGTGGTAGGGTCCATCTGCCTGGCCTATGTGCTTCTGATCAGGGGACCTATCAGCGGACCGGTTGCCGGCGCCATCCTGACGCTGGCGGGATTTGGCGCCCTGGGCGCCCATGCCCGCAATTCTGTGCCGGTGATGCTGGGCGTGTTTCTCATGTCACTGCCCATGGTTTGGAGCGCCACGGAGCCCGGTCCTCTGCTGGCTGCGCTCTTTTGCATCGGCCTGTGCCCCATCGCCGGCCGCTACGGGTTCTTGGCCGGAGTGCTGGCAGGGATGCTCCACCTGCCGGTGGTGATGCACACGGCGGCCACCTACGGGTGGATGAACCTCTACAACAACGGGTTTGCTGGGGCGCTGGTGGCCATGGTGTTCCTGGGATTCTTGAAAGGGTGCCGTCCCGATCTGGTGCAGGATTGCTGACTTGCCGTAGGATGACGCTAGGAGAAACCCAGGCCCCTTTCCTTGAGGCTGACGTAGCGCTGGCGGCCGATGATCAGGTGGTCAAGGACGTCAATGTCCAACAGCTTGCCAGCATCGACGATCTGCTGCGTGACCCTCACGTCATCAGAGGAGGGAGTAGGGTCTCCGGAAGGGTGGTTGTGCGCCACCAGGAGTGCGGGGCAGTTGAGGCGCACGGCTTCACGGAAAACCTCGGCCACACGGATCTGCGAGGTGTTGACGCTACCCTGGTAAAGGGTTGGCGAAGCGAGGACGTGATGCTTGGTGTCCAAGAGGAGCAGACGCAGGTGCTCCTGCTCCAGGAGGCTCATTTCAGGCATGAGCAGGTTGGCTGCGTCGGCGGGAGAGGTGATCTGAGGGCGTTCTTCAGGGGCGGAAATCAAAAGGCGGCGTCCGAGTTCGAACGCCGCCTGTACTTGTGCCGTCTTGGCCGGACCCAGTCCATGCTCTTGCGCCAACTGACCAAAGCTACTGCGGGCCAGCCCGGCGAGTCCAGAATACTTGGACAGCAAACGCTGCGCCATGTTGAGCACGTTCTCACTGCCCACCCCCGTTCGCAGGATAATGGCCAGGAGTTCGGCGTTCGATAGCGCGCTGGCGCCAGAATGCTGCAGTCGCTCCCGCGGTCGGTCGGCGGCGTTCATGTCGTGGATGGTGAGATAGGGAGTTGCCTCATCTTTCGACATGTGAACCTCCACTTGACCGGTTCTACGCTGGCGCCGGATGGGTTTATCCGCGTTACGGTCTCTGCTTGTTGATCTCCATGACGACCTTGAGGGAAGTGCCCGTGCGCACGATTTCCATGCCTTCCTTGAGCTGGTCCAGTGGCAGCACGTGCTCAATGAGGCTGGCCACGTCCACCGTCTTCTGCTCGATGGCCTGGATGCTCTCAAAGTACTCTGGCTCGATGTAGTCAGAGGAGCCCGTCAAGTTGATCTCCTGGTAGTGCACGAAATTAGGGCTCAGGGAGATTGGCGTTTCTGGATGAGTGCCAGCAAAGAGGACTACATGGGCCTGTGGTGCTGCCGACATGATGGCGCTCTCCGCAGCCTTGCTGTTGCCTACGCAGACGATGACCGAGTCTGCTCCCCAACCCTCAGTGGCCTTCTTGACCGCTTCAACCAGGTCCTGCTCAGCGGGATTGACACCCAGGTCGGCCCCAAACTTGACTGCAGCTGCCAGGCGCGTGGCATGGGGCTCGGACACGATGACCTTGGACCCGGCTGCCTTCGCTGACAGGAGGTGAAGCAGGCCAATGGGGCCCGATCCTACGATCAGGGTGGTGGTGCCCATGCGGACGTGGGCACGGTGTTGCCCGTGCAGCACGCAGGCCAATGGTTCCCCAAAGGACGCAGCGGCCAGGCTGGTGGTGGGCTTTAATGGGTACAAGTGGGAGTCGGGCACCACGCAGTACTCGGCGAAACCGCGCAACCCGTGGCTGTGGTACGTGGTGCACTTGTTGTTGACCCCGTGTCCACAAGGCGCGCAGGCGGAGTAGCAGGGCTTGGCCGGGTTTACTGCCACAGGATCGCCAACCTCAACGCGCTTGACGTTCGATCCCTTGGCCTCAATCCACCCGGAGAACTCGTGGCCGCCGATCATGGGGAATGTGGCCCGGGGGGAGCGGCCGTCGTAGACGCGAAAGTCCGACGGACAGATGCCGCAGTAGGCGATGCGAACCAGGACCTCATCGGGGCCTGGCTCTCCCATCGGCACTTGCTCAATGCGGATGTCCCCAGGGCCGTGGAGCATGGCTGCTTTCATAGTTCGCGATGACATTGACTGTTGCCTCCAAATTGTGTTGGTGAGTTTTGGATCAGGCCGTGCCCGAAGACCGAGCATTGGGCCGTCCCGATCATACTGTGCGTGGGTTTGTGCTTTCGCCAGATTCAGCAGGCGTCGCAACCGCACCGGCCCATTCTACCACACATGCGGTTGCGGCGCCAATCGGAGCGAGGCCCCGTGATGGGTGATGCCGCCCTGGGGATCCGCCGGCACAGCCTGAATCGGGTTCTGTTTGACAAAGGCGCTGGGCATACGGTATTATCGCAAGCAATCACCGCGAACGGCCACCCGCACCACGGAGGTCTTGGTATCCTTAACCAGGCTGACATCAGCTACTATGCTTATCGGGTTTTTGGAGCGCTGGTGCCATGGGTGCCGCCCCGAGTGGGCTACCGGGTTTTTGAATGGTTGGGCGACCTGGCCTACCTGAGATCCGAGGCCTCGCGGGAGAGCGTGATGGACAACCTCCGTCACGTTCTGGGGGATCAGGCGAACCCTGAGCGCCTGTCGGCAATCTGCCGAAGCGTCTTTCGCAATCAGGCACGAAACTATTATGATCTCTTTCGCCTGCCAGCGTTGACTGCGGAGCACGTTAAGAGCATTGCGACGTTGCGCGGCCTGGAGCACCTGGAAGAGGCGCTGCGGAGGGGCAAGGGAGCCATAGCCTTCTCAGCCCACTTTGGCAACCTCGAGATTGTGGGGCACTTGTTCGGAATACATGGTTACGGCATGGTGGCGCCCGCTGAACACTTGGAGCCTGACAAGCTCTTTCGCTATGTGGTGTCGTTGCGGGCACGACACGGGTTGAGACCCCTGCCGGCCGACGGTTTTATGCGCCCCCTGTTTCGTACTCTGCGCCGCAACGGGATCGTGGGACTGGCGGGCGACCGCAACCTGACGGGTACGGGCACCTGGACCGAATTCTTTGGTGCGCCAGCGTTGCTGCCCGATGGTCACGTGCAGCTGGCGCTGCGTACCGGAGCTTGTCTCGTTCCGGCGTTTGGTTTTCGTCATTCCGACAATACACTATCGGGTGTTGTCGAGCCGGCCCTGGACCTGAAGCGCACGGGCGATTTCCAGTCGGATCTGCGGAGTGGCATGGCGCAAGTGGTGGAAGTGCTGGAGCGCTATATTGGGCAGTACCCCGAGCAGTGGGTGATGTTTCAGCCACTGTGGGCACCACAGCCGGGATTGCGGTCATCATGAGAATCGCGCAAGTTACTCCCTACGAGTACCCTTATCCGGGTGGGGTGACCGATCATGTCACCCACCTGGCGGAACGCCTGCGCAGTTGGGGGCATGATGTCAAGATCGTTGCGCCAGCGGGCAAACGGCACGGCGAGCCTCAAGACGATGTCATCGCTGTCAGCCGCTTTATTGTCGGGGTGCCATTCTCTGGCTCGGTTTCACGACTGGGGCTCTCTCCCTATATATACCGCACCGTCAAAAAGCTGTTGAAGCAAGAGCAGTTTGATATCATTCACATCCACGAACCTCTGACCCCTGTCCTGCCGATTTCGGTCTTGCGCCACTCCAAGACCATTAACGTCGGGACATTTCATGCCTACCGGGAGGATTCGCACCGCACCCTGGGCCGGCTGAGCCCCGTCTTTCAGCCTTTGGTGGACAAGCTTCACGCGCGTATCTGCGTGTCTGAGGCTTCTTACCAGCAAGTGAGCCAGTACTTCCCAGGCGACTATTCGATCATTCCCAACGGGATCGACCTGGAGGAGTTCGGAGGAGATGACATCGAGCCCCTGGAGGGCTACACAGATGCGCGCCCTACTCTGCTCTTTGTGGGCCGGTTGGACAAGCGCAAGGGTTTTGACCACCTCATCCGGGCATATCCGTACGTACTTGAGGAATTTCCTACGGCGCGCCTGTTGGTGGCGGGGGCCTACGACAAGGACGACAAGGACCCGTACGTGCGGTATGCTCGGATGCATCGCCTCACTGGTGTACGCTTCGTGGGTCGTGTCGCGGATGAGGAGCTGCCGCGTTATTACCGGAGCTGTGATGTGTTCTGCGCGCCCTCCACCGGGTTCGAGAGCTTTGGGATTGTCCTGCTTGAGGCTATGGCTGCGGGACGGCCCATCGTTGCGTCATCTATTGCTGGGTATCGCAGCGTGATGGACGATGAAGTCGAGGGTCTCCTGGTGCCGCCTGGCGACGCCCGGGCGCTGGCACTGGCTATCATTCGCTTACTGCGGGATCCTGATCTGCGGCAGCGCTTGGGAGAGCACGGTCGGCGCAAGGCTGCTCATTATGACTGGTCCATCGTTGCCCGCCGCGTCTTGGACGTTTATGAGCGGCTGTTGCAGCAGAAAGCACAGGGACTGTTACATGTTGAGTGAACTACTTCGCGATAAGACGCAGCACCTGCGCGGGATCATCGGCCGCCTGCTGGGTCAGTTGGGCCTTTCGCCCAACGCGTTGACGATCATCGGCTATCTGTTGCACCTTCCGGCCATGGCGGCGTTGGCATTGGGCAATCTACCCCTGGGAGGCGCTCTGTTCCTGTTGGCCAGCACGTTCGACAGCCTGGACGGATCGGTTGCCCGGGAAACGGGCCGGGTGACCACCTTTGGCGCGTTCTTTGACTCGGTCATGGATCGGTTCTCGGAGGCCACCGTGCTGCTTGGCCTGTTCCTTTGGTTCCTGAACCGTGGAAGCAAGTTGGAGCTCGTGCTCATCTATGTTGCGGTGGTCGGTTCACTGATGGTGAGTTATGCCCGTGCTCGTGCTGAAGGAGTCGGAGTCCAGTGCAAGGAAGGAGCATTTACCCGGTTCGAACGTGTGCTTCTGATGGGAGTCGGGATGCTGGTGAGGCAGCCGACCGTGACCCTGTGGATTCTGGCCATCCTGACCGTGTTCACAGCATTGCAACGGGTATGGTACGTCTGGCAGCTCACCAAGAGCGGTTAGCCCCTGGGCCCTATCTTGCAGGGCAATGCACGGACCCAGTGGCGTAGCTGACCGGTTCTTGAGTCAGCGGCGACAGCAGCGACTGCCGTCTAAGACGATACCTGCATAATGCTCGAGGACGAGCGTTCGACCTTGGTGGTCGGATGCGGAGACAACCCCATGGTTGTGCTGCAGCAAGCCGGCTGTAATCCAGTGACACTGGGTCATGTGCGGTTGGCTCAGGTCATACAGCAAATGTTCGGGAGCAGTTGGTGAGCTTTGGGGCGCTCAACGTACTGCAGATGCTGGCCCAAGTGAGCGCGGCTCAAGTGGCGGAACGGCTAATGGCGCTTGCGGGGCGCAAACGGCATCCCTCGGGACTGGCAAAGTTGCCGCGTGGCGGTGGTTCCCCCTAGTGCGAGTGCCGACTGGTGCGTTCGCTAACGTTGTTCAGTGGTGGAGGAAATGGTGGAGATTTCTCAAGAGACCTTGTCATTCCTGACGGACCTGCTGGGTGCGGATCGGGTATCGACGCGCTCTGCGGACCTTCAGCAGCATTCCGAGGACGAATCGCAACACGCAGGCCATCTCCCGGACGTTATCGTCTGGCCCAAGACAACCCAGGAAGTTAGCGCCATCCTCGCGCATGCCAACGAGCAACGGATTCCGGTTACCCCTTGGGGAGGCGGCTCGAGCCTGGCTGGCAACCCCATTCCGATGCATGGCGGCATCGTGCTGGATACCTTTCAGATGAATCAGATATTAGAGATCCGAGAGGCGGATCTGCAGGTGGTGGTGCAACCGGGTGTCATTTATGATGAGCTGAACAAAAAGCTCGCCCGTTATGGTCTGTTCATCGCCGTATCTCCTGGATCCAGCGCCGTCGCTACTATCGGGGGCATGGTAGCCAACAACTCTAGCGGCATGCATGCGGGACGCTACGGCGCCACCAAAGAGAATGTGCTTCAACTGGAGGTAGTGCTGCCGACCGGCGAGATCATGCGCATGGGACGAGCCGTTCCCAAGTGCTCCAGCGGCTATGACCTGGTGCGGCTGTTCGTGGGCTCTGAGGGAACGTTGGGCGTTGCCACCGAGATCACTATGCGCCTGCGCATTCGCCCGGAGCAGATGGCGGCGGTGGCTGTTTTTCCCAGCATAGAGGCGGCAGCGGATGCCATTTTTGCCATCAATCGTTTTGGACCAACGCCTGCCGCTCTGGAGTGGATGGATCCGGTCATCATGCAGGTGGTGAACAAATGGGTAAATGGCTCCTATGCGGAGATGCCCACGTTGGTGATGGACTTTCATGGGCTGCCCGATGGTATTGCCGAAGAAGTGCGCCTGATCGAGGAGACGTGTCGTGATGCCGGGTGTATCTCATTCGAGAGCGGGCTGCTGGCGGAGGAACGAGACCGCCTTTGGCATGCCCGGCGTGAGGTGCACCATGCGGTGGTTGCTGCACGGGGAGGGGCCAAGGGCGAAGTCGGTGATGTGGTGGTACCCAATTCCCGATACGTTGAGGCAGTTCAACGGGCCTACGCATTGGCAAGTGAGATGGGTGTGCGGGTGGCGACCTTTGGCCACGTGGGCGACGGCAACATCCATCTAACCTTGCTGTTCGACAAAGAGAATATCGACGAGCAGCGCATACTGGAAAAGTTCACCCATGACTACATCCTGTGGGTGATTGGCATTGGGGGAACCTGCACCGGAGAGCATGGCATCGGTGTCGAGAAGCGGCAGTATGTCAGAGTAGAGCACGGCGCCAGCTTGGACCTCATGATGCGGCTGAAGAAGTGGATCGACCCCCATGGTATCATGAACCCAGGGAAGATATTCCCGGAAGAATAGGGCTACCGGTGGTCCCGAAACGAAGGTTGGTCTGCTTCAATACATTGGATCGTGCATAGTCGACAGGAGGTGTTGCCAGATGACAAAAAGCGCTGACCGCGATGTCATTCGGATTGCTTACGGTACGGGAACCATTCCTCTGCGCGCAGATCCGCGACTGGCGGAGTGGACGGTGATTCGCCCGCGACACGAGCCTCCGTTGCCGGATCCGGAGGCGGCTTTCCAATCTGCCTGTCGCGCGCCTTTGGGTTGCCCTCCTTTGAGGCAAGTCGTTAATCCCAACGATCGTGTCTTGATCATCACCTCAGATGGGCCCCGAGCCGTGCCGAACCAGCTTTTGATCCCGTGGATTCTTGCGGAGCTGCCTGTCCCCGTCGATCAGGTAACGGTGATGCTTGGCACGGGAAGCCACCGGGCCAACACGCCGGCTGAGATTGAGCAGATGTTCGGGAAAGATTTGGCTCGCCAAGTGCGCATCGTCAATCATGATGGGTTCGACCCCACACAGAACGCGATGATCGGCCGGCTGTCCAACGGCAAGGATGCACGGGTGGACCGCGCCTATCTTGAGGCAGACAAACGCATCGTGGTGGGTTTCATTGAACCGCATGTCTTTGCCGGTTACTCTGGTGGGGCAAAGGGCATCGTGCCAGCCGTTGCGGCCATCGAGACCATCCTGCACATCCATCGGGCGGAGGTTATTGGTCACCCGATGAGTACGTGGGGTGAGCTCGATCGAAACGTAATCCGTCAGGAGATCGAGGCGATTGTCGCTCAGCGGCCTCCGGAGTTCATGGTCAACGTGACCCTGAATGTGGCGAAAGAGATCACCGGTGTGTATGTTGGTCACTATGTGGAGGCCCACCGCGTTGGCTGCGACCGTGTGCGGGAGACGGCCATGATCCCGGTGCCCAGGGCATTTCCCGTCGCCGTGACGTCCAACAGTGGGTTTCCGTTGGATCAGAACGTCTATCAGGCTGTCAAAGGCATTTCGGCGGCGATGAGGATCGTGGAGCCGGGAGGCACGGTGATCTGTGCTAGTGAATGCGCCGACGGGATCCCCGAGCACGGGAATTTTGCCTCCTTGATGCGCTTGGGCAAGACGGCTCAAGATGTCCTCAGTCATGTCTATTCCTTGCCTGAGCCGTTGCATGACCAGTGGGAAGCCCAAGTCTATGCAGACCTCCTGATGCACGGTGACATCGGCTTTTACTCAGGTCTGGACCCCGAGTTGATTGCTGCCCTCAAGTTGAGGCCGGTGGCGGACTTTCAGGCTGCCGTGGAGGAAGCCATCCGCAAGGTGGGGAAGGGTTGTCGGGTAGCGGTGCTTCCCGATGGACCGCAGAATATACCCTATCTAGCTTAGACAATCCTTGATCTGACCGCACCCTACGTGCCTGTGCAGAAAACCGCCCGGGGAACGAACTGCTTCCGCGGGCGGTGTCCTATTGCACGGCGTCTATTGGTGCGGCACGGGGTGGGGGCATTGGAGCAGGTGGTCGAACCAATCGCTCCCGGGACGCTGGCCTCCACGGCAGAACGTCTCCCAGCCAAAGACCGCCTGCTGGAGTTCCAGGGGTGCGCGCAAGATGCTAGAGTTCATCTGCGAGCGGTGGCAGTGCAGGGCTGCCATACGCTTTCCCCACACCGGCATGATGTCCACGCGCACATCCACAGCGTTGTCGGGGACCCCGGGCGGGTTCTTGCGCTGCAGAAGTGCGGCAACGGACTTGGTGCGTACCATGTAGTAGAGAGCGACCGGCGCCTCATTACCCCAGGCGTGGCTGCGCTCAAAGGCAGCGGTGGCCCACCGGCACGCGGCGATGTGATCGGGGTGACCGGATCCACCGTCGGGGGGCCAGGTGAGGAGGATCTGCGCTCTCGTGGCAAGCATCACATCAAGGACTTCACGAATTCCTTCCTCGTCAGAGACCTCCGCCAGCTTGCCATCCCAGTAATCCAGGATGATTGGGGGCTCCGCGCCGATAGTTCGGCACGCACAGCGCAGCTCCGCCTCGCGAACTGCGCCCAGCTCGTCGGGCCGACACACCGGAGGATCCCCACACTCACCGGCCTGCCCTGATGTGGCCGACAGGACATGAATCTGGACGCATTGCTCAGCCAGCCGCACGAGGGTGCCACCACACCAGAAAGACTCGTCATCGGGATGAGCGCCAACAACCAACAGCCGTTTCTTCACGGGAGGCCTTTCTGCTCGGTATCCTGAGGTTTGCGATTCTGCGAGTGGTCAGGGCTTGGCGGGCGCGCCGACATGCTGTTCGATCCAAGCGAAGGTTCCCTCGTCGGATGAATCCCAGTATGTGGTATCGACGCGGAGGAATGGGGCGCCCGTCAGCAGGGGCTCGGGGTGGCCCCTGGCCACCAGAACGTTCAGCTCCTCCAAATACAGGTCGTCACGGTTACCGGGATGGCGCCGCCCCGCCTGGGCGCGCTGGCGAAAACGCGCCAGCAGCGTCTGCGGCTCGGTGATACACTGCACTTCAATGGCCTTACAGGAGTAGCGGTCGACAAGGCCCTGAGCGCGCGGCGCTACGCCAGCGGCAAAGTTCGCCTCGGCGATGCAGGAGTGCCCTGCCCACAGCAGCGACTCGACAAAGGTAAATAGGAGCTCAAAAGAAGCAGCACTGAGGCGACGTGACCAGTCTCGGTCTTTCCAGCCGAGGGTGTCGAACAGCCGATCCTTGATGATGTCTTTGTAGATCAGGGGAAGGCACCAGCGGGAGGCAATTCGCTTCGCCAGTGAGGTCTTTCCGGTACAGGGCAGTCCCGAGACCAGGATGAGGAAGGGTTGGCGCTTGTTCATGTCATCCCTCGACGATGGGCTCGGTCCGAGCAGACCGGTTGGCAGGCCAGGGTTGCCTCAGGATAGCCAGCGTCGAACGATCGGCCGGGTGGGCGACCGACGAGCAACCTCGACAAAACCTGTCTGCAAGAAGGCAGAGAGTACTCCGGTGTAGATAAAGGAGGGCGAGGTTTTGGCCCTGGTATCGGTGGGATAGGCTTCCACCACAGACCCGCCGCTCTGCCTGACGTGACCCACCGCGCCTTCAATCAATGGCTGCAGCAAGCCTCGGCCGCGGTAGGAGCGGGCGATAAAGAAGCAAACGATGGACCATACTGGCTGATCGTCCACGGGCGCCAGAATTCGCGAGCGCTGAAGGACGGGGTATTGCTCTCGTGGCGCAACGGCGCACCAGCCAACCGCCTCGCTGGCATCGTATGCCAGGATACCAGGAGCCTGTCCCAGGTCCACCAATGCCTTGAGCGCCTGGCGGTTCCCATCGCCCTTGTTGCGGTCGAACTCGGACCTGGGCAGCTTCCACCACATGCACCAGCAGCCGCCGCACCCCCGAGGGCCGAACAAACCTTCGAGGTCGGGCCAGCGATCTGGCGTCGCGGAGTGAATGTGCAGCACTGGAGAGCTGGCTAGCGTCATCATCAGCTGGCGCCTAGTAGCGGATGCTGACCGGCGTTCCCATGGAAACCCAGTCGTACAGCAGCTTGGCGTTGTAGCTGCCCAGGACAATGCAGCCATAGGAAACGGGACGGCCCAGGTAGCCCGCCCACAGGGTCTGCCCGTTGGCGAGGATTGGCAGCGCATGGATGCCGTTTTCGGTGGAGCCGGCCCAATAGATGCCCAGCCAGTGGGGCATCCAGATGCCCCACGTCGCGCCGTAGGCGTTGGGAATCTTGCTCTGAATCGCAAAATCGCCGGTCCGGGTGTAGTAGGGCGCCGCTCCGCTGGAGCAGACGAAGGAGTACACCAGTTGGTTGCCCTGATAGGCGTAGAGGTGCTGTTGGGTCAGGTTGATCAGGATGCGTTTGGCGCCGCTGTACGTCGGCGATGTGGTCGATGAGCCATTGGCTGGCAAGCGCAACACCTGACCCACGTAGATCGCCGACGGATTGGCGATCCCGTTCAACCGAGCCAGCTCAAAAGCGGTTGTCCCAAATCGTTTGGCGATGGCGCTGAGGGTATCACCGGCGTGTACCGAATATGTCGTGGCAGCGCTTGAGGAAGGGCTCGGCGCACTGCCCGAACCGGGAATCACCAGCCGCTGTCCTGTATAGATCCACTGAGAGCCGGAAAGACCGTTGGCCTGGAGGAGCGCCCACAGCGTGACCCCCTGGCGCATGGCGATGCCGCTAAGGGTATCACCCCACTGCACCGTATAGAAGGTGACGCCGGAACCGCTGCTGGGTGTGGAGGAAGTCGGATTGCCCGAGGCTCCAGGAATGACCAGCGACTGTCCCACATAGATATAGTTGGAACTGCTCAGCCCATTCGCTGCCAGGATAGCGTTGACGGTAGTACCATAACGGAGGGCGATGCGAAACAGGTTTTCGCCGGCCTCGACGATGTGCACCGCAGACCCACCGGTCTGTGCACGGCCCGCTACAGGCGGCTGAGCCAGCAACGAGCCGACTAGCAACGCCAACGCGATGCTCCATCTCAGGAACCACCGACCTTTGCTCATCTTATTCCTCGCCTCGTGAGGGTGCCTATGGCAGTGTCCAGTTAGTTTCAGCCAAGTCTAACCCCCAATGGGATCATTGTCAAGCAGGCCCGCAGTGCTGCCAGTGCTGAGGCTTGGGCGTGCCGGGCGCGTTGGGCTGAGAGCCTCTGGCGCTGAGGACTGACTTTGCCCGCTCGAGCGCCGTCAGTATAATGGTTGCTTGGTGGACCGTCTCCATTCAGTCACGAGGGGGATTATGATGCTGATCGATGTTCATGCTCACATCGACTACTACCGCGATGAGGACATGCCGGCTGTTCTCAGCGAGATCCGTGACACGCCGATCTTTACCGTCAGCGCTGCCGTGGATCCCGCTGCCTACACTCGCAACCAGATGCTGGCGAAAGACTGTCCCTATATCCTGCCCACGTTTGGCGTGCATCCGTTGCAGGCGCCCAAGTATGCCAATCGTTTGGATGAGTTGTGTTCTGGCATCGACCACACAGCCATGATCTCGGAGGTGGGTCTGGACCACTTTCGAGCCAAAGATCCCAACGAGTATCCAGCTCAGAGGGCAGTATTGGGGTTCTTCCTGGCGGCAGCCCGAGAGCAGGACAAGATCGTAACCCTCCACACCAAGGCGGCTGAGGCGGAGGCCTTGGAGCTGCTGGACGAGCATCGAATCAGAAGAGCCATCATTCACTGGTATCAGGGCCCCCTGGATATCCTTGAGGAGCTTGTGGCTCGGGGCTACTATTTCTCCATCGGGTTTGAGGTATTGACCATCCCTCACGTGCAGGAGATCGCTTCGGCGGTTCCCATCAAGCAGCTGCTCACCGAGACCGACAATCCGGCGGCAAGGTCGAGGATGAGCAGTCAGCCGATGCCATTGTTGGTGCGCCAGGTGGTGGAAGGCCTGGCTGCTCTTCGCGAGACCACCTCGGCAGAGATCGAAAGCACCGTAGAGGCAAACTGGCTGCGGCTGATTGATGGCGACGATCGATTTGCCGAGGTCAGGAACTTGATGGTCTCTGCCAAGTCGGAGCTGCCGCCCGCGGCCGGCGTCGCTGGGCTCGCGCGCGGCGATGAGTAGAAGCGTGGGCGAGCAGCCGGTTTCGCTGCCAGGGTTTCGGCCGCTGCAAACGGCCAACCGTGAGGATGCTGGCCATGAGATGCAGCTGCGGGCCGGGGCATTTTCGGACGAGATGCAGCGACGACGATCGGTTCGCCACTTTTCTCCTAGGTCTCTGCCAAATGGACTGTTAGAGACATGTCTCAGGGCGGCGCTCTCCGCTCCCAGTGGCGCCAACCTCCAGCCTTGGCACTATGCCGTCGTGACCGATCCTCAAGTAAAGAGGCGCATCCGCCAAGTCGCGGAGGAGCAAGAAAGGTCCTTTTACAGCGGGCGTGCGTCGGACGGGTGGTTGGAGGCCCTCACACCTCTGGCTACGGGGCCTGAGAAGCCATTCCTGGAGACAGCTCCTTGCCTCATTGCCATCTTTGTCCAACGCCGCCGGCAGCTTCCCAGCGGGCAATGGATCAAGTGCCCGTACGCTCTCGAGTCGGTAGGCATCGCGACCGGCATGTTGATCGCAGCTTTGCATCACGCGGGATTGGCGTGCCTGACCTATACGCCAAGCCCCATGGGGTTCCTGAACGATATCCTTGGACGTCCCAAGGACGAACGGCCCTTTGTCCTGCTGGTGACCGGCTATCCAGCCGAGGATGCCATTGTGCCTGATGTCCCGCGGCGGGCATTTGATGACGTGGTGTCGTATGATTTGAAGGGGGCGATCTAGCGTGACAACCATCCTTCTGGCTTTCCCGGGGCAGGATTTCACCGAGGAGCACGTGGCCTTAGTGCAGGCGCAGGCCCGAGGCATGCAAGTCATTCGGACGCGCGAGCGAGAGGAAATCGAGGCAGTGTTGGACGAGGTGGAGATTGCCGCGGGCCGAGTGCCGTATGACCTCGTCCTGCGAGCGCCTCGGCTGCGCTGGCTGCAGCTATGGAGTGCTGGCGCCAACTGGCTGATGCGCCACCCTGAGGCGTCAGAACGTCCGTTCGTTCTGACCAACGCCTCCGGGGTGCACTCGGTGCCAATTAGCGAGCACATTCTGGCCTTTTTGCTGGCTTTTTCCCGGGACTTTCCAGGCGCGTGGAGGGCTCAGTCCGAGCGCCGCTGGGAGAGGCAGCACCACGTCTTTGAGCTGGCGGGCAAAACCCTGTTGCTGGTCGGGGTTGGCGCGATCGGTGAGCGCACGGCCCAAGTGGCCTCGGGCCTCGGACTGCGTGTGTGGGGCGTGCGGCGTAATCCGGAGATCGCTGTGCCCCACGTGGAACGGATGGGCGGAATGGAGGATCTCGAGACCTGGTTGCCGCTGGCAGACCTGGTGGTCCTGACGATCCCCCTGACCGCCGAAACCCAACATGCCTTCGGCGAGGACCAGTTGCGAAGGATGAAGACCTCAGCATACCTGGTGAACATTGGCCGTGGACAGACGGTGGATGAGCCCGCCCTGATCAAGGCGCTGAAGGAGGGCTGGATTGCCGGCGTCGGCCTGGATGTCTTTGAGGCGGAACCCTTGCCTGCCGAATCACCCCTGTGGTCCATGCCTAACGTGCTCATCACTGCCCACTATTCGGGAAGTACACCGGCCTACCATGCCCGTGCCCTGGACATCTTTCTTGATAACCTCAATCGCTATCACGATGGACATGCCCTGCGCAACGTGGTGGACAAGCAGATAGGCTACTAGACTGATGTTGGTGAGCCCGGGACGTCCAACAGAACAGGTGCGCGAGGCGTGCGGTGAGGTGGCCCGTTGCGCCAAGTTTGTCCGCGTTGTCGAAGAGGGCTTGGCAGCCTACGCTGCCGCCCTGCCCATTGACCGCCTCGCTCACCCCGAGCATGATCGCCAGAGCCACTACCTGGGTCACGGGGATGACACGGTGGCCTTCTTCTTGACCCTGGACGCGATCAACTTTGGCTCGGGTTACTTTCCACATCTCATCAAGCGCCGAGGCCTGTCGGGCTACTTTACGACTGCCAGCGCACTAACGGAGCGCTTTGAAGCGCACGGTCCATTCTCAGCCGTTGCCCTGACACGATTGACCCTGGATGACTGCTGCCATCTGTTTGGGCAGAGCCCGGCCGATCCCGTGGTGGCAGAACTGATGCAGCTCTATTGCAACGCATGGCACGAACTGGGCAGATACCTGCTGGAACGCTTCGGCGGTTCTTTTGTCCATCTGGTCGCGGCGGCTGAGCACTCGGTCCAACGCCTGGTAGAGCTCTTGGTGGTCATGCCCTATTTCGCCGATGTGCAGGCGTATGGGAACCTGCGGGTCCCCTTCTACAAGCGCGCCCAGATCACTGCTGCGGACCTTGCGACTGCGTTCCACGGCCGAGGTCCAGGGTACTTTGCGGACCTGGATTCCCTCACGATGTTTGCTGACAACCTCGTGCCGCATGTGCTGCGGGTTGATGGGCTGCTGGAATACGACGCGGGTTTAGCGGCGCGCATTGACGGCCAGGAGCTGCTGTTGTCCGGCAGTGCAGAGGAGGTTGAGGTGCGGGCCTGTGCCGTCGATGTGGTGGAGCGGCTGGTTGGGGCGCTGGCACGGNNCAACCACGGCCATGCAAATTGACCACGTGCTGTGGAACCGAGGCCAGCATGCTCGGTACAAGGAGCGTCCTCGGCACCGCTGCCGTACCGTGTACTACTAGCGCACGCGTGTTCCAGACGTTGCAGAGGTTGGCAAAGGAAGAAAACGGAGTACACTACGGCGCATCGTTGTCTGCCCCTGGTGATGCGCCAGTCATCGTCGTGAAAAGGAGGATCCATGTCTTCTCAGGACCCAACTCAGCGCCTGCAGCAAGAGATACGCTCGGTGCAGAGCTCGTTGAGTTCCCTCCAGTCTTCGGTCCGACTGTCCAGTGTGCGCGATGCCCTGGAAACCCTTGATACGGGATTGGGTGGACTGGCGCAAAGGATAGCGGATGCACGGGTACGCGGTTACCCGTTTGACAAGTCGCTGGAAGCCAGGGCAGCGGATGTCCTTCAGCAGTGGGCCGACCGCCGGCCCACACTGCAGGCGCAAGTGGAGCGACAGGCTGGTAGCTTGCAGCTAGGCATGCCCGCGATTGAGCGGCAGGTGCAGGAATTGGCCGTGGTACAGGGTGGCGTGGAGCTGGCCCAGTCCAGCATTGCTCAGGCCAAGGCTGCCATCGAAATCGCAAAAGGCAAGGTGTCCGGGGCAGAGAGCAGCATTCGCAGCTCATTCAGCAGCATTCAAAGCGCCTATGGCAAGCTGGATGGGATCCTCAAACGTGTGGATTGGATGCTGCGACAGCTTTCGGAAGCCAGTTTTGCCCTGCTTCCAGTGGAATCAGGCATCGGTGCGGTGCGGGCGACTTGGGTGCGTGGCGAGAAGCCCACTGACCAGGATCCCCAAGGCGTCCTTTTCCTCACGGACCAACGTCTTGTCTTCGAACAGAAGCAAGAGATCGCTACCAAGAAGGTACTCTTCATCACCAGGGAGAAGGAAAAAGTCCAGAAGATGCTGCTGGAAGCGGCCATTGGCCAGGTGGAGAAGGTCACGGCCAGCGACCGCGGCTTTATGGGCCATCAGGACCATATCTTTGTGGATCTGTCGCCCGAGGCACCGGTGCGTCTGGCGCACTTTCATCTGGATGGGCAGGACTGCAAAGAGTGGGCAGGCCTCATCGGAAGGGCCAAGAACGGCGACTGGGACCAGGACCGCGTGGTTGAGGTGGACCAGGCCGTGCTGGACCGGGCGAGGACCGCTCCCACCCGCTGTCCCACATGCGGCGCAGCTCTTGGGGCAGTAGTACGTGGAAAGGACCACATTCAGTGCGAATTCTGCGGGAGCGTAGTGCGGTACTAGCCTGGCTAATGAAGCCTTTGCCACAGGGGATGCCGACATGCCTACCTACAAGGTGATCGTGAACCCAATATCGGGCCGGGGGGCAGGAGAGACGTCCATTCCCGTCATCCAGCAAGAGCTGCGCCGCCTGGGGCTGGATTTTGAATTGGCGCGCACCGAGCGACCGTGGCATGCTGCGGAGCTCGCCCAGGCAGCCGTCGGTGAGTTTGACATAGTCGTCGGCGTGGGCGGTGACGGAACCGCCAACGAGGTCCTCAACGGCCTCATGCTGGCCAAGCAGGCGGGAGCTGAGCGGGTGCCGGCCATGGGCATAATCGGCGTAGGTCGAGGCAACGACTTTGCGTTCGGGGCGGGCATCCCGCAGGGCGTGGTGCCGGGCTGCCAGACACTGGGGCAGAATGGACGGCGCACGCTGGATGTGGGTCGGGTTGTGGGCGAGTTGTACCCACAGGGGAGGTTCTTTGGCAATGGGGTGGGCATCGGCTTTGATGCTCAGGTGGGTTTTGAGGCGCTCAAGCTCAAGTGGCTGAGCGGCTTTCCCTCGTACATTGTGGCTGCCCTGAAGACGATCTTTTTGTACTACCGGGCTCCTAACCTGCGCATCGAAATGGATGATGAGGTATTGGAGCAGCCTTCCCTGCTGGTCTCGGTCATGAACGGGCGTCGTATGGGGGGAGGGTTCTTGATGGCGCCGGCAGGCATGCCGGATGACGGGGCCTTTGATCTATGTATTGCCAGTCAGGTAAGCCGCGCGGGGCTTTTCCCACTGATCCTGCGGGTAATGCAGGGCAGACAGGCAGGGCACCCAGCCATCCGAATGGCTCGCGCTCGACGCGTCGTGGTGACCGCCCTGCAGGGCGTTCTGCCCGCTCATGCGGATGGAGAGACGTTGTGCACTGAGGGCAAGCACTTGAGCATGGAGATTCTGCCACAACAGATTCAAGTCGTCTGTCCGACCCATGGGGCCATCCCATGACGCTGGCTNNAGGTGGACACCGCGGAGCTGGTGCGCGTTCCGACCAAAGGCCCGCTCATCGTGGTAGCGAACCACATCAACTTTTTGGATGTGCCGGTGCTGTTTTCCCACCTCTACCCACGGCCGTTTACCGGCCTTGTAAAAGCTGAGACTTGGAACAATCCGGTTCTGGGATGGCTCTTCTCGCTCGGTGGCGGATTGCCGGTGCGCCGGGGTGAGGGCGACGTGCGGGCGTTGCGCTTGATGCTTGATGCGTTACGCAACAACCGGATCGTGGGTATGGCTCCTGAGGGACACCGGAGCGGACATGGGCGACTGCAGCGGGGCAAGCCTGGGGTGGTGCTGTTGGCCCTGCACAGTGGCGCTCCGATCCTGCCGATTGTCTACTTTGGGCTGGAGCGGTTCTACCATAACATTTTCCGCCTGCGGCGAACGGACTTTAACATCAGGGTTGGCAAGCCCTTTTACCTTGATGCAGGTGGTGCACGGGTGACATCAGCCGTACGGCAACAAATGGTGGACGAGATCATGTACCAGATGGCTGCCTTGCTGCCGCCCCAGAATCGGGGCGACTATTCTGAACTCGCACAGGGCACCGAAACCTACCTGCGCTTTGCAGCAGGATCGTCCAGCAACTGAGGCCGGTAACGGTCTAGTCACGCCACACAAACCGACGATTCCATCGCCCGGCATCGTATCCCAAGGAGGAACACACCATGAAAGAAGCCTTTGACTTGATCACTCAGCGGCGCAGCATCCGCAAGTTCACCAGTCAGCCGGTGGAGAAGGAGAAGCTGTTACTGTTGCTGCAGGCAGCCATGGCTGCGCCCAACGCACGCAACAGCAAGCCGTGGGAGTTTGTGATGGTGGATGAACAGTCGACGTGCGACAGGCTCCGCGCTGCCCATCCGTACGGAAACCACAATGGCACCGTGGCCATCATCGTTTGTGGCCATCCAGCGATTGCCGAGAACCCGCAAACTTCGGAAAAGAACTGGATGCTGGATTGCAGTGCCGCGACGGAGAATTTGTTGATCCAGGCTGCTGCTCTGGGCCTGGGCGCGGTATGGTGTGGCGTATGGCCCGCGCAGGACCGCGTGGAGGCTATCGCCGCCATCGTGGGCCTGCCCAACGGCTGCCATCCCCTCAATTTGATATGGGTGGGCTATCCCGCCGAGTTCAAGGAATCGCGCACCCAATACGACGAGGGGCGCGTGCACTGGGGCAAGTACTAGTCGATCCGGAGCCGGGTCTCGGAGTGAAACCTGGCCTTATACTCACAAGGAGAAAGCAACATGCCAGACGCCATTGACCTCATCAAACAGCGCCGCAGCATCCGCAAGTTCACTAGCCAGCCCGTGGAGAGGGACAAGCTGTTGCTGCTGCTGCAGGCAGCCATGGCCGCGCCCAATGCTCGTAACAGCAAGCCGTGGGAGTTCGTGGTGGTAACCGATCCGGCGATCCTGGACCAGCTGCGAGACGGCCACCCCAGCAAGTACAATGGTACGGCGGCCATCATCGTGTGCGGCAATCCGTCCATTGCCGAGAGCCCAGAGTCCTCTGAGAAGAACTGGATGCTGGACTGCAGCGCGGCGACGGAGAACCTACTCATCGAGGCGGCTTCCATTGGCCTGGGCGCCTGCTGGTGCGGCGTGTGGCCGGGACAGGCCCGGATCGATGGCGTCGCGCCGGTGGTGGGGCTGCCCGCGGGCTGCTATCCCCTCAATCTCATCTGGCTCGGCTACCCCGATGAGTTCAAGGAATCGCGCACCCAGTACGACGAGAAGCGGGTGCACTGGCAGAGATACTAGCCCGATAACGCAGGGCACTCCCATGGGCGCCGCACTCGCATCAGGGGCCGATGCCATTGTCGCCGGAGGCCTGACGGCCGTCACGGCGGCGAACACCAATTGGAACGTCATGAGTCGGATTCGCCGCGGGGCTGCGGTGCGCTCGACCGGGCGGCCGCGGGAATCCATATACTCGACCGGACAAAAGCGCACTGGCAGGGGCCACGCGTCCGGCGGGTTTGATGCTGAGAGTGCTGCGCTGTGGTCGGGATGACGCACGAGCTTGCTTTGCGCACGTGAAGGACTCTGACTAGCGAGGTAGTTGTTATGAGTGTCCTTACCCTGTCGGACATACAATGCGCCGCTGACCGCATCCGTCCGTACGTTCACCGTACGCCGGTCCTCACGTGCACCGCGCTGAACCAGATGTGCGGCGCTGAGCTGTTCTTCAAGTGCGAGAACCTGCAAAAAGTGGGTGCCTTCAAGATCCGCGGGGCCACGAACGCCGTCCTCTCGCTGCGGCCAGAGGACCTGAGCAAGGGGGTCGTAACCCATTCATCCGGCAACCATGCCGCGGCGCTGGCCCTGGCCGCAAGGTGGCGACAGACCAAGGCTTACGTGGTGATGCCAGAGAACTCTCCGGGAGTCAAGCGCCGAGCCGTGGCGGGCTATGGCGCCGAGATTATCCTGTGTGCGCCAACCCTGGAAGCCAGGGAATCCACCCAGGCGGAGGTCATCGCGCGCACGGGCGCGGTGCCTGTGCATCCGTACAACGACCAACGAGTGGTGGCCGGACAGGGAACGGCGGCATTGGAGCTGTGCGGCGATGTGCCCGACCTGGATGGCGTGGTCGCGCCGGTCGGCGGTGGCGGGCTGTTGAGCGGCACTGCCCTGGCCGTGGCGGGAGTCTCCCCACGCACTCGGGTGTTCGGCGCAGAGCCTGAGCTTGCTGATGATGCTTTTCGCTCCATGCAAACCGGTCAGATCCAGCCTCCTCGCCCGCCGCTCACGGTAGCCGATGGCCTGCGCACGGCCCTGTGCGAGCTTACCTTTACCATCCTCCGCCGCCATGCGGCCGGTATCGTGACCGTCAGTGAGGATGAGATCATCGCTGCCATGCGCCACATCTGGGAGCGGATGAAGCTGGTGGTCGAGCCTTCGGGCGCCGTCCCCCTGGCCGCGCTCTTGTTCCACAGAGATGCTTTCCCGGGACAGCGATTTGGCCTGATCCTCTCGGGTGGCAACGTGGATCTGGACCATCTCCCCTGGAAAGGGCAACAATAGCAGGCGGAGGTAGCTCTTTGGCTCCAGCCGCGTGCATCGTGCTCTGCCTGTCAATCTCTGTGGGGCGGCGTTTCGCCACCACGTTCCCGCCCGCTGTTCCACTCAGTGTATAATGCCCGTTGAGACGCCGACAACCCGGCTCCTACTGGAGAATCCATGACATGCGAGATTCCTTTGTAGTTCGTACGATGACCCTGGCGGAGCTCGAGTTCGCGCTGGACTGGAGCACCGTCGAGGGATGGAACCCAGGCCTTTACGATGCACCGTGCTACCATGTGGCCGATCCCAACGGCTTCTTCATGGGCTTTCTAGATGGCGAGCCAGTGGGCTGTGTATTCACCTGCGCCTATGATGCTCGTTACGGTTTCCTGGGGTGGTATCTGGTCCTGCCGGAACACCGGGGGAAGGGTTTCGGGACGGGAATCTGGCAAGCCGGCATGGATCACCTGGGCCCTCGCACGGTCGGCATAGATGCAGGCCTGCAACATTTCGACCTGTACAAGCAGCTGGGTTTTCGCCACGCTTACTACAATCACCGGTACGAAACCGTTGGACGGGGAGGTGGGGCGCCTGACGGCAGGATCGTTGAATTGGCCCAATTGCCCTATGAGCAGGTCGCGGCGTACGATCTCGAGGTGTTTGCCGCTCCGCGGCACGAGTACCTGCGCTGCTGGATTCAACAGCCGGAGTCGGTCGCCCTGGGCATTCTGCGCGCGGGCCAGCTGGCTGGATACGGTGTGGTCCGTAGGGCACGACGCAGCTATAAGATTGGCCCGCTGTTCGCTGATGATGGGGAAGTGGCAGAGGCGCTCCTTGTAGCGCTGCTGAACCGCACACCGCGGGATGCGCCCGTGGTGCTGGACACACCGGAGGCGAACCTGGCGGCAGGGGCCTTGGCAGAACGCCACAGCATGTCTCTCGCACTCAAGAACTCGCGGATGTACCTGGGCGAGCCGCCAGCCATTCCGGTGGAACGTTGGTTTGGCGTAACCAACTTTGAGTTGGGCTGAACGGATAGCCCCGTCAAATGGAGTGGGCGATACATCTCGTCGGCACGCGAACCCGTGATCCTTTCTGCGAGGGCGATGTCAGCATGTATAGTGAGACGAGGCCACTGATCAACAGCCTGGCCCATGGCCAGCTGTTCCTGCACCAACAAGCGAGGAAGCCCTGATGGATGACCTCACCCAGGCAACTGTGGGGATTGATTGGTCCCAAGTTCCCCCGCCCTCTGAGCGGCGTATTGCGCTGAGGGTCGCTCCAGCGGCGGAGCTGGCGCTGCGACAGGGCCATCCCTGGCTGTTCGACGGCGCCATTCGCCAGCAGAGCTACGAGGGTCAGGCGGGGGACCTGGCAGTAGTCTTTGATCGCTATCGTCGTTTCCTGGCCCTGGGGCTGTACGATCCAACATCGCCCATACGGGTGCACGTCCTGGTGCATAAAGAGCCAGCAACGATCGACCTGCGCTGGTTTCGAGAGCGCATCCGTGAATCAGCAGACGTGCGCAAGCCACTCCTGGACACTGCTACTAACGGGTATCGCGTGGTGCACGGCGAAAACGACGGTCTTCCCGGCCTCGTGATCGATCGGTATGACCGCACGTTCGTTGTCAAGTGCTACACGCCCGCCTGGATTCGCCATCTGCCGATGATCATCAAAGCCATAGTGCAATCACTGCCTGCCCATCGCATCGTACTGCGCCTGGGGCGCACCGCGCGACGACAGCCAGAGCTGCTGTTTGGACTGACCGACGGGCAGGTGGTCTACGGGGCTGAGCTCGAGGGCCCCATCGTATTCCAGGAAAATGGACTGCGCTTTGAGGCTGACCCGCAGAAAGGCCAGAAGACAGGCTTTTACCTGGACCAGCGCGACAATCGGGCGCGAGTGGAGCGCCTGGCGCGGGGCAAGAGCGTGCTCAATGTCTTTGCCTATACCGGTGGATTCACCGTCTACGCTGCCCGAGGGGGAGCGCAATCGGTAGCCAGCGTCGATGCCAGCCGGCTCGCGCTGGAAGCCGGCCAACGGAACGTTGCCCTTAACCAGGACCTGCCGGCGGTCAGCCGGGCGAGCTACGAGTGGTTGCTACAGGACGCTTTTGACTGCCTGGAGAGACTGCAGCGGGCCCGCAAGCAGTTCGATGTGCTGATTCTGGACCCACCGGCCTTTGCTGCCCAACAGGATCAAGTGCGGCAGGCGTTGACCTCGTATGGCCGTCTGACGACGCTTGCGCTGGGGGTCTTGGGCGCGGGTGGAACGCTGGTGCAAGCCTCATGCTCCAGCCGGGTTTCGGAGGAGGATTTCTACGCGGTGGTGCACCGTGCAGCAAAAGCTGCTGGACGGCCTCTGCAAGAGCTGGAACGAACGGGGCATGGACTGGACCACCCCATCACGTTTCCCGAAGGCGCCTACCTAAAGTGCCTCTTCGCCCGTGCCCGGGATCCGCTGCCGGCGTCTGGTCGAGGGCCAGCGCGGGATACTGGTGGCAAAAGCCAACCGCCGGCGCCAAAGAGCTCAAGACAACCGGAAGGGCGAGACCGGAGTCGAAAACGAGAGCGTGAACAGCGCTAAGCAGAGCAGCGCTCCCACCAGTCGACAGAACTGCCGTCCCGGTGCACCCGGGAACGAGCTGCCCTTAGCCCCGAGGCTGCAATTGGCTCTGGCTAACCCTTCATGACCCCCAGAGGGACGGTCTTGGCGACCCTGCGAGCCAGGCCCGCTCCGTGCACAACGTTGACCACGCTGTCGATGTCTTTGTATGCTTCCGGAGCTTCTTCGGCCAATCCTTTCCACGGTCCGCGTACCTGGATGCCCTTTGTTGCGAGCCGCCGGGCAACGTCTTCCCCTCGTGCCTGGCGACTGGCGCCGTGACGGCTCATGGTTCGCCCGGCCCCATGGGCACAGGAGGAGAAGGATTTTTCGGCGGCTTCTTTGGTGCCTACCAGAATATAGGATGCCGTGCCCATGTCGCCAGGCACCAGGACCGGCTGACCGATGCTGCGGAAGATCTCCGGCAGAGCTGGATGACCCGGTCCAAAAGCTCGCGTGGCGCCCTTGCGGTGCACAATAATCTTGGTAGCTCGCCCGTCGATAGCGTATTCCTCGATCTTGGCGATGTTGTGTGCGACATCGTATACCAGCCGGAATGACCGATGGGAAAAGCGACCTGCCAGCAGATCATCGAGGATTGTGCGAACGCGGTGCATCAGCAACTGGCGGTTCGCCCAGGCATAGTTGGCCGCGCAAGCCATGGCGGCCAGGTACTCCTGTCCCTCCGGGGAAGTGACCGGGGCACAGACCAACTCACGATCAGGGAGCGAGATGCCGTACTTCTGCACCGCTTTCTGTAGCGCACTGACATAGTCGGTGCAGACCTGGTGGCCGAGCCCCCTTGAACCGGAATGGACCCAGACCACGAACTGCCCTGGGAAGAGCCCGAGCTTGTGAGCGACGGACTCGTCATAGACCTCGGTGACCTCTCCCAGCTCGATAAAGTGATTGCCGGCACCCAGCGTGCCGAGTTGGTCATCGCCACGCTTCTTGGCTCTGGGGCTCACGGCGCTTGCCCGGGCGCCCGGAATGGCGCCCCGCTCCTCGGTGTGCTCCAGGTCATCCCGGGTGCCATAGCCTTTGCCCACAGCCCAGCCAGCGCCTTTTTCCAGCGCCTCATCCATGTCATGGCCAGTGATGCGCACATCGCCGCCCTTGCCCACACCACTGGGCACGCCGGCGTAAAGGGCATCAATCAGCTCGCCCATGAGCGGCTTTACCTGCGCAGCCTCCAGGCCTGAGCTCATGAGGCGCACTCCGCAGTTTATGTCGTACCCAACCGCGCCGGGGGAAACCACCCCGTCCTTAGTGGTCATGGCAATCACGCCGCCAATAGGAGGTCCGTAGCCCTGGTGGATATCGGGCATGGCCAGGGTGAACTTGACCACACCGGGCAGACAGGCCGTGTTGACCAGTTGCTCCATAGATCGGTCCTGCAGGGCCGCCTCCAGCAAGTTCTCATCGGCATACAGGCGGGCCGGCACGTTCATATCCTTACGGTAACCTTGAGGAATCTCCCAAAGGTACTTCTCTATTCGCTGCAAGTCTTTCTTGTTCATGGCGTTCCCTCGCTGTGTTTGAGGCGGCCCTTACACGTCGAAAACCACAGTAGCCTCATAGCCGCTTGCCGACTCCGTGATCGCTAGTCCGTGGTAAGTGGCTGCTTTGATCATCATCGGTGCGCTGTGCTGAGGCTGAGCCGCGACACGAGCCTTCAGCTGATGAGGCGACAGCGCAAGAATCTGAAAGTGACCATAGACTTCTCGGCGGGTTTCATGCAGGTACAGCAGTTCATTAAGCCAGTTCACCAGGAGAGATTCGAGGTCCTGTCCCTCGACCGCGACGGACAGGGTGGTGGTGCGGTCAATGACCGGCTCATTGGACAGCTGGCTGAACATGGCTTCGGCAGCACAGATGAACAGCTCTGCCAGAGTGGAACCGAACAGCTGAAAGGAAAGGTCCGCAGTGTGCTCGACCATGTCGTAGCGGCGAGTCATCGTACCCTCTCCTTGTGAACCTCCCACCACGCGTTGGGGGTGATGACGGTTCCGCCCGGTCCCAGGTTTGCCAAGAGTTCGACGGTGGCCGGAGTAGCAGGCAGGGGATCCGGCTCCGCCAGATGCACACAAGAGCCACGCGGGTCGCCACAGCGGGGGTCGCCATCATCAACGCTGAGTGCCGCGCGAAGCCACCGGCTCTGCAGGACCACACGGGCAGCATACAGACCGCCAGCCGGCAGAGCGCAAGGTCTGGGCACGTGCAGAGACATCACGGGCCCTTGAGACTGGAAGGCGTTAGCTGGAGGGCAGGGCATGGGTTCCAGGCGCCCACGCAAATGGTAGAAACGGCCCAGCAATTGGTTGGCCTCCTCGATCTTGCCGGCAAAGAGCAGGTTGCGGATTTGGGTGCTGCTGATGATCATGCCTTGAGCGCGAACCGGCGCGATGGTGCTGACGACAAACCCCATCTCCAATCCCAGCGCCGAAAGGGCCTCGACATCGCCTTGACGATGCAGCCCCAGAGCAAAGTCCTCGCCTACCCACAACTCGGTCATTCGCAGGCTGTTGTGCAGCATGTGTGCGAAATCGCGTGGAGATGTGTGTCGCAATTCCTGCGTAAAGGCCAGCACCACCAGCGTGTCAAGCCCCCACTGCTCCAAGAGGGCTATCTTGTCCTCCAGTGTCGTCAGGCAGATGAGCAACTTACCCGGGTTGAGGACTGCCCGGGGCATGGGCTCAAAAGTGACCATGCCACTCAGCCGTCCCGTTGCTCGAGCGCGCGTGATGAGCCGCCGCACCAACTCTTGATGACCCAGGTGGAGGCCATCGTACGCCCCCACGGTCAGCACCGTGTCGGCTTCGAGCTGAGCATCGGACGGATTATGTATTAGTCGCATGCTTGACCTGCCCGAATACTTTGTGGGGCTGCCAGCCCTCAGCAACCTGGCGCAGCAGCGCGATGAGCCGCCCATCAGTGTCGTAGGCGCGGCACATCTCCGAGTGGAGCGTTGTCGGCAGTTCCACGGTGCCGCCGCTCAGGATCCTCGTCGCGGTAAGGGCATCCACTGCCACAGCCGGAAAGGATGTCAGGGCTGTGTCCAGAGGATGCAACACTTGCTCGAGCCTTCCGCTGCGGACGATGGGCTGCAAGTCCCGCAGCTGAAGCGCGTGGTCCAGATGAAACGGGCCGCTCGATCGGCGAACAAGCCCGGCGAGATACGCTCCGCACCCCAGCCGCTGCCCGAGGTCGTGCGCCAACGAGCGGATGTAGGTGCCCTTGCCACAGCGGATGTCGATCTCTATCTCGGGAGGTGCCCACTCGACCCAATCGATGGAAAAAACCTCGACCGAACGGGGCGGTGCATCCACTTGTCGCCCCCGTCGCGCTGCCTGATACAGGGGTCGGCCATCCATTTTCACTGCCGAATACATGGGGGGCACTTGCTGCAGTGTACCGGTGAATTCGGCCAACACGGCCTGGACCTCAGCCTGAGAGACTTGAACCTCCGATTGGGAGGTTACCTCGCCCTCGGCATCGTAGGTGCTTGTGGTAACCCCGAGGCGCACCCGTGCCCGATAGACCTTCTCCCCTTCCATCAAGTACTCGGATACGCGAGTGGCCTGGCCCAGGCAGACCAAGAGCACTCCGGTCGCCAGAGGATCAAGAGTACCGGCATGGCCTACTTTCTTCTGCCCCGTGGTCTTGCGAACTCGGTACACGATATCGTGGGAAGTCAGGCCCAACGGCTTGTCGATATTCAGTATGCCTTCCGCCGAGGGCTCCGAACGAGCGGGTTCAGCTGGCTTTGCCGCGCTGTCCGTCACTGCACCACCTGCTGTCCTGGTCCTGGCTCGCGGCCTGGTTGTTTGCTCGCGTTTCGGATAACCGCCCGGCTCTCGTGGTAGCCTGTTCCACAAGTGATGCTTCGAGCTGGGCCAATACGTTGTCACGGACGGAAGAGAGGCTGCCTTCCCCGCTCAACCCGGCCGCCCGGGCGTGACCCCCTCCGCCTAGTTGCACTGCTACTTTGGAGACGTCCCACCCAGGACCTGCTCGCAGTGATGCCTCGATGGTGCCGTCATCCTTCTCGCGAAAGACGGCGGCAACGTCCACGCCCATTGTGCTGGCGAGAAAGCTGACGAGACCGCTGCCTTCGTTGGGGGATGCGTTGCACTGGCGCATCATGTGCTGGTCTATCTCAGTCCAGATTATCCGCCCCCGAGTCTGTACGCTGGCCAGGGCCTGCCCCCACAGGCAAACTGTCGACAGGGGCTCGCGCGCGTAGACCAGCTCGGTAATCTGGGCCAGGGACGCGCCGGATTGCATCAGTTCACTGGCGGTCCGAAGCTGACGACTGGTCACATTTCCTGTGCGAAAGCAGAGGGTATCGGTGACCAAGCCGGTGAGGAGAGCAGTGGCAATGTCCCTGTCGATGGGCACATGGAGCTTGCGGATCAGGTCATAGACAATCTCCGCGGTGGACGGGAGGTCACGCACTAGGTTCACTGTACCAAAGCACACGTTGGTCCGGTGGTGGTCCACGTTGAGGAGGGGGCGGCCGGCAAACGCCGATTCGCCAAAGAGGTTGCCCAGTCGGTTCAGGTCGCTACAATCCACGGTGACGATGACTTGCTCATCCTTGGGTGGATGAGAAACGACATCGGTTACGCCGGTCAGAAAGTCGAATTTGCCGGGCACCGGATCGGCGCAGGCCATGGTGCAGGCTTTGCCCAGTCGTCGCAGGGCCAGGCCCAGGCCCAGCAGAGAACCAATGGCATCGCCATCAGGGATGATGTGACAGATTACATAAACGCTGGAGGCCGATTCCAGCAGCCGCTTAGCTTTCAGCATCCTTCTTTAGCTGCTCCAACAACTGCTCGATGCGAAAACCTTCCTCCCATGCGGAATCGTAGACAAAACGCAGGTCTGGTGCAAGTCGCATCTGCAGGCTCTGGGCCAGCTCTCGCCTCAAGAAGGGCAGGGCGCTGACCAAGCCGTTCATGGCCGCATCGCGCTCGTCAGCGCCGCCAAGGACGGTGAAGTAAACGGTAGCGAGGCGTAGGTCTGGGCTAACGCTCACGTCGGTAACAGTAACGGCTGTGAGGCGGGGGTCCTTGACCTTGTCCTGCAGCAGCAGGCTTATCTCGTGAAGGATTTCTTTTGTTAGGCGTTCTTGACGGTGTTTTGGCATCTTTGGACCGTCCTTCGACAGCCGCAGCGCTCCGGTCTCCGGAACCCTGCGGCCGTTCTCAGTGCTCTTAGATTTTGACCTGTTCTTTGCGGAAGAACTCGATGACATCCCCTAGCGCAAAGTCGTTAAATCCATCGGCGCCGATGCCACACTCCATGTTGGTGCTCACTTCGCGCACGTCGTCTTTGAAGCGGCGCAGCGAGGCCACACCGCCTTCGAACACCTTTTGCCCGGCACGCAGTACCCGAATCTGGGCATTGCGGGCAGCGACGCCTTCGGTGACATAACAGCCAGCCACCTGCTTCTTCTGAGGAATCTTGAAGATTTCTCTGACCTCGGCGTGCCCGATGGTAACGTCCTTGTAAGACGGTTCCAGCATGCCCTTCAGAGCCTTGTCGATGTCCTCAATGACACGGTAAATGATGTTGTAGACGCGGATGTCCACGCCTTCGTCCTCTGCCAGGCGGGTGGCGGCGGCATCTACCTGCACACTAAAGCCCAACACGATGGCCCCCGAAGCCACGGCCAACATCACATCTGACTCGTTGATGTTGCCAGTACCGGTGGCCAGGAAAGTGGTGCGCAGCTTGTCATCACCCAGCTTGGTAACCGAATTCACGATGGGTTCGATAGAGCCCTGGACGTCAGCCTTGAGGATGATATTGAGTTCCTTAACACGACCATCTTGGGCCTGGGAAAAGAACTCCTCGAGACTCAGAGTCTTTCGCTGTGACGGCTCTGCGGCCTCGGCCCGGCGTGTTGCTTCCTCGGAAGCCATCTGCCGGGCGGTATGCTCGTCTGTGACTATGTTAAAGGGCTCGCCCGCGCGGGGAACTTCGCTCAGACCCAGGACCACCACTGGCGTGGACGGAGGAGCTTCCTCTATGCGCTGTCCCTTGTCATCGAACATGGCGCGCACCTTGCCCGAGGACGTACCGACGACCATAAAATCGTTGAGGCGCAGAGTTCCCTCTTGGACCAGCAAGGTGGCGAGCGCGCCCCTCGTTTTGTCCATCCTGCCTTCGATCACCACGCCACTGGCTGGAGCCTTCGGGTTTGCCCGCAGATTGCTCATCTCAGCCACCAGGAGGATGACCTCCAGAAGGTTGTCAATGCCCGTCTGCTGCTTGGCGGATACGGGGACCAGGGGAATGTCGCCGCCGTACTCTTCAATCAGTAGGCCGGCGTCGGCTATCTGCGACTTGACCGCGTCAAGGTTCGCATTGGGTTTGTCAACCTTGTTGAGGGCAACGATGATTGCAACCTGCGCCGCCCGGGCATGGTTCTTGGCCTCGATGGTCTGCGGTTGCACACCGTCGTCGGCAGCGATCACCAGAACGGCTATGTCAGTGGCCATCGCGCCGCGGGCGCGCATGGAGGTGAACGCTTCGTGCCCCGGGGTGTCCAGGAAGGTGATCTTCTTGCCCTGTTTTTCCACCTGATAGGCGCCGATGTGTTGGGNNCCCATGATGGTGACCACGGGGGGGCGCACCTGCAAGTCGGCAAGCTCCTCATCGGTATACTCGCGGCGACGCCGCACGGGCTCTGGGGCCTCTTCCTCCACAGGTTCGGGAGCCTGCTCTTCTTGGGCTTCAAATCCCAGGTCGGCGGCCACGATTGCCGCAGTGTCAAAGTCAATCTCCTGGTTGATGTTGGCCATCACGCCATTCTTCATCAACTCCCGAATGATGCTGATGGGACTGCTGCCCAGACTACCGGCCAAATCCCGCACCAACAACCGCGAAGGTAGGACTACCACGTTTCCGGAGGGAGGCCCTCCGCCTTCCGACTGACTTGCCGCGTTCTGAGCTGGGGTCGGTGAGGATTGCGCGGTCCCAGGGGCTCCATCGGTGCCCCGCGCTGGACGCTGCCCGCCGCCCTTACTGCCAGGGCGACCCGGCCTCCTTGTAGACCCTCCACGGGGCCCACGATTTTGCTGCCTAGCCTCAAGGCTCCGCAGTCCAGAGCCGGGCGAATCGCCACGAACCGCCGGCGGCGCGCCGCCGGCGTGCAGAATACCAGGCTTTTTGTGGGACGTTCGGTTTTCTTTCATATCCCATCCTCTTTCTTAACCAGAATGCGGGTCAGCAGGCGCCTTTCCACGGACGTGTCGGTGCCGGACATAACCCAACAGATGAAGGCCACCATGTGTGCCACTGGAACATGCGGACGAACTAGCCAAGCTCCAAAGGGCGCCGCTGGAAGTCACGTGGACAGCAGTCCGAACATTACGCGCGCGTGGGACGGAGAAGAAGAGGGGGTGAGTAAGGGGAAACGGTCCGACCGGGCGATGTGCAGGCTAGTCGGCCATGCAACGACTCCCTTTTCTCATCCGCGCCCACAGGCGTTGGTCCGCGATAAGCGCTATGGTCTTTGTCGCAGTTATTAGCGTCTGCATATGCTGCAAGTCAACTGGCAACCACGAAGGTTGTTCTCGACTCCTCTCCTCGGCCTAGAGCTGTTCAGAGTTCTCTGAGGAAAGCGCATCCGGCAATCCCTCACTATAGTCGTTCAATCGTTGACGATCCTCGGGCGTCAAAGGGGCCTTGAGAGCATGGTCCAGCCTGCGCCGAGCGATGGACCCTTGGAGACAGGCCCTGCAACGACAAACGTATGCTCCTCGCCCAGCGGACTTGCCCCGCTCATCAACGCTGATCACCCCCTCGGGTGATCGCACGATACGGACCAGGTCCCGCTTCGGCCGGACCTGCTGACAATGCACGCAGGTCCGCAACGGAATGTGCTTTGGTGACATCCTTCCACCGACCCAGTGGATCCTCAGCCGGAGCCGCTACCAGCTCTCCAACTCATCTTCCCACCGCACGCGGCTCTCTTTGCGTTTGGTGCGGCGCACTACTGTGCCGCTCTCCTCGTCAAAGACGAGTTCGTCACCGCGGCGTCGTTTCTTGCCTTTACCCTTGCTCCCGGAGTCGTCGTCTGCCTCGTCCTCCTCGGTCTCGGGCTGCCATTCGGCCGCGTCTGGAGTTACTGCCTGCTCGATGATCTCCACTGGCTCAGGAGCAATACTGACTTCAACGGCTTCCAGTACGGATTCGGCTTCCGCAACTGCCGCGTCAACTTCGATGGGCTCTTCTTCCACAAGAACCGGCTCAATCTCCGGCGCTTGGTCAGGCCCTACGTCCACCAGCTCGGCTTGTTCCTCAGTTTGGACGAGGGCTGCTTCCTCAGCGGCCAATGCGCGCTCAGCCTCAGCCAAAAGCTGCAAGGCAGCTTCACGCTTGGCAGCCACCTCAGCTTCATGAATGGCGGCTTGGGCTGCTTCTTCTGCACGCCGCTCTGCTTCATCGGCGGCTTCGGCAGCGCTCTTGATGTCAATCCGCCAGCCGGTCAGCTTGGCCGCAAGACGGGCATTCTGCCCTTCTTTACCAATGGCAAGGGACAACTGAGCGTCGGGCACGACCACCGTTGCCGTTTTGGTGTCCTTGTTAAGCCAGACCTGCTCCACCTTGGCAGGACTGAGGGCATTGGCGACAAAGGTGGTCTCATCGGGCGCCCATGCTACCACATCGATCTTTTCGCCGCTAAGCTCATTGACGATGTTCTGTATGCGAACTCCCCGCATGCCCACACACGAACCCACTGGGTCGATGCCAGGCTGAGTAGCTGATACGGCAACCTTGGATCGGTAGCCTGCTTCTCGGGCGATCGCCTTGATCTCGACGGTGCCCGAAAAGATCTCCGGGACCTCAGTCTCCAGGAGGCGGCGCAGCATCTTCTGATGAGTGCGGGACACCAAGATGTGGGGACCTCGGGCGCTACGATCCACCTGGTAGATGTACGTGCGTACCCGTTGACCGGGCGTGTACTGTTCGGTGGGCATCTGCTCACTCTTGGGCAGTGTCGCCTCGGCACGCCCCAAAGACAGCACGACGTTGCCTGAGCTGTCTATGTTGCGCACGGTGCCCAAGACGAGCTCGCCCAAGCGATCAGACCAGTCTGCGAAGATGGTCTCACGTTCCGCTTCACGGATTCGCTGCAGGATTACCTGTTTGGCCGTCTGTGCAGTGATTCGTCCAAAGTCGCTTGGCGTCATCTCAATGCGGACCGTGCCGCCTAGCTTGGCCATGGCATCGATCTTCCGAGCCTCATCCAGGCTGATCTGCAGTCTGGGGTCCTCGACAGTGTCGGTGACTTCCCTGTCCGCAAAGACGCGCGCCCGCCCGGTGTTCGGGTCCACCTTGACCTCAATATTGAGTGCGGGTCCAAAGTTCCGCTTGTACGCCAGGACGAGGGCCTGTTCAATAGCGTCCAGGATCACCTCTCTGGAAAGGCGGCGTTCGGCACACACTTGGTTAATGGCGATCAAAAAGTCGTTCTTCAACCTGCAAATCCTCCCGCAGGCAGTTGACCCTGTCGTACAGGGTTCACAACAATAAAAGTGGGTATCTCCCACTTTTGCGCAGTGCTATTACGCTCCCCCGCATTATAAGCGTATTGGCCCATTTAGGCAAATTCGCCTCTCGGTGAGCCCACTGCCGCACTCGCGACCCGAGACGAGCAGATGCATCCTGTGGCCAACAGCATCTGCCGCTGGATGCGATTTACCGCGCGAGACCGGCAATTACGTCATTAAAGTCGGTCAGCGCGATAAGGCGTGAGGCTGTTTCTCCCCGTCTCTTGATCTCGACGCTGCTCTGAGCCAGCGTCTTGCGGCTGACCGTGATGCGCCATGGGATCCCGATAAGGTCTGCATCGGCGAACTTGACCCCAGCGCTCTCCTCGCGGTCATCGTATAGCACTTCGTAGCGGTTCTTGACCAGGCGAGCGTACAGCTCCTCTGCCTGAGCTGCAATGCCCGGTTCTGTCACCCCCAGAGAGAGCAGGTGGAAACGGAAGGGTGCCACTGATTCTGGCCACACAATGCCCTTGTCGTCGTGATGAAGCTCGACAATCGTGGCCAGAAGCCGGCCCGTGCCGATGCCGTACGAGCCCATCACGATCGGCTTTTCCTGGCCGTCCTTGTCCAAATACGTGGCGCCCACCGCGTCGCTGTACTTGGTCCCCAGCTGAAAGAGGTGGCCGACCTCAATCCCGTGTGTGGCCTTCAATCTGCCCTCGCACTGGGGACACTGGGCTCCGTCCAAGGCCAGCGCGATGTCCGCCAGAGTGCTCACGGCAAAATCGCGCGGGTAATTGACGTTCACCAGGTGAAATCCGGGCTTGTTTGCACCTGCCACAAAGTTGCGGCCGATGGTGATGGACTCATCGGCGACGACCTGCAGGTCGTGCAGGCCTACCGGTGAGGCATACCCGGCGACGATCCCCGCCTTCTCAAGTTCTTCCTCAGTGGACACGTGCAGCTCTGGTCCGCCCAAGGTATTGGTCAGCTTCACTAGGTTGACTTCCAGGTCGCCGCGGATGAGCGCCATGACCACTTGACCCTTGTCGGTGGTGTAGAACACTGCCTTCAGGGTCTGATGCGTCGGTACACCCACGTAGGTTGCTACTTGCTCAATGGTCTTGCAGTCTGGCGTGGCAACCGGAGCGGCCAGCCGTTCATCGCCCGATACGCCGGCCGGTATGGTGAACCTGGCCTTTTCGTCGCTGGCCACATAGTCGCAGCGGTCACACTGCACGAACGTGTTCTCCCCAACTTCGCTGGCAACCATGAATTCATGGGATACTGCACCGCCCATGACGCCAGAGTCGGCTGCCACCGCTACGGCCTTGACGCCACAGCGCTCAAAGATGTTGACATAAGCCTGGTACATATGGGGATAGAACTCGACGATGCTTTCCATGGTAGCATGACAGCTGTAGGCATCCTTCATGGTGAACTCACGCGTACGGATGAGACCACCCCGGGTGCGCGGTTCGTCGCGAAACTTGATCTGGATGTGGTAGCACATGAACGGCAGTTGCCGGTATGAGTTCACCTCGCGCCGCAACAACTCGGCGACGGCTTCTTCGTGCGTCATGGCCAGCACCATATCGTGGTCTGCCCGGTCCTTGAATCGTAACAAGGTTTGACCGGGCGCAGGCGCGTCGTAACGGCCGGTAGCACGCCAGAGTTCGGCGGGATGCACCACGGGCATGCTCATGTCCTGACCGCCGATGGCATCCATTTCGTCGCGCATGATCTGCTCGATCTTGCGAAGAACGCGCCAGCCCAAGGGCATGTAGGCATATATGCCGGCCGCAAGCTGACGGATGAGGCCAGCCCGCAGACACAATTGGTGGCTCACCAGGTCCGCCTCCGCGGGAACTTCACGAAGGGTGCGCCCAAACAGCTGCGATAAGCGCATGGGTACGGAACCTCCAGGGCACAGGATGGGTCTATTATAGCCGGCTGGGCCGGCGAGTCAAAGGCTTTTTGCTTGGCCTTCGGACGCTGAATGTGCTATACTGGTGCCCGCCATTCTGCCGATGGAGGGCACAGGTGAGGATTGAGACCCTGGTCGTGGGCGCTCTTCAGACCAATTGCTATGTCGTGTGGGACGAGTTAGAGAAGAAGGCGGTGATTCTGGACCCGGGCGGCGACGCGGGAATGATTCTGGACACCGTGGGGCGGTTGGGCGTGCACGTAACTCACGTGATCAACACCCATGGGCACTTTGATCACATCGGCGCCAACGCCGAGGTTCTGCGTTCCACCGGGGCGGAGCTGGCCATACACCCTGATGATGTGGACATGCTGTCCAACCCACTGCGCAGCTTTGGGATCTTGATGGGTCAGTTCAAGACCAGCCCGCGGCCGACGATTCTTCTCAGCGAGGACTCGACCATACAGGTCGGGGCTACACCACTCCAGATTCTGCATACGCCTGGGCACTCACCGGGCAGCGTTAGCTTGTGGTCGCAACAGGATGGCGTCGTATTCTGCGGCGATGTGTTGTTCCGCATGGGAATCGGCCGCACAGACTTCCCGGGCGGGAACCGACGGACGCTGCTGAGCTCCATTCGCATCAAGCTCTTTGCTCTCCCCGATGACGTGATGGTTTACCCTGGTCATGGTCCCACAACGACCATCGGCTTTGAGAGGGAGAACAACCCATTCCTGGCATGAGGGCTTGGGCTTGACGGTTCAGCGGGTTACTCCTGAGCAGGTGCTGGCCTGGCGCGATCAGCGCTACAGGCGGCGCGAGGATCTGCGGCTGCGCACCCCGTCTCAGGCGGCGGATTTTGTGAACGACGTTGGTTACTGCTTTGTCTTTTCGGGCCAGGGCCTGGAGATGCCTACCTTATGGGAGGCGGTCTGCGGGGAGTCGCGCCTGGTTCCGGTCCACCACCATGATCCTGACTTGGGCCGGACATGGGATTGGAAGGATGAACTTCCATCGCAGGGCCTGGTCTACTATGGTAAGTGGCTGCGTAAGAAACCCATGTTGATTGCCCTCAAGCTCCTGCCTTTCCTCTACGCGCTTTCGGAGAATACTGGCGACGTGTTGGATTATCTCGTAGAGTACCGGGATGGCAGGCTGACCGATGAGGGCCGGCGGGTGTATGAGGTTTTGCTCAAGGGCGGGCCCATGCCGACCAGTCACCTGCGCCGCGCTGCGGGTCTGGCGGGGAAAGACGCTGCTCCGCGCTTTGACCGCGCTATCGTCGAGCTGCAGATGCGACTGATGATTGTCAAGGTCGGCATTTCCGATGCCAATGCCTGGCGGTACTGCTATGTGTATGATCTGTTCCAGCGACGCTTTCCGGACGTCGCCGCACAGGCTGAGGCGATTTCCTACGAGAGGGCCGGGCGCGTACTACTGGAGACCTACTTGAAGAACGTGGGCGTTGCAGAAGTTGCGGATCTGGCACGGCTCTTTGGAAAACAGGAAGCCGCTGTGAACCTGCCGCTGAAGCAGCTGTGGGCTGAGCGGGACGCTTGGTCGGCTGAGGTGACTGTGGAAGGCCGGGATGCTGACTGCCTTGCCTCGATCGATTTTGTTGCCGCGGTTCGCGCGGATTCCCAGTAGGCGGTTACTTGCGGCGGAGTGCCGCTGTGCGTGGCATAATGTCGCCGGGCGGCCAAGGAGCGATTTGATGGGCTTGCGGACAAGTAGTGTGGCATGACGAAGCAGGGCTTTTTCTGAAGGGGTGCGTGCCTGGTTGGGGCGGGCTCTTTACGTTGACCTGTTGGGAGGAAATGGAACGTGCTGGAAGCATTGGAAGCTACGGTTGACCGAATTCGAGGCATTCTGGACACCAAGAACGCTGCCCGAGACCGGGCGCTGACATCTTCGCGGGAACTGACTCGCCATTGCGCGAACAGCATTCGTGCATCGCATCGGGGCGACCATGAGCTGGCGTTGCAGCTGTTGGCCTCAGCCAGGTTGATTGTGGAGCGTCTAACTACAGAGCTCGCGGAACATCCCGACCTGTACCATGCCGGCTACACTCAGGATGCCCTGAAAGAGCTTGCCGAGGCGAACATCACCAGTGCGTTGATACGGTCCCAACCACTGCCGGTCCCAGAGGAGCTCAAGGTGCCAGTGGCCGCGTATCTCAACGGGATGGGTGAAGCGATGGGTGAGATGCGTCGGTACGTTCTGGACTTGCTGCGCCAAGGTGGGCAATTGGCGCGGTGCGATCAGATGCTCGAAGCGATGGATGAAGTCTATGGGGTCCTGGTCACCCTGGACTACCCTGACACGCTGACAGGTGGACTGCGGCGCACGACGGATATGGTTCGCGGTGTTCTGGAGCGTACCCGCGGTGATGTAACATCAGCTGCGGGTCAGGATGCTCTGCAGCGCTGCCTGCACGGGCTGCGGGAGCAGCTGGCCCTTGACGCTGTCGGTTCGTCGGTCACGATTGCTCAACTGGATGACCTGGATGAGTAGGGGCTCGCCCATTCCTATCATTAACGCAAGTGAATTGGCGCAGTATTCGTACTGCTCGCGGAGCTGGTGGCTGGAGCGCGCGAAGGGCCTGCCCTCGACGCACAGGCGAGAGATGATGGCCGGTCGCCAAGCCCATCTCGTCCACGGCCTTGGTGTACACCGTTACCTGTGGGCTCGGCGCTTGGGTGCTGCTCTGTGGGTGGCCGCTCTGGCGTCGGCAGGGATCGGTCTTTTCTTGCGATGGAGGGGCGGGTGATGAGCCGCTGGTGGATACTCCTCGCTGTCCTGGCAGTGAGCCTTGGGGGCTGTGTTCTAGATCCAGCCAGGACCCCGGCGACGGTGACCCAGACGGTCGCACCGTCGGTCACCAGTGCAGCGACCCGAACATCTACGCCGCCACCGTCGCTAACGGCAACGCCGCCGCCGACGGTGACCAAGACGCCAACCGCCACACCCACCATGACGGCCACGGCGACGCCAACGCCTGGGCCTGAAGCCAGGTACCCTCGGCTGATTCTCATTGACCAGGATACTCAGACCATGCACGTCTTTGAGAATGGCCAGAAGATTCGCACCGTCCCGGTGAGCACTGGCGATCCCAGCACCGTAGAGACCCACACGCCAGCATGGGAAGGTGAGGTGGGCTGGTATGTGGGAACCTTCTTTTCGTTTGGAACATACGCCGACCACGGCTGGTACCTCTTTGAGCACTATGGTTCGATGCTGATCCATGGCGCGCCGTACGTGCTGGAGGGCGAGACCAAGGTCTATCAGGAGTTGGATGCCCTGGGCCACCGGCCGGCATCTCACGGCTGCATCCGCTTGCCACCCGAGGAGATCGAGTGGTTTACGGCATGGAAGCCGAAAGGAGCTCATGTGATCATCTCCGAGCTGACGCGGGATCCGTGAGCCGATGCCGATATCGTGGCTTGTCTTGGCGAGCGTCTTGGGAATCGCCAGCTTGGTGGTCCTTTGGGTAAGCCGCCGGTGGCGATTGACAACTGGTCTGCCAGTGGGGCGGGTCGTGTACAGCGATGCAGGTGCCTGGCAGCATTGTGATCAAGCCCTGTTCTCGGCCCGACTGGGCCTGGCCGGCAAGCCTGACTATATCGTGCGAGAGAATGGGCAGCTGATCCCGGTTGAGGTAAAGCCAGGAAGAGATGCTTCTCAGCCGTACCGCAGCGACGTTCTACAGCTGGCCGCCTACTGCCTGCTGATCGAGGAGAAGACTTCCACCCTTCCCGGCTACGGCTATCTCAGGTATCGCCACGAAACCTTTCGCCTGGCATGGTCGGATGAACTACGGGCTCAGGTTCTCACTCAGCTTGCGCAGATGCGCGAGGACCTCGACGCCAGAGACGTGCTCCCCAATCATGCTGAGGTCCGGCGCTGTCGGAACTGTGGACATCGGGATCGCTGTCAGCGGCGGATCGGATAACGTTTCTGCCCGCGGTTGCTCTATGGCTATAATGCGGATGGACAGTCGCCATCGTCTGCGACCGCAGTGATCCTGTAACAGCCCGCGAGGGGGAATATGAAGGTCATCGGCCTTGTGCATCAACCCAAGATTGCCGCATCCGACCCGCTGGCGGGCCGAGTACAGGGGTGGCTGGAGTCCAGGACGGTGGATGCTTGGCGCGCTGCGGTTGATGACAAGGACCGCATCCGACGCCAAGCCTCGAGCTCGGACCTTCTGCTGACGTTTGGCGGTGACGGTACCATCGTGGCCGCAGCCCATCTTACTGCTGGCACCAACGTGCCGATCCTGGGCATCAACCTGGGACGCGTGGGATTCCTCACCGAAGTTGAGCCTGACGACGTATTTCTGCGGCTTGAGGCGGTTTTGGACGGGCGATTCTGGCTGGAAGAGCGGATGATGCTTCATGCCGAGCTGGTGCGGGATGGAAAGCTCGTGCGGAGCTTTGAGGCCCTCAACGACGTGGTGACCAGCCGTGGTCGGTTCGCAAGGATGCTGAGGATCGATGCACAGATCGACGGTCAGCATCTGACCACCTATTTCAGTGATGGCGTGATTGCCGCCACGCCCACGGGCTCCACGGCCTATTCGCTGGCTGCAGGGGGGCCGATCCTGCACCCACAATTGCGCAACTTGGTCATCACGCCCATTGCCGCTCACCTGACGGTGGCCCAGTCCCTTGTGCTGCATGCCGACGCTCGCGTTCAGCTGACCGTCCGAACCGGGCACGAGGCAGCGCTGACTGTGGATGGTCAGGAGGATGCTGAGCTTGGTGACGGAGATGTAGTCGTAGTCACTGCCAGCCCCAAATCCTGCCGGTTCGTGCGGACGGGGGAGACGAACTACTTCTACCGCACGCTTCTGGAAAAGCTGCGCTAGGCGCGAGGGGGAACCGTGCTAGCCGAGTTGACGATTGACAACTTTGCCATCATCGACCATCTGCATGTGGTGTTGCCGGCGGGTTTCGTCGTTCTGACGGGCGAGACCGGTGCGGGCAAATCCATCATCATCGATGCAGTCAGTACTCTGTTGGGAGGCCGGGCTGAGGCTGACTGTGTGCGATCGGGCACGTATGGAGCTCGGGTGGAGGGCGTCTTTGTCCTCGCGCCGGCCTGCCACCTCGAATTGGCAGAGGTCCTTCTGGAACATGGCTTGGCAGATGAAGGTGAAACCCTCATTCTGACCCGCGAGATCAATCGTTCGGGACGGCATGTCTGTCGCGTCAATGGACGCGCGGTGACACTGACCATCTTTGCTCAGATCGGGGAGCGATTGATCGACATTCACGGCCAGGGTGAGCATCTCTCGCTGCTGCGAGTGAGGGAGCACCTGGGCTTCGTCGACCGCTATGCGGGATTGCAATCGGAGAGAGCCGCGGTTGCTGAGGGCGTCAAGGCTTTGCGGTCGGTGCGGGAGGAGCTGGCCCTGCTGAGGCAAGACGAGCGTGAGCTGGCGCGCCGCGCGGACCTGCTTCAGTATCAGGTGCGCGAGATCGAGGAAGCCTCCCTGGATCCATCTGAGGAGGAAGGTCTCCTGGCTGAGCGTCGGCTGCTGGTGAACTCGGAGCGCCTCCACGAATTGTCTGGTTCCGTCTTTGGCGCACTGGCGGGAGGCGAGGATCAAAGCGCAGCTTTGGACCTGGTGGCTGGAGCGCTGCATGACCTCGGCGAGCTGGCGAAACTGGACCCGCAGCTGGGGCCACAGAGACAGGTGGTGGAGGAAGCCTCGTACCAGCTCGATGATGTGGCTCGGAGCCTCAGGTCTTATCGCGATCGTATCGAGTTCAACCCAACGCGGCTGCAAATGATTGATGATCGCCTTGACCTCCTGCGCAGTCTAAAGCGCAAGTATGGACCTTCGTTGGCCGACGTCCTTCGATTTGGCGTGGCGGCTAGCCGGGAGCTCGAAAGCCTGAGCCACAGCGAGGAGCGCATTGCCGAGCTGTTGGAAGAAGAAGCGCACCTGGTTTCACACGTTGGGGCGTTGGCGGCCGCCCTGTCCATGGCGCGATCGGAAGCGGCGCAGCGTTTGGCATCGGCCGTCGAGAGGGAGCTAGATGACCTGCAGATGGCTCAGGCGCGCTTCGTTGTTGATATCCGTCGGAGGGAAGACCCAAGCGGCCTGTCGGTGAATGACAAGCGGTACGCCTTTGACTCGACCGGCATCGATCACGTCGAGTTTCTGATCTCTCCCAATGTTGGCGAGCCGCCCAAAGCAATGGTCAAGATCGCCTCGGGCGGCGAAACGTCGCGGTTGATGCTAGCCATGAAAGCAGTACTTGCAGCTGCTGACCCGGTGCCCACCCTGATCTTTGACGAAATCGACCAGGGAATCGGTGGACGGGTGGGCGGTATCGTGGGGACCAAGCTCTGGTCGTTGACCCCGGGTCACCAGGTCCTGTGCATAACGCATTTGCCCCAGTTAGCAGCATATGCGGATTGCCACTGGAAGGTGGACAAGGAGGAGCGCGAGGGCCGCACAGTGACCCGCGTGCATATCCTGGAAGAGGCGAGCCGACTTGAAGAGCTGGGGGCTATGGTGGGTGGTCCCGATGGTAAGGCGCGGCGACAGAGCGTCGCGGAGATGTACCGAGAAACCCTTCAGATCAAGGGAGCCCTTCGAGATACCCAGTCAATCGGGCGGCCGTGAGCATCATGAGCCCGCGACCAAGCCTCTTGTCCCCACGATTTCAAGAGCTGGACGCGATCTGACGCAGTTGTTGGGCAGCTTGTTCGGGAGTCAGGTCACGCTGTGGCTCAGCCAGCATCTCATATCCCACCATGAACTTGCGCACCGTTGCCGAGCGCAACAGCGGCGGATAGAAATGGGCGTGCAGGTGCCATTCGAGATGCTCGCTCCCATCCGTTGGCTGCTGATGAAAGCCCATGGAGTATGGGAAGGACACACCAAACAAAGCATCATACCGGCGCGTGAGTTGTCCAAGGATGTCGGCCAAGGAGCAGCGTTCCGATTCGCTGAGAGCGGCGAGAGAGGTGATGTGGCGGCGAGGGAGCAATAGAGTCTCAAAGGGCCATACGGCCCAGAAGGGCACTATGACGAGGAAGTGATCATTCTCCATCACCGTACGCTTGCCCACGGCGATTTCGCTGGCGACATAGTCGCATAGCAGACAGCTGCCTTGACAGCACCGGTACTCCTGCTGCGCCTCTTGCTCCCGTGCGGCGATCGTTGGGATGCTCTCGGTCGCCCAGATTTGGCCATGGGGATGAGGATTGGAGCACCCCATGACCTCTCCCTTGTTCTCAAAGACCTGAACGTAGCCGATGAAAGGCATCGCGCTCAATTCGATGTACTGAGCGATCCAGGCGTCAACGATGGGACGGAGCTGGCTCGCTGTCAAGTGTGCCATTGTCAGATCGTGGCGCGGTGTATAGCACATGACCCGGCAGATGCCTGCCTCGGGCTGAGCACACGTGGCGGATCGCGGTGACACTTTGGCGGTTTGGCTAGCCGGGTGGGGCGGCAGAAGGGCAGCAAAGTCGTTGTCGAATACGAATACGTCCTGATAGGTGGGATTGCGGTCTCCGCTTGCGCGCACGTTACCCGGGCACAGGTAGCAATCCGTGTCGTAGGCAGGGCGATCTTTGGACGGTGTTCTCTCGACCTGACCTTGCCATGGTCGGTCCATCCGGTGGGGTGACACCAACACCCACTCGTTCAGCAGAGGATTGAGGCGGCGGTGGGCGCCCACCGCCGGCAGCACGAAATGGGATTCGGGCACGTCGTCACCGCTTTCCAGAGTTGGTCCGTCTATTATGAAGCCGCTGAGGTCACCGGAGCAAATGCGCGTTGGGCAGTGTTGTGACGATTTGCCAAAAAACGAACGAGTATACTATACTCACTGCTGCTCGGGGCGTAGCGCAGTCCGGTAGCGCACTTGAATGGGGTTCAAGTGGTCCGCGGTTCAAATCCGCGCGCCCCGACTAATGTGGTTCGAACACGCGGTCGCTGCTGTCTGTTTTGGCGCCGTCGTCCCCCATGCTTGGCCTCATGCTAGGGCGCCTGCGACTTGACAGCGCCGGTCGTGTGTGCTAGAATCGCCGCCAATCTGACGCCGGTAGGGCGGCTTGGGCTCTTAAGGCGTCTTGGAGAATTCAGGGCGAAAGCACGGGTCACTGCGCGGTGACAAGGAATCTCACTATTCAGCTACCTGTACCAGTGTGGGCGCGGAGGAGCTGCATTTGTATTGACGAATGAACAGCCGGAAGGGTATGAACGGAGGGACGGTTGCAGACCGTGGTCCTCCTGCGTCTCCCTCTCCGGCCGTTTTTATTGCCAGAAGGCTGGTCTGGGATGCTATACTGCAAATGAGATCGTGTGGAAGGAGGTGACTGGTGTATGGTGAGTCACGAGGAGCTTGATTCAGCGAGACGACAGGTAGCTCCTCGGGGGACGAAGTAGACCAGTTGTGGTGGCCCTCATGGGCCACAGGGCGTATGCAGAGTTGAGCCGCGCCAACTCTGACCAAAGTAATGTGGCCGGCTTTAGAGACACGATTTGCAGGGAACGCGGCAGCGCCGTGACGTCTAGCTAGGAACGCAATATCGGATAGGAGAGGATCAATGTCCGCAGCAGAAGTTGCGAACGGCAAGTTGGTGCGGGAGAGGACGCAGAGGACGTGGCTCCAGAAGAACCTGGGGCGCCTCCTGACAATGCCTTCGTTCATCATCCCGTACGCTCTGATCGGTGTGTGGTTGTTGGGCGTGTACTACTCCCTCACCGACTATGACCTGAGGTACGGAATTACCAAGTACATCGGATTGGGGAACTTTGTAGAGCTCTTCACGAAGGACAAGGACTTTTTCCGGTCCTTGACAGTGACGATAAGGTATGCCATAGGGTGTGTGGGCATCCAACTGCCCTTGGGTTTTGGCATTGCCTTGTTGCTGGACCGCGTCAGCGGCATTCCCCAGAAGATCGCTCGGGCTATCGTGATTGTGCCCATGTGCATCGCACCGGTGATCGCGACGCTTATCTGGAAGATCATGCTCGGCCCAACCCAGGGTATCGTGAACTATCTGTTGGAGAAGGTTGGTCTCAAGGCAGTCGACTGGCTCAGCAATCGCGACATTGCGCTGTACACACTGATTGGGATCGACACCTGGATTTGGACGCCCTTTGTGATCATCGTCTTCTGGGGCGGCCTGGGCAGCTTGCCGAAAGCGCCTTACGAAGCGGCTACGCTGGACGGTGCATCGCCGTGGTTCATCTTCCGCCGCCTGACGCTGCCCCTGATGCGTCCCTTCATGATGATCGCGCTGCTGTTCAGGGCTTGCGATAGCCTGAACTCATTCGACATCATCTACGGGAGCACCCGCGGTGGCCCGGAGCTCACAACGGCGACCTTGAACCTCCTGGCGTATGACAACGCCATGAACTGGTGGCACTTGGGCTATGCTCTGGCCATGGTCATGGTGACGTACTTCCTGACATACTTTGTGGCCAAGCGCCTCATGGCCTTCTGGCCTCGATAGGAGAGGGATAACGATGAAGAAAAAGTTCGACTGGAGCATGCCCGTAACCTGGGCTCTTTTGCTGATTTATCTGGCGATGGTGGTGGGACCGCTGTACTGGCTGCTGACCATGTCCCTGAAGGTCCCCAGCGACGTGATGGCCAAGCCGCCCAAGTTCGTGTTCGAGCCTACTTTCGAGAACTATCAGCGGTTGTTCATTGGAACGGGCTTTAGCCGATACGAGGTCGTGCGAACGAACTTTGCCAAGGCCTTTGTAAACACGGTGATCATCGCCGGGGGCGCGGTGACGCTGTCGCTGATCTCTGGCGTTCTGTGCGCTTATGCCCTGGCGCGTTTCGACTTTAAGGGGCGTGAGGGCCTGGCGTTCCGGCTGCTTGCCCGGCGCTTTGCCCCAGCCTTGGCGACGGCATTGCCTCTATACGCCCTCTACAGAAGAATCGGGTTGTACAATACCCACATCGGGATGATCCTGATGATGCAGCTCATCTCCTTGCCGCTGCTGGTGTGGGTGGTGCGCAGCTATATCGAGTCGGTGCCGTATGACCTGGAGCAAGCAGCCCTGGTGGACGGCTATTCATGGTGGGGCTCGTTCACCAAGGTGCTGTTGCCATTGGTGCGACCCGGCATCGCGGCCACCTCGGTGATCGCGTTCGTATACTGCTGGAACGACTTTGGGTTGAGCTTGCTGCTGGCCGGCCGTGACACCCATTCCCTGACGCTGGAAACGAGCACTTTCATCTCATACGAGCAAGTGCTGTGGGGGCAGATGGCGGCGGCGGCGGTCATCACCATCCTTCCCTCGTTGATCTTGATCCTGATCGTCCAACGGTGGGTGGTAACGGGCCTTACCTTTGGCGCGGTCAAGGCATAGGGAGAAGCAGAGGAGCCATGGCAAAAATAGTCTGCAAGGATTTGTGGAAAAAGTACGGGAAGGTTGAGGCGGTCAAG
>DDYO01000186.1 GCA_002348045.1 Anaerolineales bacterium UBA2232
CGAGCGCGTCCTAAGTGCTGCGTCGGGGGTTCGATTCCCTCCAGGGGCGCCATCCGGTGTGTTTCGTGGACTGCGCCGCACTAAGAGAGTGCGGCGCAGTTTCGCTGCCGCAGGTTCTCGTTTGTGGTACACTAATGCCATGGAATTCTATCCATGGGACCACGTCGCGGGCGATCACGGGAGAAAGCAAGAGGACCCCGGGGACTTTCCCCTGGGGTCCTCTTCTATCCGGTCAGACTACTTGGCCGCGTCCAGGTCGGCGACCAGCCGTACCTTTCCCACCTGATTGATCAGTATCGCGCGAATCAGAAATCGCGCCCCCAGCGTGCCCTCACGGGTTCATAATCACACGATAGGATACGTAGAGATCCGTGACCTGCGCCAGGGCCAGGGGATCACTTCGAGCCAGCAGAGTGATGATCTCATCTTGTCGAGCGAACAGCGGCTGCACTGCCTCTTTTTGCGCTGACGAGAGGACCGAAGCGGTCCCGCTGTCGGTCTCTGCCCGCAGGGAAGAGAAGAACTTGCTGAGCGCGTCACGGGCTGGCCCATAGTCGCCCCGCTGCACGTCCACTACTGCAGACGTGAGAGCGCTGTGGGCCTGGGCAAGGTTCAGCTCGTGCGTTACCGTGGCGAGGCGATTGGAGACGTCACGATACTTGAACCACATGGGGCCAAAGCCGAGCATGAACACGACGGCTAACAGGATAACAAATGTGACGAAGCGACTCATCGCGAAACCTCCTATATAGCTCTATGCAGAGCTTTGATTGCGGTACCCCATCGCGCAGACAGCAACTGCTGGGCGCCGAATCAGCGGATGCTTAACCCGGCCCCAAGTCAGATGCCACCTGAAAGCGAAACGCGCCGGTCAGTTTCTAGAGACCGTATGGGTTGTGTGCTCGGTCCCCGCGGTAGCGGCGCCAGCGGACGGTGTCTGCTCACGCACCGATCGCGTGACCGTGCGAGCGCTTGGGCGATCGGCAGCGACTCGGAGCACGCGGACGATTATCCAGAACAGCAGCGCGTAGACCCCCATGGCAATGAGCGTCGTCACTTCGAGGGATGCTCCACCGGATGCCGGCGTTCCCACCAGTGCCGTGAACGGCGCCAGGAACGGTCCCGTAATCCCATACATGAAGGCGGCAAAGCCGCTCTTGGGATTGGCTGCGATGAGCTTGAGCACGAAGCGGAGACCCAGCGAAATCTCCAGCAGGCTCAGAACGGTCCAGATGATGTTTGTAACCCGCAGCAGAGCCAGACGCCCTTCTGCCGCAACATCGCGCGTCACCTGCTCGCTGCTGGCGTACCCAGGTTGTTGAGTGACCACCGTTTCTTCTCGGCGATCCACAGCTACCTCATTGATCGGTCGATTCTCAGACATGATGGCTCCTTTTATCTCCTGTATCCAGGCCGTGTAGTGTGAGACCGTTAAAGGTCCCCTGCCTGGGGGGATGGCATGGATGACCATCAGCAGGATGCTGGTGGTCATCCACTAGTCTGTCTTCCCAGGATGGCGCCTTGCTCAGGCGCGTCGGACTGTCCTGGCCAGGAACACCAGCACGACGCCGCCAATGAAGGCCACGAGGATATCCGTCACCATCCCACTGGATCGGATGCCCAGGGGCCCCATCAACCACCCGCCGATGAAACCTCCGATCACTCCGATGACAATGTCTCCCACCACCCCATAGCCGGACCCTTTCATAAAGTTGCCGGTCAACCAGCCAGCAATTCCTCCAACGATCAACCAGTACAACAAGTTACTAGGCATTCTCTCGTCTCCTTCTCTCTCTTTAGGTACTTGAACCTATGATCCCTCATGTCGGCAAGACCATGTGGGTGGTGCCGACCCAATCATGCCGCCCCTGGCGCTCCCAGATGCTCAGCGCCGCTTCGCCAGGCAGGGCGGCACAAGCCTCGGCTGCAGCCCGCCCAGTGGCGAACTCATGATGTGGCTCTACTAGTCGAGCTTGGCCTCTTTCAGCCGCCGGTTGAATTCCTCTTCCGCGTGCTCTTTGGTGTAGCCGTACTTCTGCTGGAGCAGGCCAACGACCTGCTCGGCCTTGCCGCCCGCCTCATCCAGTTCGTCATCGGTGAGTTTTCCCCACCACTCTTTGACCTGACCCCGCATTTCCTTCCACTTGCCTTCCAGTACATCCTTGTTCATGGTATGCTCCTCCTGGATCCTCGGGACAGTCAGCCGCTTTCCCCGATACAACCATCATACCAGCCCCTCCGTTGCTTGCCATCGGGAGAAAGGCCGATCTTGAGCTACACAAAAAGAGACCGCGGTGAGGTGGTCTCGGATGGCTATCGTCTGCATGGGCTACTACTCAAGTCGTAGGCGGTGGGATCTAAAGACGGCCAAGATCAACCATTATGCGCCGACGTGGGGCCGCTCTTCGCCTGGTTCCGCGTGGTGCCCTCCCGCTGCCGCGCTCTTGAGGAATTGCCTGACCGGATTGCCGATTGTCTGCTCGCGACCGCGGTACCGGCTCGTACCACTCACCGCGCCCACACTCTGATCATCCGCAGTCAGAACTACGAACAGCACTAGTGCCTTACTGGATTGACCTGACGGAAATCGATGTATCCCTTTTCCACATCCACAGCTATCAGTTGCACGCGAATTCGGTCGCCGACATCAACCCCGTCGAAGCCCTGGACCAGCTTTCCTTCGACAGGCATACTGAGAAGGCGCACCCATGTGCCTTTGGAGGAAGCGCCGGTGGCCATGGCCTCAAACTGCTCGCCAATCCTCAGTTCAAGGAGAAGAGCGGCAGCAGACTTCTCAACCTGCCGCTCGACTTTGTTGGCGGCATCTTCTTGTTTTGTACAATGCCTGGCAAGATCCTCCAGTCCATCATTGCTATATGGCGAGGATCGCCCTTCCAGGGCGGCTTTTAATAGCCGCTGTGTGATCAAGTCCGGATACCGGCGGTTGGGGGCTGTGGAATGGGTATAGTCCCTGATCGCAAGACCAAAATGCCCAGGACCAGCCCTGCCTGGAGTCTCTGCAACGTATTCACCGGATCCCAGGAGCTTGATGATGGCGAGGGACAGATCGGGGAATCCAAGTGGATCGGCCGCCTTCTCCCTTGACAGAAACTCATCCAGCGCCCTGGGGTCTGGCTCCTGAGAAAGCTTGAACCCGTGTTCCCCGGCAATCACGACAATCCGATCCCATCGTTTCGGCGTGCGCACCACGCGACGGATGGAGGGGAATCCTTCTGACAACAGATACCGTGCGGTCACGCCGTTTGCTGCGATCATGAAATCCTCAATGAGCTCCTTTGCGCGGTTCGCTCTTTCCACTTGGAGATCACGGATTTCGTCGCCGTCAAATACCGGCCTCGCCTCAATGGTCTCTAAAGTGAGCGCTCCGAGGCCCCTCCGGACATTCTTCATGCTTTGGGCTATCCTGTCCTGCGCGCGCAGATTCTCGGCAAGCCCTTTGGTCACCGCCACCGCCTCGGGCGCAGCTCCGTTCCCTTCCAACCATGCCGCAACACTGTTGTACGCGAGCTTTGCATGATTACGAACGGAGGCTCGATAAATGTCAGATTCCTGAAGCGACCCGTCCGCGCCGACTACCATCTCAACGACAACGGACAGGCGATCCTCATTGAGATTCAGCGATGTGAGATTGGAGGAAAGCTTGTCTGGAAGCATGGAGAACACCCTGGCAGCCGTATAGACGGAGGTGGTATTGCGCCGAGCGTGATCGTCAATGGCTGATGCCCTTCTCACCAGCGAGTCCACATCAGCCACGGCGACACGAATCCTTACTTTGTCTCCTGGCATTGTCTCGGAAACGGTCAGCTGATCCAGGTCTTCGGAGTCGTCGTTATCAATGGAAGCCCACAGGAGACCCCTGAGGTCATGAATTGACTCACCACTCGTTGCTGCAGGGGACTGAATCTTGGCAAGTTCTGCGACTGCTTGAGCAGAAAAGTCAGGGAGCAATCCTCGCGAGAGCATCGCCCTGCGGGCGATGCTCTGCAAGATCACACGATGTTGTCTATCGTGCGCATTCATGGCATGTACTTCTCCCCTTGTTGGACGGCTTGTTCTCGAAAACTTGGGTGACTTGGCCTCGCCTATGCCCGTCGCCCGCCGCGAAACAAGAAGGTCAATATGAACCCGGCGAGAAATCCACCGATGTGTGCCATGTAAGCCACGCCGCCTGCCTGCGCCGCGTCAGTAATCGAACCAATGCCGCTAAAGAGCTGCAGGACAAACCAGAGCCCAATGACAATCAACGCCGGCACTTGGATCACCTGTTGGCCCTGCAACACCCTGACCTTTCCCTGGGGGAACATCAAGATGTAGGCGCCGAGCACGCCGGCAATGGCTCCCGATGCTCCCAGATTCGGCACGTTGGATGTGGCGTCAAACACCAACTGTGCGAAGATTGCTGCTATGCCGCAGAGCAAGTAGAAGGCCAGGAACTTGAGGCGGCCAAAGCGGTCTTCCACATTATCGCCAAAGATCCACAGGTAGAGCATGTTGCCCAAGAGGTGAGCCACCCCGGCGTGCATGAACATGGAGGTAAAGATCGTCAGGAAATCAGTGTCGGGATAGGCAAGGAAACGGCGGGGAACGAAGGCCCACTGCTGGATAAAGGCCTCACCGCCACTGAGCTCTAGGAAAAAGAAGATCAGGTTCAGGGCGATCAGGGCATAGGTGACTAGCGGAGCAGTCCTGCGGCCGGTATTATCATCACCGATTGGAAACATAACGGGTTCCTCCTGCTACTCTCGTTGGATGCGTCACACATTCACTTCAGAATTGCCCAGGGTGGTTCGCATGGAAAGCGGTTCACAGTCGCCCCCCCTCTTCGTGCGACTGGGCGAGCAACACCACACCCCAAGCCGAGTCGCTTTGCGCAGCCGGGCAGCCCTCAACATGGGAAGCGGTGTGCAGAACCGACCCCGGACACCCTCAACAGGGACATGCCCGGGGGGTCCACACGGCCGCTAGAACCCGATTACTTGGCTTTCGATTGCGAGATATCCTTGACCAATTCAGCGGTCTTCTCCGCCTGGTCAACGCGCGTCGCAACATCTGCCTGGGCGATCATCCCCACTAGCCCGCCGTCTTTGTCAACGACTGGAATCCGCCGCAGTTGATGCTCAGACATCGCATCCAGCGCCTTCTGCAGCTTGTCGCCGGCCTGGCAGGTCACGACCTTTCGGGTCATCACCTCTTCTGCTGTCGTGGATTTGCAGTCAAGCCCCTTGGCCACGATTCTTAGAGCCAGGTCTCGATCGGTCACCATGCCGACCAGCTTCTTGGTTTCCTTACTGTCGATAATGGGAACCGAGCCGATATCCTTGCTCTTCATTAATCGCGCCACCTTTGCCACCTTGTCACTTGGCAAGGCACTTGCCGGCTTCTTTGTCATCAAATCACTACATTTCTTCATGGAAATCCCCTTTTCAAGTTCGTATTGGGTTCTCAGCCCCCGGCCGGCCCACCTGCCACCCTCAGCGGCAGCCTTTCGCCCTACTACTGGCCTACTGCTCAGGCGTGTCGAATTGTCCTGGCCAGGAACACCAGCACGACACCGCCAATGAAGGCCACTACGATGTCCATCACCATCCCACTGGATCGGATGCCCAGGGGTCCCATCAACCATCCGCCGATGACACCGCCGACTAATCCGATGACGATGTCTCCCACGACCCCATAGCCGCGCCCTTTCATAAAGTTGCCGGTCAACCAGCCAGCAATTCCTCCAACGATCAACCAGTACAACATGTTGCTAGGCATTCTTTTTGCTCCTTTTTCTCGTGCAATTGTCTATGTTCACGGACCGCCGTGTCGCTTGGACCACTCGCGTGGTTCCCGATGCAATGCTGTCTTCCTGCCCCTGCCATATCTTTGCCGTTGCCACGCCAGCCAGGGCGGCTCGATCATGGCCTGCAGCCCGCCCAGTGGCGGGTTCGCGATGGGGCCCTACTAGTCAAGCCTGGCCTCTTTCAGCCTCTGGTCGAATTCCCTTCTCCGTGTGCTATTTGGTGTAGCCGTACCTCCTTCGGCACCGACCGATAATCAGCTCGGCCTTGCCGCATAGACGTACCCGGCTTTCCCCTGAGATCGCTCTCGCCAGGCGAACCCACGGCGGTCAACCTCAATGGCCTTGCATGGCATCCTTTGCGGCTTTTACGGCATTGGATGCGCGGTCCTTCTGCTCGTCGAGCATGTCCTGACCGTCTTGCTGCAGCTCATCAGCCTTGTCGCGCACGCCGTCGGTAATCTCGTGGGCTTTGTCCCGAACCTGTGCCACCGCGCCTTCGACCTTTTTGGCCGTCCGATCGCGCAGCTCAACGCCTTCCCGCCGGATGGAGGCTCGTGTCTCTTCCCCCGAGTGCGGCGCAAACAGCAGCACCGCCCCTGCGGTCACCAGACCCCCCAACAGTAGCCCGGTCAGAAATCCCCCCGAACGGTTGCCGCCGTAACCACGTTCCTGCTGATACTCGCTCATTGTGTCTTCTCCTATGTATTTGATGACGTGCTGCTGACTCATCGTCTGATTCACGCCCCTCAGGTCGCCTGAATACGTTTGAGATTACGGATCCCCGTGCCAGTCAGACCACCCGCGTGGCGCCCGATGCAATGTTGCCGCCCTGGCGCTCCCTGATGTTCAGCGCCGGTTTCCCGCAGGAAAAGGCCGCTGTGCCAGCCAGGGCGGCTCAAGCCTGGCATTCAGCCCGCCCAATGGCGGACTGGGGATGCAGCTCTACATGTTGAGGTTAGGCTCTTTCATCCGCCGGTTGAATTCCTCTTCCGCATACTCTCTAACGTAGCCATACCTTTGTTGGCGCCGGCCGACGATCTGCTCGGCCTTGCCGCCCGTTCGTTCCGAATCGTCATTGGTGAGTTTTCCCCACCACTCTTTGACCTGACCCCGCGTTTCCTTCCACTTGCCTTCCAGTACATCCTTGTTCATGGGGTGCTCCTCCTGAATCCAAGGTGGCCCTCCGAGCTACACGGGCCCACCGGACCATACAGCAGACGGGCGTTCAATCGCCTAGTCCGACACAACTAGTATATCAGCCACTTTGTTGCATGCCATCGGGAGAAGGATTGATCTTGGGGCACATAAAAAGACCGCCTCACGGCGGTCTCGAATAGCTTTCGTTGGTGAAGCCTATGACTCAAGTCGTAGGCGATATCGTCGAAAGGCGAAAGATCAACCGTTGTGCGCGGGGCTGGTCTGCACTTCGTTGTTCGGCAGGTCCTCCGGCAATACGACGCCCTCCGATATGGCATAGAGGGTCGCCTGCACGCGGTTCGCCAGCTGCAGCTTGCTCAGAATGCTGCTCACGTGCGTCTTGATGGTAGCCTCCGTCGTGGTCAACTGCACGGCGATCTCGCGATTGCTCATGCCCTGGGCTACCAGTCGCAACACCTCCACTTCTCGCGCCGTCAGTGCGTTGGGGGGCGGCGTTTTCTCCACCGGGCGCCGCAGCTCTTGTAGCACCCTGACGGCAATGCTGGGATGCAGCGATGGTTCGCCGCGGCTCACTTGCTTTATGGCATAGATCAGGTCGGCCGGCGCAGAGTTCTTGAGCAAATACCCCAACGCCCCGGCCTTGATAGCTGGAAATACCTTGTCGTCGCTGACAAAGCTGGTCAGCACCAGAATGCGCGCCGCCGCCTGGCCAGCCACGATCTGGCGGATGGCCTCAATGCCGTCCATTTCCGGCATCGCCAGATCCATCAGGATCACGTCGGGATCCAGGGCCAATGCCTGAGCCACTGCTTCCTGCCCGTTGCTGGCCTCCCCCACTACGGTGATGGCCTCGACTTCTGCCAGCAGAGCGCATATGCCTTTGCGGACAATGGTATGGTCGTCCACAATCAATACCCGGATGGGCGTCTTGGCCGTGGCGGAGATCCCCTGTCTTATCATAATAATACCTCTACCCTCAACGTGGTGCCTTCCCCGGGAGTGCTGACGATCTCCAACTTTCCGTTGATGCGCTGGGCGCGCTCCTCCATACCACGCAGTCCCATCCCTCCGCTTATCCTGGCCTTGGCGAGATCATACCCTGTCCCGTCGTCCGAGATTTCCAGGCAGACCCTCTGGTCATCGAACTGCAGATTTACGATCACATGCTGGGCGCGGGCGTGTTTGACGACATTGGTCAGGCCTTCCAGCGCGATTCGATACAGCTCTTCCTCGACAGGGAGGGGTAAGCGCCGCGCCCCCTCCACGCGCATCTCTGCCAGCAATCCCGCGCGGTTTTCCACCGCGGCCAGCCGGATCTGCAGCGCCGCAGCCAAGCCCTGTCCTTCCAGAATGGGCGGGTGCAATTCAAAGATGAGCAACCGGATGTCGAACAGGGCCTCGCGGGCCATCATTTGCAGTTCATGCAGGTTCTCTGTCGCCACGTCCTGTTTGTCAGCCAAGAGCGCCAGGCGCGCTGCCTCGGCGTAGAGGGTCACACTGTAAAGCGCCTGGGTTACCGAGTCGTGCAGTTCCCTCGCCAGCCACTGTCGCTCCTCCACAACGGCCAACCTCTCGGCCTTTTGACGCAACCGGGCATTCTCAATGGCGATGGCAGCCACATCGGCGAGCTGTCCCAGGATTCGAGCGTCATCCTCGGTGAAGCCTCCTGGCTTATTGGCCACGTTCAGCGATCCGATTACAGTGCCTTCCACCTGCAGAGGCACCGCCAACAAGGACTCGGGGGTCAGAAGCGGCGATCGGGCTTCCACTGCGGCACCAACATAATCGTTGACCAGCCTCGGCTTGCCGCTGCGCACCGCCTCGCCGGTGTAGGTGCCCGCCACCGGGATCCGTTTGGAGCGCGGATCGATGTCAGCATCATCGCTGGCCTCCCGCAGCCAGGCGTCTTCTTCCAGCAAGTAGATGCCGTCACCCGCGGCGCCCGTCAGTTCGCGCGCCTTGCGACGCACGATCTCGAACACGTCTGCGAGCGCACGCCTTTGCAGCAGTTCCGCGGTCACCCGCTGCAAGGCCTGGGCCTCTTCTAGCGTTTGGGTTGTCTGATTGTGACGGGAGTTGTTGGCTGTCCCGTTGAGCATCGACAGAACCTCCTCCGCGCTACGCAAGCTCTCCCCAACAAATCTAACTCCCCGCAAGGGTAATTATAGTCGGGGGAAACACGTATTGTCAAGTGCGCCTGCAACTTTGGTCGCCGGATAGACCCACTGAAGTCAGTCAAGACCCCTAAGCGGGCTCACTTTGTGTGGAGACAAAGATCAGTCTCGCCGGCGATGGCAGACGTCGGGGTTGGCGGTATGATAGCTGCAGGGGTTTTCCCGCATGACTGTGCATTGAAAGGCATGTCCCTTGTCTCAAACAAAGCGGGTTCTAATCGTAGATGATCGGCGCGCGGTGCGTCAGGGTCTCCAAGCCCTGTTCGCCCTTTGGCCGGAGGTAGTTTGTGTCGGCGAGGCGGCAGATGGGCACGAGGCGGTGAAGCTGGTGGCAGAACAGCGCCCAGATGCCGTCCTGATGGACATCTGGATGCAGGGAATGGATGGCCTGGAGGCCACGCGGCGCATCAAGAGCAGGTGGCCGGACGTGCAGGTCATTGTGCTGACGCTGCGAGCCGAGCATGAGGAGCAGGCCCTCGCCGCCGGAGCTGATGCCTTCCTGGTGAAGGGCGGACCATCGGAGGTGTTGCGGGAGACTATCCGCAAGACCTCGGCCCGCACAGACGAGGGAGCTGGTGCAGGTATTCAAGGCGGTGGTAGTCGGCAGGCAGGCGATACGGCTGGCTCCAGGTCGTCGGTCAGCTCCCATCGCTTGAGAAATAATGGGCGACGTCCAGTCGATAGCGTGTCTGGGATGATCCCCTGGTATGGCCGAGTGCCATCTGGAAGGGGGCGAACGTGGGCAACACCAGACTGTACTGCAAGTCCTTGATTCGGTGGGGTACGGCGCTTTTCGCGGGCTTGGTATTCTCCGTGACCCTGGTCGTGGTGACATGGGAGACAGGCGTCCTGGAGGCTCCGATGGTCATAGCCGCCGAGTCAAAGAGCGTTGGCATAGGCGACCATGAGGAGCTGATGGCCGCCCTGCGCGAGGCTGGCAGGATCGTCAGGCCAGACGGCGAATACAGGGAACCGTTCTTTGGGGTTGGCGGCCAAGTTGTTTATGTAGACGACACACAGCTGCTGGTGTTCGAATATCCCAGCGAGCAAGACCGGGAGGGCGCGTCAGAACTGATCTCAGCCGACGGCAGCGTAGTGGGCAGCACACCAATACAGTGGACGCATCAGCCGAACTTTTGGGCGAGTGGGCGCGTGATCGTGCAGTACCTGGGTAGCGACCCGACAATGTTGAGCCTGCTGCACAATACCCTGGGCACACCCATCACGACACATGAGCAGGCCAGCGCAAGTAGCAGGTAACAGTTGACGGGCAGTACTGGGCGAGCAGGGTCACACACATCACGGTGATGCACCAAGATCTTGCTGAATCCAGTCGACCAGAGCACCAGGAATCAATCGATCCAACCTGCTGCGGTGTTGACGGAAGCAGCCCGTGAGCGTTTGTTCGGCGGGGCTGTAAGAACCATTCATGTTACGGAGGAAACCAAGATGGAACCATTAACCTGGATTGTTGTTGGGGCGATTGCCGGTTGGCTGGCGGGCGTGGTCATGGGAGGATCTGCCTTTGGCCTGATCGGCGACATCATCATCGGCATCATCGGCGCGCTGGTGGGCGGCTGGCTTGCCAGCACTTTCTTTCACACACCGGGCGCTATCAGCGGGTTTAACCTCACCACCATCGGCGTTGCGTTCCTTGGCGCACTGGTCGTGTTGTTCGTCGTCCGCGCCGCCAGGCGTTAGTCTGGACTTGTTGACAGGGTACGGCACCAGAAAAATGGATCGAAGGGAGGTGATATCAGATGAAACTCAATGCGCCTACGAATGTTTTCTTTTACCTCAGCGTGGCTCTTGTAGTACTTGGCTTGATGGGAGAGTACGCCGGCTTCGTGGTCACATCGCCCTACTCGTTTATGCTCGTGCTGCTGGGCTATGCGGTACTTGCGGTCGGCGTTCTAATGAAGAATCGCTAGCACCGCCGATTCTGGAGCGTCGCCATACGACTTGACTGGTGGGCGGACGAACCCGAGTTTGAGAAACAACAGGACCCCAGGGGCAAATCCCTGGGGTCCACGTTTGTTCCAGCAGTCTACTTGGCCGCGTCCAGGTCCGCCCGCAGCTTGGCCAACCGCTTGCTGCGCTCGTTCACAAAGCGCTCGATGCCCGCCAGGATCCACTGGGGCGAGAGGTGCGCTTCATCCAGCACTTCGTCCAGGGTGCCGCCCGTGCGCCAACGGTTGTCCCAGTCGGCGGAGAGGGCATACTCCTCAGCCACCTTGTTGAAAAGCCAGTCGTGCATCAACCAGCGAGCCTGGGTAGTGATCACCGTCGAGTCCGCCTGGTCGCCGGGCCCCAGGACCGCGTTGCGGTATTCCTCAGGCTGCATGGCGAACAACTGCGGGCTGGTGGCGACCACCAGTTTCACGTTGAGATTGCGGGCGTCTAGCTCCGGCAGAATCTTGATCAGTCCGGCCACGGCGCTGGTGCCCTGGGCAATGATCGTCCCTCCACGGGGCTGGCCGGGCCGATAGTCGCGCATCACGTAAGCGCCACGGGCCGCCTCAAAGTAGGAGGGCATGCCCAGCTTTTCCCGATCCGGGATCTCCACCGGCGGGCGGGTCAGGTGCAGGGCGACGATAGGCACATCGGTCTTCAGGGCCGCGCCCAGGAGCACCGGCACCTCATTGTGCTCCCAGGGGTAGAGGTTGATGATATGCCCATCGGGGAAGAGCTGGGTGGTTCCCGGCGAAAAGATGCCAAAGTGGGTGCGGCTGTCCTCGGCCGTCTCCGGTCCCGAGTGGCCGGCGACAAAGACCACCTTGCCCATCTTCCACTGGCAATCCTGCGCCATCTGGCTGTACAGTCGCAGCATGCCGTACTTGAGGTAGGAGAATGAGCCGTAAGTGGACGAGGCGCCCCACAATCCCTCGAACTCTGCCTCCGGATCCCGAGCCAGGTTGACCGAGGCCATGCCGCACAGGATGCCGGCGTTGGCGAATTCGGTGATCTCCTGGGGCAGGAGGACGCCATCGGCCGTGCCGTAGCGTTCGTACCAGCCATAGCCCTTGAAATCGCCGTAGGGCTTGGCAAAACCGCTGATGTTGGTGGACTCGGCCAGGTCCGCTGAGCAGGCGATGAACAGAGGACGACCGTACTCCTTGGCGCCAAAGGCGTTCACCCACGCACTCCACTTGGCCAGCGCAGCGCGGTTGGCCGCCGATGAGCCCGGCTTGACGAACAAGTCATCCGGGTAGCGGGTATAGTCGTACAGCCGCTCATCCTGGTAGGGATTGCCCTTGACCGCGATTTTGAGGGAGGGCATCTCCTCCGGCACGCTATCGCCCAGGGACACGAGGGTATCGGCTAGATAGTCCACCAGGTCCTGGTCGCGGTGCAGAATATCCATCACCGCCTTGAGGTTGAGACGGAACTCTTCACGTACCGCGGCGGGATCCTTGGGGGCCGGTCCGCAGTAGTTGCAGAACTCGGCTCCGTAGAGCTCGACGCACTCGCGTTTGGTTTCCCAGAACAGCTCCGAGTTCATGCCGTGGGGCGCACCATGCACCGCGTTGTCGTACTTGAGATAGCCGCGACCCTTGCGGGTCCTGAGCCAGGCAACGCTGGGCACATGGTCGGGATTTTCGCCCATGGTCATGTTCAACATGGCCTGGGTAATTGGGCCCCATTCGCTGCCGAAATCGGCATGGAAGACGCGCCAGCCGTGGGAAGCAAACCAGTCAGTGGGCGTACCGTACACCGAGGCGCTCACCGGGTGGTCATCAATCCCATAGTCGTTCCAGTCAACGACATAGTACAGGTTATCCAGCGCCAGGCCCCAGGCCGAATTGAACGTCTCGTGATTGACGCCCGGCGTCAGGCCGCCCTCGCCCTCAAAGGCAAAGACCTTTACGCCCTCCGCCCCAGCCCGCTTCAGCGCCAGAGCAGCACCGGCGGCGGCAGGGCTGCCGTGCCCCGAGGGGCCGGTGTTGAACTTGAGGAATAGGGTCTTGCCCTCCATCTCGGCGTGGCCGGAAAGCCCGCCGCGACGGCGGAAATCCAGCAGGTCCTCCCACACTAACATGCGCTCTTTCGGATTGGGAACGGCATAGCGCTCGTCTCCGGTTTGCTGGTGTTTAATGCGCAAGGCTTCATTCATCACCGCCAGGGTGCAGTAGACCAGGGGGATCGCGTGCCCTCCGACCAGGATAAAGCGGTCGCCGAAGCGCTTTTCCGGATGGCGGATGTCCCAGCGCATGACCCCGCTGAGCAGCGTGACCACCAGACCTGGAACCTTGGACCGCGACCCGCCCGGGTGCCCACTCTGGCGATAGTTGAGCACCACGTCGATGAGGTTGTCGATCAGGTCCCGCGTCTTGTCCCAGTGGCCGAATTGGCTGGTCAGCTCCCGGTAACGACCCACAATACGTTCTTCGGCTGCACGATCCATGAGTGATTCCTCCCGTGGAAGTGATGTCGTCCGATGGGCGATCGGCCACAAACCACTGCCGAAGATGCTATCCAACCCTCGCCCCCGGCCGGAGATACCCAGTATGGCAATTATGCACCAATCAACGGGGCGCGCCAAATGAGCCATCAGCGTTTTTTGCCGGGACTGCCCTATCGCCTCGCTCGTTGTCGTCCAGAATCGAGGCGAGGACCATGCCTCTCCGGACTTTATCGAGAGGGTTACCGCATCTCTCAAACCGGGCGGTCGGCGGAGGCACTCACGGCACGTACTCTAACGATGCTATCGGCAAGCTTGATCCCCCAGCAACCCGCGTCGGATTGGCATAAACGTTGAGGGAGCCGCACAGGGTACGCAGGTATAACAGTCACTATGCCTATTATACCGTGCTCTTTGACAAGTATGCTTGACATTGGGTGAGTTCCGTGCTATACTGGTCGTGCAGAGGAGGTGAACGATGGGTGCTCCACAACTCAAAAACCGACTGAGAGTGGCGCGAGCGGAGAGGGAACTCTCACAGGAGCAGCTGGCTCAAATGGCCGGTGTGACACGCCAGACGATCAGCTCAATCGAAACCGGGCAGTACTGCCCTTCGGCTCTGCTGGCGTTTATCTTGGCGAAACGATTGAACAAGCCCGTAGAAGAACTATTCTTCCTGGAAGGAGACAACCTGTGAACTCTCATACTACATTGCGTGACGAGCGTACCATCACCGTGGAAAACGCCAGCTACCGCTGGGGCTATCTGGTGCTCTCGTTCGGCTTGCTGTTGGACGTCGCCTATCGCGGACTGGTGCGGCAGGAGGCGAGCTGGGACCTGCTGGGCCTGGTCCTGCTGGGCGGTCTGGTTACCACCTGGTACCAAGGCTCCCGCAGCATCCTGGGACACCGCTGGTGGCTGACAGGCCTCATCACCGCTCTCACCGCCGCAGCCATCGCCGCGGTGCTCGCTCTGACGCGCTGACCACCAGTGGCAGCCCCGCGTTACCTCGATCGGGGCTGCCTCATCCCAAGAGATCGGGGCACAGCTTGCGCACCGAGTGGCGCAAGACCGTCTTGAGCTTGTCGGGGGCCGAGCGCCGCGGGTCGCCCAGGTAAATCTCATGGTGCTTGCCGTTCAGCTCGTAGCCATTCTGAGCGATGAACTCGTGCATGCGGGCGATGGTCGGGCCCTCGTCGGCATAAGGACCCACGTACATGATCTGCGCCGAAAGGCCTTCATGGAAGCGCTCAAAGCGCAGTCCTTCGAGGGCCAGCGAGGGGTTCTTCTTGGCCACCTGGATGCGGGCCTGCTGCACCAGGTCGGGAGTAATGTGGTCGGGCTGCATGATCATCAGCGTCCACAGCCAGTCGCCCTTGTCGCCCAGAAGGAAAGCAGCCGGGTCTTCACTCCACCACAACCCTTCCAGGGCCATGACGGTATAGTCAATGCCCAGATCCTTCTTGCTGGCAAACTTGAGGGTGTAGGCCATGCCGTAGAGAGCTTGGGAGGCGTCCTGGAAGACCTGCGAGGTGTTGGGGTCGCCACTGCCGTCCACCATCAGGAATTGCATCGGCGGAACGTCTACGAATGCGAACTCTTTGCTGGTCGGTTCGTACACATGCTTCAGCTGCTTCCTCAGATCCAGTTTCTCCATGTGCCTCCTCCAATTGGTCAAGAGCCTCGAAACCCGAGCAAACGAGTCGATCCCGTGCCCACCCCCTCTCAGACACCAAACACAGCGGCAGGGTAGATGTGGATAAGCGTGGGGGGGCTCCCTTCACTCTATCCCAAGCAGCAGCCGTAGTTTGGCGATGGTGAAGCGGTTCCGCAGGTAGTGGGCGTACTGGCGAGCGAGGGTAACATCCTCGGTGGTCAAGCCCAGCTCCTGGGGGCTCACGGAGGCGCCAGCTATCTGAAGCCACTCTCGCAGTTGTGCCGAGGATGGCACCTGGGCGGCCACCGCCTGCAGCTCATCCCAGTTGTCCAAGATGTGCTGCTTGAGCCGGCCCCAACTCCTCGCCGTATAGCTCAGGAAAGACGCTTGTTCGTGGATCACCTCGTCAACCACCGATCCAAACACCTGGCGCATTTCTTCTTCCTGCCAGCCTCGTTCCCAGCGGCGGGCGCGTTCCAGGTGAGCGGCAGCCTCGTCACGGCTCATGGCACGGAGCGCGTCGTACCACTGGGCGGACAGATAGCAGCCGTATCCAACACCCGCGCCGTGCAACTGCGCCGGCCGGTGTTGCCACAGCAAGCGCATCTCCCAGAAATGGGCCATATGGTGCTCGGCGCCCGAGGCCGGCGCCGAACCGCCAAAATCCAGCATACAAAGCCCCGTCTCCACCAGGCCCTCGAACAATCTGCGCACACCTTCGCGGTCTCCGTGGCCCACCTGGGCGATGCGAGGAATCAGTGACTGCACTGCCCTCAGCGAGCGTTGGGCAATGGCCTCGTTGTAGCGCTCGCCCCGCAGAATGTGTCCCAGCCGCCAGTCGGCCACTGCGGTGAACTTGCCCAGCAGATCACCTACCCCTGCCGCGGTCAACCGCTGAGGCGCTGCCGACAACACGCCCAAGTCGGCAAAGATGGCCATCGGACCCTGGCATGAGATGGTGCGCTTGAAATCGCGGATTACCAGGGGCGCGCCGATGGAAGTGAAGCCGTCAACCGAGGCTGCCGTGGGCAGGGACAGGAAAGGCAGGCCCAATCGGTGAGAGCAGAAGCGACTGATATCCGTCAGCGTGCCACTGCCCACTGCCACGTACGCGTGGGGCATCGGGTCGCTGCGCAGCAGCACGTCAAAGATATGGTCGGCGTCGGCGCGGACCTCGGGGCCAACCAAGACAACTGAGGAGACCTCCCATCCCTGGCTTTGGAGCACGCTTTCCGCCGCTTTCCCCAGGGCGGCATAGGTGTTTCCATCAGCCACCAGCAGAAAACGGGTGAATCCCTGCTGATGGCAGACACGGATCAACTCGGATCCAATTCCATCACCGACGTACAGAAATGGATGCTCAGGCATTATGGCACCTCGTGTTCGGAAAGCATAGACACAGCATACCCACCTACCGTCCAAACTAAAAACCGGATGCTCCCGCCCGGCCATGGCTGGGCGGGTCTCACGGACAGAGGAGAAACCAGCCTGTCCGGTGCCTCCGGCGGACTCCAGTTGCCCTTGGCCCTTCCTGCAGCGGCCTTTCCCTTTTGGCGAAAACCACCACCTAAGGTAGTCTGTGAACGCTGACCACCACCGTATGTACGGTTGGGCATGTTACCCATCTCCGGGCCGTGACTGACGGCCTCAAGGAGTAGACAGTTGGGACGACAGCTCTCCAATTGGCTGTACCGGACCTCAACCAGTGGGGTAGCCCTGATTGCATTGATCCTCTTCTTGCTGTTCAGCGTGCTGATCCTCCCAGGGCAGTCGGCCAAAGCGCTCATGGACAGCGGCGGCGCCGGCTCACCAGATACGTCCTTCCTTTACTCGACCGCCGAGTTGTACCAGATGGCTGAGGCGTATGGTGAGCAGGGCCGGCAGGCGTACATCCGCGCCCGCTTCACTTTCGACCTGGCCTTCCCTGTGGTCTACACCCTTTTCCTGGTTACGGCGGTGAGCTGGCTGTTCACCAGATCGTTCCCGGTCGGCAGCCGTTGGCGCGCCGCCAACCTCGTACCGCTGGTGGGAGCGGCCTTCGACTATCTGGAGAACGTCTCCACGTCCCTAATAATGGCCCGCCTCCCGGCTCGCACGCCCCTGGTGGACACCTTGGCGCCCCTCTTTACCCTGGTCAAGTGGGTCTTGGTCATCGGAAGCTTTGCCCTTGTGATGGTCGGATTGGCGACCAGCGCCTGGCGCTGGCGTCAAGACCAACGCGGCTGACGGAGGCTTTCATCGATGCCGGAGTTGCCTGATCTGGAAGTCATCCGCCAGTTCCTGGACCCTCGCCTGGCCGGCGTGTCCATGACCGCAGTCCAGGTCTTGCGCCCGATCATCGTACGCAACTTGCTGGACGGCGAGCTTGAAAACCGCTTGGTTGGCCAACGTTTCCGCGGCGCCGGGCGAAGAGGCAAGTTCCTTCTCTTGCCCCTGGACAACGGTCTGACCCTGGCCATACATCCCATGCTGGCGGGCCGCCTCCGCTACGGTGAGCCGCTGGCGCGCCACCGGACCAGGGATGTGCTGGTGCTGGGCCTGGAAAACAATATGGAGCTGCGCTACCACGACGCGGCCGGCATGGGCAAGGTGTACCTGACGGACAACCTGGACCGGGTGCCAGGGTTTCCTGACCAGGGACCTGAAGCCACTGACCCGGAGCTCACCGAGGAGGTCTTTCGAGAGAGGCTGCGTCGTCACCACGGCGAAATCAAAGGGATCCTCACCAACCCTGACTTTGTGGCAGGCATCGGCAATGCCTACTCGGATGAAATCTGCTGGCGGGCTCAGGTTTATCCCTTCCGCAGGCGGTCCAGCCTCAGCGACGAGGAGGTCAGTGGCGTCTATTCTGCCATGCGGAGTGTCCTGATGGATGCCATCGCGATCCTGGAGCAGCGCCTGAATGAGGACATTGAGACAGAGGTGCGGGACTTTCTCTCCGTGCACGGAAGAACTGGCCAGCCCTGTCCGCGCTGCGGCAGCCCCATCAGCCAGGTCACCCGCCAGCGACGCTCGACCTGCTTCTGCCGGACGTGTCAGCCCGGTTTGATGGTTGCCGGCAAAGATCGCCGGCTCTAGGGCATCTACCACCGTATGCTGCTGGGCTTTGGAAGACAACCTTTGACCTCTGTGTGGCAACCGACGGCGGCCCGTTTCCGCCCAATGGTACTGCGCCGGGCTTTGACCATTATGTGAGGTCACGGTAGTATGGTATAGACCCAGCTGGGCACATGGGAGGGATGGAATGCAGCTTGGGCTTTTGTCGGGACTGGGATGCGGAGTCGCCGGGCGGGTTGTCGTCGCCCGGGTGCGGGAAGGGGCTGATCTGTTGGCTGCCATCAGTGAAGCCGTGAGCAGCGCAGGCATCCATGAGGGGCTGATCCTGGGCGGGATTGGAGCGTTGGAACGCGCCGTATTCCGCAATCTGCGGCGCTTCCCCGAGCAGTTTCCGGTGACCGACGCCGACCGCCTGTACCTGGAGGTCAATCAACCCCTGGAACTGGTGGCTTTGGGCGGCCACATCTCTCCAGGCCCCGGCGGCGCGCCGGATATCCACGCCCACTTTGCCGCCTCAACCGTCGAGGCGGATCGCGTTGTGACCCTGGGGGGTCACCTCACTTCGGGCACCAAGGCTTCGATCAAAGTGTCGGTGTTCCTCTTGGAGCTCTCCAACGGCAACCTTCGCTCCGTAATGGACCCGCACACCAAGAGCCTTGAGCTGCTGGTGGGCTCCTGATCGAGTATTTCGCGATGATGGTGCGAGAGATCACGGCCAAGGTTCTCCTCTCGTCGGCCCGGCAGCCAGACCCCTGGTTTGGCATCAAGTACACCATGAACCTGTACCGCGGCTGCCAGCACGGCTGCATCTACTGCGATACCCGCAGCGAGTGCTACGGCATTGACGACCTCTCCGATGTGGCGGTGAAGGCAAACGCCATCGAGCTATTGCGCAAGGAATTGCCGCGCAAACGCGTCAAGGGCACTGTTGGCACGGGTTCAATGAACGACCCGTACATGCCGTTGGAGGCCGAACTTCAGATGACCCGGCAGGCGCTGGAGGTGATCGCCGCGCAACGTTTCCCGGTGCACATCATCACCAAGAGCGACCTGGTGCTGCGGGACCTCGATCTCCTCCGCCAGATCCAGCAGGTCTATGCCGCGGTGAGCTTTACCCTCACCACCGTCGACGACACGCTGGCAAGCCAGGTGGAGCCGGGCGCTCCATTTCCTTCCCGTCGTCTCGCCGCGATGGCCGCCTTGGCAAAAGAGGGCATTCTAACCGGCGTAACGATGATGCCCATCCTGCCCTTCCTACAGGACTCGGAAGAGAACATCCGGGCCATCGTCCTGCGCGCCCACGAGGCCGGCGCTGCCTACATCCTCCCTGCCTTCGGCATGACCCTGCGCGACCGGCAGAGGGACCACTACTACGCCCAGCTGGACCGCTCGTTCCCTGGGCTCCGAAAAAAGTACGAGGTGCGTTTTGGCTCGCGCTACTCCTGTGCGGCCAATAACGCCCACCACTTGGAGCAGTTTTCCGGAACGCTGTGCGAGCGCCTCGGCATCCTCACCCGCATACCTTCCTACGCCCCACCGGCGCCGGCCCAGCCTCGCTTGCTGTAGGTCGCGCCCTCTAGGCCTCTCCCGGCGATCAACAGCAGGCGCTACTGTGACAGGAGGATTGACGATGGAAAGGTTTGCCAAGCTGGTGATCTTGCTCGCCCTGGTCATGTGCTTGTGGGGTCCTATGGTGGCGTGCCGAGGTGACGTTGCCGGAAGTGGCACCAAAGAACCGGCTGTACCTGGCATATCTGGCGCATCGGCGACAAGGGTGTACGTACCCATGGTAAGCACAACCGCACAACCAGCGACATCCCGCTGCGGCGGCGCCGACCCACCGCTGGTAACGACGCTGGACGTGCGCCAGGCTGCTCCTGTGATTGAGCCCCAATCCCGACAGTCCTACCGTGACCCCGTGTTCGGCAGCTGCGTAACGCGGGTGACCGATCGGAACCGGGACCTGACCGGCGACGATTCCTCAGCCGGGCTCAAGAATGAGTACTCCCGCGTGCAGTCGTTCAATGCCGATGGTAATCTCATCCTGGTGCGCGGCATCGAGGCGACCTGGTACCTCTACAGGGCTGACACCCTGCAGCCGATCGGCCAGGTTCCCCTGGGTTCGGAGCCGCGCTGGGATGCCACTGATCCACAACTTGTCTACTACAACGAAGAGACGCGATTGATGGCCTTCGACATCGCGAGCCAGCAAGCCAGGATAGTCCACGAATTCGCTGCAGACTTTCCCGGACAGGCACTCGCAGCCGTCTGGACGCGCCACGAAGGCAGCCCCTCCGCCGACGGGCGGTACTGGGGACTGATGGCCGAAGACCAGGACTGGATGACCGTCGCTTTCCTGGTGTACGACCTGTGGGAGGATCGCGTCATCGCCAAGCGGACCCTGCTGCCGTCCGACATCGATAGCGTGACCATCAGCCCCCTGGGCAACCACTTCATAGCCTTCTTCGACAACTATTGCGAGCATGGGCGTCTGGGAGATGATGCCCATCCCTGCGGCCTGATGGTCTACGATCGGTCCCTCAGCAATGGGCGGAGCTTGCTGCGGATCGCGGGACACGCGGACCTGGCCCTGGACGCACAAGGCCGAGAAGTCCTGGTGTACCAGGACATCGATACCGATCACATCGCGATGCTGGATCTGACCAGCGGCGAGGTAACGCGTTTGTGGTCGATTGACTTTAGCTACACGGCCATCGGGCTGCACATCTCGGGTCGTTGCCTTCAGCGGCCTGGCTGGGTGGTGGTCTCCACCCACGACGGAGATGTGGCTGCGCACACCTGGATGGATGACCAGGTATTCCTGGTGGAGTTGCGCTCCGGTGGACGCGTCGTTCGATTGGCGCACACTCACTCGCTGGTGGACGAGGCTCAGGAGCATGACTACTGGGCTGAGCCCCATGCCAGCGTCAACCATGATCTGACCCGTGTTCTCTTCACGAGCAACTGGGGGCGTTCGGGCACGGGCGAGGTCGAAGTGTTCCTCATTGAGCTTCCCGACAACTGGTGGAACCGACTGCCGTAGCGCGCATCTGAGCCAACACCAAGTACCACGACAAGCGTGCCAGCCTGTGACAGAGCAGCTGGCCGTAGCACTCCGGGCTCGCCCGGCCCTTGTATCCCGTCACGCGCTGCCTGGCCGCCGTTGTTTGCGGTTCTGGGTGCGTTTCGCTATAGTGGCCCGTGGGTGCCGTCCTGTGGCGAATCTACCGGCGGTGCTGATTCACCGTGAGAGAGAGGAGTAGGCTAGGTGCGGGAACCCATCTTGATCATCGGAGTTGCCGGCGGTACGGCCTCGGGCAAGACCACGGTAGTCGAGGCGATCTTGGACCGGGTGGGTCGCGACCGCATCTCCCACATCCCGCACGATTCGTACTATCGTGTCCTCAATCACCTGCCGATGGAGGAGCGGGCTCACTACAACTTTGACCACCCTGATGCTCTTGATACCCACCTTCTTGTACAGCATCTGCAAGAATTGCGCGAGGGGCATCCGGTAGAGGTGCCCACCTACGACTTTACGACCCACAGCCGGCGTCCGGAGACCCGCACCGTCTACCCGCGGCCCGTGTTAATTGTAGAGGGAATTCTGATCCTGACTGAACCAACACTGCGAGAACTCATTGACCTCAAGATCTATGTGGACGCCGATGCGGACCTCCGGCTGATTCGCCGGATGAACAGAGACATCCATGAACGAGGTCGCAGCGTCGATTCAGTGATCGAGCAGTACCTGGCCACCGTCCAGCCTATGCACCTGGAGTTTGTCGAGCCATCCAAACGCTATGCGGACGTGATCATCCCTGGGGGCGGTCAGAACCCGGCCGCATTGGAGCTGGTCACGGCCCGGGTCATCTCCTTGCTGGACAAGGCTGAGCGAGTAACGTAGCTCTCATCGCCGAGAAAGCCACGTACTGAAGCCGGGTTTGGCTCTTTTGCACCGGCGACAGTGGCGAGTACAATTGTTCCTGCTAGTTTACCAACTCGCCGTAGAGATTGCACTTGCCCCGCTGCGAAGGCGGGGCCAGATACCTTCCTGTGGTGCCAGTGTTGTGAAGAGGACCAGGGAAGCAATGTGTGCGCTCTGCGGTGTTTTTTTTGCGTGCCATCCCGACTTGGGCACTGAGTCAAGAGGAGTGAAGGATGTTGGCAGACACAGGAGTACTGATTCAGGAACTCGAGGAGCAGAACATCTGCAACCTGGGCAATGCGTATCTGAACCTACCTGCCCCGCAGCTCTATGAGGAGATCATTCGGCGCGGAGAGGCGATCCTCGCCGATGGTGGAGCTGTCGTCGTGCGCACCGGTCGCCATACTGGCCGCTCTCCTAACGACAAGTACATCGTCCGTGAGCCATCCAGCGAAGGGGATATTTGGTGGGGTAAGGTCAACCAATCCCTCGATGAGGCGCACTTTGAAAGCCTGCGCCGTCGCCTGTTCGCCTATCTCCAGAAACGAGACGTCTTCGTGCAAGACTGCTATGCCGGTTCCGATCTCAAGAACCGTGTCAAGCTGCGAATCATCACCGATACGGCATGGCAGAGCCTGTTTGTGCGCGACTTGTTCATCCAGGTCCCTTCTGATGGCAAGCGGTTCGTACCGGATTTTACCGTTGTTGCCGCCCCTGGCTTCCAGGCTATACCCGAGATAGACGGCACGTCCAGCGACACCGCGATCGTCATCCACTTTGGGCAGCGCCAAGTACTGATCGCTGGCTCTGCCTATGCCGGTGAAATCAAAAAGTCCGTCTTCACCCTCATGAACTATCTTCTGCCCCTGAAGGGTGTACTCTCAATGCACTGCTCAGCGACGGTTGGGCGGGCGGGCGACTCCGCCTTGCTGTTCGGCCTCTCGGGCACGGGCAAAACCACGCTCTCCGCCGATCCCCACCGGGCCCTGGTGGGCGATGATGAGCACGGCTGGACAGAGGAGGGCATCTTTAACTTTGAGGGCGGCTGCTATGCCAAGGTCATCCGCCTCTCAGCAGAGGCCGAGCCACAGATCTATGCGGCGATTCATCGCTTTGGCGCCCTGCTAGAAAATGTGGTGCTTGATGGGGATACCCGCGCCATCAAGTTGGATGACGAATCCATCACAGAGAACACGCGGGGCGCATATCCTTTGAGCTTTATCCCAAATGTCGTACCCTCGGGATGCGCTGAGCACCCCCGAAATATCATCATGCTGACCGCTGATGCATTCGGTGTTCTGCCGCCCATCGCCAAGCTTAGTCCCGAGCAGGCCATGTATCACTTCTTGTCCGGCTACACGGCCAAGATAGCGGGAACCGAGCGAGGGTTGGGAGACGAGCCAGAGGCGACGTTCAGTACCTGTTTTGGCGCTCCGTTTTTGCCCTTGCACCCGACAGTCTACGCGAACCTGTTACGCGAGAGAATCGCCACACATGGTGTACAGTGCTGGCTGGTCAATACTGGTTGGCAAGGCGGGCCATACGGCGTCGGTGAGAGAATTCGGATCGCCTATACCCGGCGAGCCTTACAGGCAGCCCTGAGCGGGGAACTGGACCAGATTCCCATGCGCAAGGACCCATACTTTGGTTTCTTGGTACCCAGTACCTGCGAAGGCATTCCCATGGAGCTGCTGATCCCTATCCAGACGTGGCGAAATCCCGATGTGTACGATTCCAAGGCACAGGAACTAGCGCTCAAGTTCCGCCAGAACTTTCAGCAGTTTGCCGGCAGCGTTCCAGACGAGGTCCTTGCCGCAAGCCCCACAGGTTGAACTGGGAACAGAATCCAACCGCCAACGCGGGCAGGAGGATGAATGGCAGAGTTGCAGGTTGCGCAGACAGCGCTCTTCACAGCGCTGGCGTGGCTGGTCCCCGTGGGGCTTGCCTTGCTGGCCATCGGGGCTGCCCACGAAGCGCAAGCTGAACTGGTCGCAGCCACAACGCTGATTGCCCTGGCTGCGGCGCTGGGCGGATACCTGGTCTGCGGGTTTGCGTTCCAGTTCGGTGGCGTGGCTCATGTGTCCGATCTGGCCGGTTTGCACGGACTGACCGCCGAATGGTCTCCTTTGGACACCAGTTGGGGTCCAGGATGGGGACTGGTAGGCTTGAGAGGTTTCCTTCTGCAAGGTGCGGCATACCACACCGATGCCTACCTGCTATTTGCCTCACAGCTGCCTGCCGTTGTCACCACCGTCTTAGTGACCTTGCTGGCCTTGTGTACCCATGTGCGCCGAGTGCTTTTACTGCCCATGGGCCTCCTGGTCTCCGGCCTGCTCTACCCGCTCTTGGGCAATTGGGTCTGGGGAGGCGGGTGGCTCGCGAGGTTGGGGCAGAACGTTGAGTTGGGCCATGGCTTTGTAGACGCCGGAGGCAGCGCTACCGTCTTTCTGTTGGGTACCTTGGCGTCGCTGGCCACTTTCTTAATCCTCAAACCCAAGAGAACGCCAGAACCTGGGCCTGCAGCTCTTCCACCCATTCACTTTCCTCTGTTCGTGGTTCTGGGAGCGCTATTGTCCATCGCGGGCTGGCCGGGCCTGGTGCTAAGCAACCCGCTCTCTAGGGGCAGCGTGCCCGCTCCCCTGGCCTTGGTCAACCTGGCGATGGCCGCTGCTGGTGGTTCGCTATTGGTATCGCTTTACACGTGGTTTGTGACCAGCCAGCCGAACGCCCTGGCCATCGCCCGGGGCGCAGTGGCAGGACTGGTAGCAGCAAGCGCCGCCTGTCCCTTTGTACCAGCGGGGGCCGCTCTGCTGATTGGCTCCGTCGCAGGCCTGCTAATGGTTCTCACCCTGTATCTGTGGGAGCAGGTCCTGAGGCTGCAAGATCCCAGCGCCAGTGTGGCCGTCTTTGGCGTGCCCGCCGTATGGGGCACCTTGGCGCTGGCGATTTTCGCCGATGGCCGGTGGGGCGCGGGGTGGAATGGCGTAGGTGTCAAGGAATATCTCGATACCGTCGGTCAGGGGATCTCGGGACTGCTGCTCGCAAGCGGATATCAGAGCGCGGGGCCGGGACAGTTCCAAGCACAGGTCACCGGGTTGGCAGCTGTGCTCGCGGTCGGGTTGCTCCTGCCCTGGCTGTTGGTCAAGGCTTCGCTGTGGATCAAGAGCGCTGGGCAGGCAAGGACGGCCGCGCCAGTGCCCCCAGAGCCTGCTGATGCTCCCGAAGACGGGCAGGTTGATGATTTGACCACGAGTGACGGTGAGAGCCCGCCATGTGAGGAGCCATCACCGGCGGCGGATACCTTCCCTCTGCAACCCCTCGACCCGCCCGACGAGCATGCGGGCAGCAAGACGCCCAGCAGACGGCGCAAGCGTACCTACCCCAGTGCCTGAAGGAGCTCCACCACTTCTGCATCAGAAGTCTGGTCGAACTCAGAGTAGAAGGCGCCTACAGCCCAGAACAGCTCCGGCTCGTGCAGGCACACGACCTCATCGGCGTCTTGGGCCAATGTGCGGATGGTGGCCGCTGGCCCCACAGGAATGGCCAGGATCAGCCGATGCGGTGCTCTCTGGCGCAACGCGCGCAGGCTGGCAGACACCGTAGCCCCCGTGGCGACCCCATCATCCACCAGAATCACCGTCTGACCCTGCAGTTCGCGTTCCGGGCGCGTGCCGCGATAGGCCGAGAGGCGGCGTTGGATCTCGTGCTTTTGACGTGCTGTCTCTTCCTCAACGTATTGATCCGAGACTTCCATTTGCGCTATGAGTCGGTGGTCCAGCACCAGGGTCCCGTCGCTGGCCACGGCGCCAATGGCCAATTCGGGGTTATGGGGAGCACCAATCTTGCGAGTGATGTACACGTCCAGGGGAGCGCCCAACGCCAGGGCTATTTCGTAGGCGACCACCACTCCCCCACGGGGAATGCCCAGGACCAGTAGTCCCGACTGTCCCTTGAGTGCCTCCAGTCGCCTTGCGAGCAGCTTTCCTGCTTCATGTCGATCGCGAAACACCATCATCATTCCCCTCCTTGTCGAGCCCTTCGCCTCAAGGCCAGTTCCAGGGCCTTCTCTACGGCTTGGACGGGAGTCTCTGCCCGAATAATGTCATCACGCTCGACGCCTTCACGTACAAGATGCCATGTGTTGAGGCCGATCACCGGGATGCCCAATTTCAGCGCGTGGCCAATCTCCGAGAGGGTCCCATACTCACCGTGGACCGCGATGACGGCCTGAGCCGCCTGCACCACGAGCACGTTTCTGGCTTGTCCCAGCCCAGTCGGAATCGGAACAACTACATGGGGATTGGCTTCGCTACGGGACGTACCCGGCAGGATGCCAACAGTCAGACCACCTGCCTCAACTGCGCCTTTGCAGACTGCCGCCATAACGCCGCCAAGCCCACCACACACGATGACCGCCCCTCGTTTGGCCAACTCATGCCCGATCTCTTCGGCCAGCGCGGCCACGTCTGAAGAACACAGACCATCTCCAATGACAGCGATGAACTGCGGCCTAGAACCGGCCATGTTTCACCCTGTCAACGGAACAGCGGCCAGGCGGGTGTAAACCGCTCCGGAAGGCCGCAGCTCACTGCGTATCAAGCTCAACTCGCTGACCATCATGGGTGGTGAAGATGGTGCTTTCGTTGCCTCCATCCAATTTGCCAGCTCACCTCGCTCGGAAGGACTGGCGCTGTCCTTGATACGTGCCAGGGTCAGGTGAGGCTGGAAGCGCCGTCTTTCCGGCGCGAACCCCAGGTCCTGCAATCCCGTCTCAACCTTGCGCTGCAGCTGTTCTAGCGGGACAAGGTCGCCGGTCACGCCGATCCAGATGACCCTCGGGCGCTGTGGATGAGGAAAGCAGCCCAAACCGGACAGGGCAATGGAAAACGTAGGAACCGACAAGCAGGCTGTCTCGAGAACCTGGCTGATCTGGGCAATGCGACTTGGCGCCACATCGCCCAAAAAGCTGAGGGTAAGGTGTATAGAGTCCGGAGCTACCCAGCGACCGATGTAGGATACCCGTGCCTTTCTAAGCCGAGCCTGCGCCTTGCCCAGCGCTGATCGGAGGTCGTCATTCAGTTCGATGGCGACAAAGGCTCGTATGTAGTCTGGAGCGCTCATCGATCTCCTGCAGGGAGAAGCCTTGAGGCCGTGCCGCCAAGCACAGACGCCAGGACCGTCTCGGAAAGGCCAACCCCGCGCACCCTCGTCAAAAGTGCCTGTGGTGTAAGGAGTGGAAAGTCCGTGGCAAAGAGGATCTTGTCAGGCACCACTTGGGCAGCCAGGGAGAAGACCTCATCGCCATAGAGAAAGGGGGACGCAGCCGTATCATAGTACACATTGCGCAGCGCCTGCCTTACTTCCGGCATCAGCTCATAGAAGCAAAGGCCGCCACCCCAGTGAGCAGCAATGAGTTGAGCTTGTGGGTGCCGAAGCGCCAGATCGTAGAAAGCCTCCACGGTGCTCCGACTCTTTCCGGGGTAACGATGCCCTACGGGCTCGCCGGCGTGAATCATCACAGACTTCCTTCGGTATAGCGCTGTTTCGAGCACACGGTCCAGGCACGGATCACTGAAAGAGTAGCCCTGGCCGTCGGGCATGAGCTCGCCAACGCCAACAAGCCCCTTGTCCAGGCAGCGCTCCACCTCTAGGGAAGCTCCCTCGGTTGCCGGATTCACCACAGCGAATCCATATAAGCGCCGAGGCCATCGCCGGACCGCGTCGAGGACATAGTCATTGGCTGCTTGGCACAAGGCCGGATCCGACCAGGCAAATCCAAACGTCACGGCGGCATCGACCCCTGCCGCATCCAACGCCGCAATCAGCTCTTCGGCCGTGGCCATGCGGGCTCGCGGATGGTCATAAAGCTGGCAGAACCAAGCATCCCGCTGCACGTATCTATGACGCGCAGCGATGACATCGGGCGGGAAGATGTGGGTATGAAAGTCAATCACTGACACGGCCACATTCTGACATACCCCGACCTGCAAGTCAAGCCCCCACCGGTTTTGTTGTGGGGGAGATTGTGCTATAATGTTCAAGATTCTGAGATGGAGGCTGCGCTGTTGGCTAGATACCTGAACATTGTCCAGATCATCCTGTCGGTTGCATTGATCGTCCTGGTCATCCTGCAGAGCAAGGGCGGTTCACTGAACCGCATGTTTGGTGGTGAAGGAGGCGTCTACTCCTCGCGTCGTGGCTTTGAGAAGACCCTCTTTAACTTTACCGTGGTCTTGATCGGGGCATTCCTGGTCTTCTCCCTGCTAAGCGCCATTTTCCAGTCCTGATCGGGCCAGGCGCGGCTGCAGCCATGCGGTGGGCTACTATCATCGCGCTATTGGCCATTGGGGCGATCTTGGCCCTCACGGGCCATACAGCCTACCACTCCACGACCATCCTCGTCCCGGATGTCGGCGGTACCTATATTGAGGCCACTGCCGGTAGCCCGAGGTATGTGAACCCCCTACTCAGCACGTTCAATGACGTCGATCGTGACCTGGTCGCGCTGATTTTTAACGGTTTGACCACAGCCAACGAGCACGGTGAGATTCTGCCCGACTTGGCTGAGACCTGGGAGATTTCCCCAGACGGCCTGTCTTATACGTTTGAGTTGCGGCGCGATGTGCAGTGGCACGATGGCTCCGTGTTCGATGCCGATGATGTGATCTTTACCATCGACACTTTGCGCTCTGCGGATTTCCAGGGACAGCCGGGCGTGTCGGAGCTTTGGCGCTCCGTAAAGTTGGAGCGGATCGCTGCATACACCGTCCGCCTCACCCTTCCGGAGCCATTCGCCCCCTTCCTCAGCTATACTACCGTGGGGCTTCTACCTGCTCACTTACTTCAGAACGTGCCGGCCGGCTCTTTGCACAGCCATGCGTTCAATCAGCACCCGGTTGGCACAGGTCCCTTCTTGCTGAAGGAACTGACATCCCGGCACGCGCTACTGGAGGCGAACACCTCGTTCTACGCGGGTCGGCCATACCTGGACAAGATCGAGATCTTTTTTTACCCCGACTATGCCAGTGCCCTTAACGCTTATCACCGGGGAGAAGTGCACGGCCTAAGCCAAGTTCCTGCCGAATTGCAGAGCGCAGCATTGTCCCAGGACGACTTAAGGTTGTACAATGCTCCTCTGAGCGGGTTGGGTTTGGTCTTCCTCAATTTGGACCGTCCATTCTTTCAAGAGCGTGAGGTCCGCCAGGCCCTCCTGTGGGCCACCGACCGCCAGAAGCTCATCGATCAGATCATGAACGGCCATGCCTTACTTGCCAATGGGTCGGTGCTGCCCTGGTCGTGGGCCTACGAACCTAACGCCGTGCGCTACGGGTACGATCCTTCCAAGGCGATGGAGCTGCTTGATCAAGCGGGATGGAAGGATCTTGATGGGGACGGCGTCCGTGAAAAAGGGGACCAGATCCTTCAGTTTGCCTTGTTGACCAATGCCGATGAGCGCCGCGTGAGCATTATCAACGAGTTAACCCGCCAGTGGGCCCTGGTTGGCATCCGTGCTGTCCCTCAAACGGCAGGCGTTGCCGGACTGGTTCACGATTTTCTTGTCCCGCGCAACTATGACGCCATCTTGTACGAGTGGCAAAGGCTGCCGTTTGACCCGGACCCCTATCCCCAGTGGCACTCTACGCAGACTTCGGGCTCGGGGCAGAATTACTCTGGTTTCATTAGTGAAAAAGCCGATCTCATCATGGAGGAGGCGCGGCGCACGGCTGATCCACAGCGCCGGGGGGTGCTGTACCGCGAGCTGCAGTCCCTTCTTGCCGAAGAGGTGCCCATCCTTCCCCTATACCACCCAGTCTATACTTATGCTATCGACAAGCGCGTGAACGATGTGCAGGTCGGTCCATTGCAGGACTACCCAGATCGTTTCAGGACTATCGGCCAGTGGTATGTCTCCACTCGGCGCATGTTGGTAAGCGAGGCCCCCCTGTGGCAGCCCAGACCATCATCAACTCCGCCGTTGCGCTAGACCCTCTGCTCTGTCGGGCATTGTTCTGCCTGGCTCACCTCCGCTGCAGTTTGGGCGTTTATCCTGGCTGAGCTATAATCGGATCGAGCGCCCCTTGTCCTCGTTGCCAGCCAATAGGATGCTCATGCGACAAGCGCTTTCGGGAGGCCCGGCAATGATTGCTACGGTGGTCCACAGCATACGCGTTAGCCTGATTTCCCACCACCGCGTGGTGCTGTTGAAAGACGTAAAGGCAGACCGCTACCTTCCTATCTGGATCGGCCCGTTCGAGGCCGATTCCATCGCCATGGCTTTGCAGAACATCAGGCCTCCACGCCCCATGACCCACGACTTGCTCAAGAGCGCCATCGCCGAACTGGGAGCGACGGTCTCGCACATCATCGTGAATTCGTTAGAGGACAACACGTTCTTTGCGCGGATCGTGCTGGATGCCGAAGGACGGCACATAGAGGTGGACTCTAGGCCTAGCGATGCTATGGCGCTGGGTGTTCGGTGTGGGGTGCCCATCTGGGTCGCCGAAGAGGTAATGGCTCAGGCCAGCATCGTGGTGAGCCCAGAACTTGCCCCGGTGTCGCCTGAAGAGGCCGACAACCTGTCTGCTTTTCGCGATTTTCTCAACTCTCTGGACATGGGCGAACAAGAAGATGAGTGACCTATGACCATCGAACGCTTGCCACCTCAGAACACTGAAGCCGAGCAATCGGTTCTGGGCAGCCTTCTCATTGACCGTGATGCGATTATCACCGTTGCGCCGTTCCTGCATGCGGAAGACTTTTACCGGGAAACCCACGGGCAGATCTACTCAGCTATTCTGGATCTGCACGAGCGACGGCAGCCCGGTGATTTCATCACCGTCAGCGACGAACTGGAACGACGCGGCAGGCTGGACGCGGTTGGCGGTCCATCTTACCTGACCTCGCTGATCAACAGTGTCCCCACCGCGCTGCATGTGGAACACTACGCTCACATCGTGGAGCGTACCGCTGTGCTGCGCCGTCTCATCGAAGCGGCAGGTAAGATTGCTGGCCTTGCCTACGAGGAATCCGAGGAGGTCGATGTCGTCGTTGACCGTGCTGAGCAAGTCCTCTTCGATGTGTCTCAGCGTCGTGTCTCCCGTGGACTTATGCCCATTCGCCGAATTCTCACCGAGTACTATGACCGCATAGACTACCTGCACCAGCATCAAGGCGAGATGGTCGGCTTGCCTACCGGCTTTATCGATTTGGACCGGTTGTTGGGTGGTCTGCAGCGTTCTGACCTCGTCATTGTGGCCGGACGTCCTGGCACGGGGAAGAGCAGCTTTGGGCTGACCATCGCCCACAATGTTGCCCTCAAGTTCAATGCGGTGATTGCCCTGTTTAGCCTGGAGATGTCCGGTGAACAGGTGGTGCAGCGCCTCATTGCTTCGGAGACTGGTATTAGTGCGCAGCGTTTGCGCCTCGGCGACATCCGTGATATCGAGTGGGACAAGTTCACCAAAGCCAGCGGAACGCTCTCCGAGACCACCATTTTTGTTGATGACACTCCTTCCCCTTCACCTCTGGAGATACGTACCAAGTGCAGGCGCATGGCGGCGGAGCACGGACTTGACTTGATCATCGTCGACTATCTGCAGCTCATGCAATCCGGCCCAGGCGTGCGCAGTGAGAACCGGGTACAGGAGGTCTCGTACATATCACGGGCTCTGAAGGGCTTGGCCAAAGAATTGAATGTGCCAGTGATTGCCATGTCTCAGCTTTCCCGTGCCGTGGAGGCAAGAGGCGACAAGCGACCCATCCTCGCCGACTTGAGGGAATCTGGCAGCATCGAGCAGGATGCCGACGTGGTCATCTTTATCTATCACGACGAAGCGGACAGTGAGGCCTTGCCTGGAGCAATGGTCCAAATGGACACGCATCGGGTAGTTCAGATACTCGTTGCCAAACACCGCAACGGTCCTACCGGGCAAATTCGCCTGGGCTTTATGGGCGAACAGACCAGGTTCGTTAACCTTGCCACGTACGCTGAGGCGCCCGGAGGCATGTCGGAGCCTGACTTTAGCCAATGAACGAGTTTCGCGGATTCCCCGACGGCAGGCTTGACTATACACCGCTGCCTAATCTCTTCTTCAGCGAGCTCTTGCCCCTGGTGGATGATCTGGCTGAGCTGAAGGTGACCCTGTACGTCTTCTTCCTGCTCTATCGCAAGAAGGGCGCCCATTCCTATGTTTCCCTGGCAGAGTTGCGGAATGATGGTACCCTTCTGCGGAGTTTGCAGGGCCTGCCCGTCGCGGCCGAAGCCGCCCTCCTGCAGGGACTGGAAGGCGCGGTGCGCCGCGGGACACTGTTACACTTGCAGGTTCCCGATGAACAAGTGCAAGAGCTGTACTGTGCCAACAGCATGCAGGGTCGCAAGACGGCAGAGAAAGCCCAACTGGGGGAGATCAAGGTCCTGGAGGGCGCGGAACTCATCGAGCCGGCCCGCCTGGTTGAGCGCTCCAACATCTATAGCCTGTACGAGCAAACCGTGGGCCTTCTACAGCCTATTATTGCCGAGGAACTGAAGGAAGCGGAGGCTAGCTATCCTCCGGCCTGGATCGAAGAGGCCTTCCAAATCGCGGCCGCCCGGAATGTGAGGAATTGGCATTACGTGAAGCGCATTCTGGAACGCTGGGAGACTGAGGGCAAGGACAATTCCCGTGACCGAACCTGGTACACTGAAGAAGAATCCCGCAAGTACATCAAACGCTGATCTGCCCAAGGATCCGTGTCCGGTCTGCGGGGGATTTGGCTACCTGCGCCGAGATGTGCCACCCGGCCATCCGGACTTTGGCCATGTCATCCCCTGCGAGTGCCGCTTGCAGGATTTGGAGCAGAGACGGGCACGCGACCTCCTTCTCGCCAGCAACCTCGGGCTGCTGACTCGTATGACCTTTGAGTCATTCGCCCCGGAGGGCCATGGTCTGAATGCCTCGCTACGGGAGAACCTGCGCCGGGCTTATGAGAAAGCATTGGCCTTTGCGCAGCAACCCCGCGGCTGGCTGATCCTAAAGGGTGGCTACGGGTGCGGCAAGACCCATCTGGCCGCAGCCATCGCCAACTACCAGGTACGGTTCGGGCGGACTGTCCTGTTTGTGGTGGTTCCCGACCTCCTCGACCATCTGCGCGCGACCTTTGCTCCCAATAGCGCTACTCGCTTTGATCAACGCTTTGAGGCTGTGCGATCGGCTCCCCTGCTCATCCTCGATGACTTGGGAACACAGAGCGGCACGCCATGGGCGCAGGAAAAGCTATATCAGATCCTGAACCATCGCTACAATGCCCAGTTGCCCACCGTGATTACTACTAACGTGGACTTGGATTACCTGGACCCCCGCCTACGGTCGCGCATGTCCGAGCTCGAGTTTTCCACCACGATTCACATCCTGGTCCCGGACTATCGTGGTGGCGCTGTGATCGAGCAATCGGCTTTGAGCGTTCTTCATCTGCATAACGATCAGACTTTTGAGTCTTTTGACCCTCGCGAGCAAGATCCGGCCCTTGACGCCAAACAGCGTCTGAATCTTAAGCGCACGTTGGTGATCGCCAGGACCTATGCGGAGAATCCTGACGGTTGGCTAGTCCTCACCGGCGATTACGGGTGCGGCAAGACCCATTTGGCCGCGGCCATCGCCAACCACCGTGTTCAGAATGGCTTCCCCGCTCTGCTCATTGGTGTACCGGACCTACTCGATCACCTGCGAGCGACTTTCGATCCCACCAGCCCGGTCGGCTACGACCGAAGGTTCAGTGAAATCCGCAACACGCCGCTGTTGATTCTGGATGACTTGGGAACGCACAACGCGACACCGTGGGCACAGGAAAAGTTGTTCCAGATCCTCGACCACCGTTACAGTGCTCGCATACCCACTGTCATTACCATGAATCGGGGGATCGAGCTGGATCCGCGCATCAAGTCGCGCTTGCTGGACGTTGGTCGATGTCAGGTGTGGGAGATATCCACTCCCAGTTTCCGGGGCGGTGCCGGCCTTGCCCCCAGTCACCGGGTGCAACAGGGCTCGCCTGCCAGCCGCAGTAGGAGGGGTACCGGGGTTTCCCGATGAGAATCGGCCGCTCTCCAAGCCTCTTCTTGCGTCTGAGGCAGGTTGTCCTTACCGTTTTCTTGCTTGGCCTCGTGCTGAGTGCCGCCGCCTGGCTCCTGCGCGCCCCCGTGATGGACTATATGAGCGGCATTACCGGCGAGGAGAACGGGTGGGAACAGCTCAAGGGCGTCGCTAGACTGGTCATGCTACGCCTTACCAGCCCTCCCCTGAATCTTCAGGCCGAGGTACCTATGGCCCACACCGGAGTTAATCCCTTTGGCGTCAACACCTTCCTAGAGCAAGAGGTGGAGCCCGAGAAGGTCGAGCTGGCTTTGCAGCTGATCTACGATGCCGGTTTCCGCTGGATACGCCAGCAGTTCCCCTGGGAGGACATTGAGATCAGCGGTCGGGGTGACTTCTGGGATCACAAGTGGAATGTCAGCGCCTGGGCCAAGTATGACCGCATCGTGGACCTGGCCAACCGGTATGGCATCCAGGTTATCGCCCGTCTGGACAATCCCCCAGCCTGGTCCCGCAGCGATGGCGACTCGCGGGGAACCCTTGCCCCGCCCGACGATGTTGATGACTTCGGTGCCTTTGTCTACGCCGTTGTTCTGCGCTACCGTGGCAAAGTGCGCTACTACCAGATCTGGAACGAGCCCAACATCTACCCGGAATGGGGAGAGCAGGCTGTGGATGCCGCGGGTTACGTCCAGCTATTGCAGGTAGCTTACCGAAGGGCAAAGGAGGCAGATCCAGACTGCGTGATCCTGTGCGCCGGGCTGGCACAAACCCTGGAGAGCGGCCCGCTCAACCTGAATGACCTGACTTACCTCCAGCAGATGTACGATGCGGGGGTCAAGGGGTATTTTGATGTCATGGGAGTGATGGCCTATGGCCTTTGGACTGGCCCTGGAGACCATCGGGTGCATCCCGACCTGACCAACTTTTCGCGACCGCAGTTGATACGCGGAATAATGGTGCGTAACGGCGATGCGGACAAGCCTGTATGGGCGACTGAGGTCGGGTGGAATGCGCTGCCCCCAGACCATCCGGCAGCACCCATCTACGGTCGGGTGGACTTGCAGCAGCAGGCGAGATACGCCATACAGGCGTACGAGCGCGCTCAGCGAGAGTGGCCCTGGATGGGCGTGCTCAACTACTGGTTCTTCAAACGGGCGACCGACGCGGAAACGGAGCAAGCCTTTTACTACTTTCGTATGGTAGAGCCTGACTTTGCGCCACTGCCAGTCTATGCAGCTATGCACGGATATGCCAACGCTGCTCCTCAGGTGTACCCAGGTTACCACCAACAGGACCATTGGGCGCTCGCCTACGAGGGCAATTGGGAGACGGTCATGGATGCTCAGGCAGTACTGGGTTCCTTGGCTCGTAGCCGAACCCCGGGCGACCGGTTGCGTTTTGTTTTCGTCGGAACCGATGTCGACCTGGTCGTCCACAAGAGCCCTGAGGGAGGTACGGTTCGGGTTCGCATTGACGCTGGCGATTTCCATGAGGTGGGGCTATTGGGGCAGGCCTCCGAGCACGGGGTGCGCATAAGCGTGGCCGAGGGGCTGGCCGCAGGACCTCACGCGGTAGAGGTAGAGAACATCGGCCTCGCGGGTACTAGTGTAGATGTTGATGGGCTAGTTGTTCGTCATACCCCTCGCAATTGGACAGGGCTTGCCGTTCTTGTGGTCGTGCTGGTCGCTATCGCGGCGGCACTCACCTGGCTCCACCGACGAAAGCGACGAAAGTACCGGATGTGGCTGTAGAACGCGGCCCGCGGTCGGAAGTCTGCACAAGCTGGGAGGCAAGTGTGCCACAGCCGCCCTGCTCCTGTTTTCCGGGAAGAAGACTTGCTGGCCATGCTGAACGGGAGAGCCCAGTATTCTTCCATGCGCTAGGAGCACGGTAGCCGACGCCAGCCTGCCGAAGCAGTGATTTTCGGGGGCGAGTCACGCCCGAGCTGAGAAAGGACACGCGCTGAGTGGTGAGGGACCTGTCTCGTATCCCCAAGAGTGAGTTGCACCTGCATCTGCGGGGCGCCATGCCGCTTGAAGTGTTTCTCGACCTGATCAGACGCCATCCCACGGAACGGGTCATCAGCAGTGCTTCCGAAGCCCATCGTCACCTTTTCCATCGGTACGCCAACATAGACAACTTCTGCGCAATCCGTTCGCCCACATCAGAAGATGTGCAGGCGCTCTTTCGCTACCAGACGTTCGAGCAATTCTTGGCAACCTGGACCTTCACCGGCCACTTTGTGCGGGACAAGGACGATTTCCGCCGGTTGGTGCAGGGTGTTGTGCATAGCCTGAGAGAACAGGCCGTTGTCTATGCCGAGATCACGGTGTCCATTATTGAGTACCTTCAGATGGGCATCGCTCTTGTCGACATAGCAGACTGCCTGACAGAGGGCTGTCAGGTGCCCGGGATACGCGTGCAGTGGATCGTTGACTTGGTGCGAGACACTGGGCCAGAGAAGGCTCATCGCTTGCTGCGAGATATCATCGCACTGCGCTGCCCGGTGATCATTGGGATCACGCTGGGAGGCAGTGAACATCTGTTCCCACCAGCGGCTTTCAGGGATGTGTATGCGGATGCCCGCGACCGCGGGCTGTGCCTAACGGTTCATGCTGGCGAAGCGCTGGGACCGGCTAGCATCTGGGATGCCATTCGCCTTCTGGGGGTCCAGCGCGTTGGACATGGCGTGAGAGCGGTAGAGGATCCTGTCCTGGTTGCCTATCTAGCCGAGCACGAAATACCCCTGGAGGTCTGCCTGACCAGCAACATCCGAACTGGCATTTACCCGTCATACGATGCCCACCCGGTGTTGGCGCTCCTCAATGCCGGAGTACCGATTACGATCAACTCCGATGATCCCGCCTTCTTTGACACCCAACTGACCCAGGAGCTGACCATCTTGTCAAACCTCGGCCTGGACGAGACGAGGGTACGCCGGATCATCGAGAACGGGTTCCGATATGCCTTCCTCCCGCCGGGACAGATCCAGGCGTATCTAGATTCCGTTGACCGCACCTGGAACAGGCCATGCATCGATGGCGGCCTCCAGTAACCGGTTGTAGCAACCAACTCTTTGCTTGGACGCCCACGCTCAAGGTATAATCGCAGAGCCCTAACATTTCCTGAAAGGATCAAATGAGGCTCCATTACCGCCATCTCTTACCCTGGTTTGCACTGGCTGTCATCGCTCTTGTGGCAACGGTTGCGCTTGGTCCAATGCTGGCTCCGCCGCCGCCGCCGACTCCGACGCCGATGCCATCGGCAACGCAGACCGTCATACCCACGGCCTTGCCAACGTCTAGCCCCACCCCCAATCCAACCGTTGATCCAGGCAGGCTGGAAGAACTCACGGGGAGAATCCTATTTACCTCGGTACGGAACGACGCAACCGAGCTGTATGCGATGGATGCCAATGGACGCAATCTGCGCCAGCTGACCGACAACCGCGCGGCTGACTGGGTCGCCAAGTGGTCGCCCGATGGGGACCGCATCGCCTTTGTCTCGAACCGAGACGGCGACTATGAGATATTTGTGATGAACGCCGATGGCTCCAATCCCATCCAGCTTACGCACAATGAGCACATGGACACATCCCCCGTGTGGTCGTCCACGGGAGACCTGATCGCCTTCTCTTCTTGGCCCGAAGGTGGATTTGATGTCTATGTCATGCGTCCCGATGGCCAGGGCGTCCTGCAGCTAGGCTATTCTGGCACATCGGCAGAGGTGCACGCGCACTCGTGGTCCGCAGATGGAGTCCTGTTGCTCTCAGCAGAGTGGGATGGTGATTTTGAGATCTATGCCCTGAACGTCCAGACCACCGATCTTCGGATCACGCAGCTCACTGACAACTCCTTCTATGACGGTTCTCCCGACTGGTCACCCGATGGCAAACGTATCGTATTTGACTCCGACCGCGATGGCAATGGAGAGATCTATGTGATGGACGCTGATGGCTCCAACGTCGTGCGGCTTACAAATGACCCCGGTCAGGACTATATGCCCCGTTGGTCGCCCGATGGACGCCACATTGGCTTCACCTCCAGTCGGGACGGTAATTCGGAGATCTATGTCATGGATGCCGATGGCTCCAACCTCACCCGCATCACCCAGAACGCGTATCTGGACATCCTCGAAGACTGGAAATAGGGGGGATTGCGATGAAGGCAGCCCTTTTCTACGGCGGCAAGGATATCCGTGTGGAGCAAGTGCCGGATCCCATACCGGGACTAGGCGAGGTCTTGATCCAAATCAAAGCGGCGGGGATTTGTGGCAGCGACCTCCATGGGTATCGGGAGAAGCTAGACCCACCCAGATATCCGTATCCCCACACAGATGGGCATGAGCTAGCAGGCGTAGTGGTGGGCCTGGGTGCCGGAGTCAGCCGACTGCGCCTGGGTGATCAGGTCGCTGTCGAGCCACTGCACCTCATCGGCTGCGGCGCATGCCGGTTCTGTCGCGAGGGCAGATACGAGGCCTGCCTGACACGAGGCATGGTCAATGGGGTCCGTCGACACAGCGCCGGATTCGCAGAGTTTGACGTAGCGCCCGAGGGCAACTGCTACGTGTTGCCGCCCGATCTGAGCATTGAGGCTGGCAGCATTGTTGACGTCTATGCCTGTGCCGTCCATGCGCTCCACCTCGTCCCGCCCAAGCCGTACCACACTGTGGTAGTGATTGGGCCAGGGCCCATCGGCATTGCCTGTGCCGAGGCCTATCGAGCCGCTGGAGCCAAACGGGTGGTGCTTTGCGGGCGGCGGAAAGCGGTCTTGCACCACCTCAAGACCTTTGCAGCGGATGAAGTCATTGACATAACCCGGACTGACCCAGTGCAAGCGGTGCGTGACTTGACCGATGGGCTTGGCGCTGATGTCGTGATTGAGGCGGTGGGAGGAGATAGTGCTCCCACCGTAGAACAAGCGCTACGCCTGGTGGCGCCCACCGGCATAGTTGGGGTACTCGGGGTATCGCGCAAGCCACAGCTCATAAATGTCTGGGAGGCGTTCCGCAGGCAGGCCCAGATCGTCTGGATCAATAGCTATAGCAGGTGGAACGGCGTCCCGGAGTTTCAAATTACGCTGGATATGATGGTGGCCGGCCGATTCCATCCCCTGGAGATGATTACTCATCGCTTTCCGCTGGATAGCATCCGGGAAGGGTTTGCAGCGGCTGACGATAAGGGGCGGTCGGGGGCGCTCAAGGTGTTAGTCAACCCATGAAAATGCTCGTGGGATCGCTGATAGAAGCCACACGTCGCAACCATGCCCTGGAGCATGCCACGCTTCACGTTCTCGAAGAGGTGGATGCCAGCAGTCGACTGGCTGGGCGCAGTGATTGGTCCGGCTTCTGGATTTACGGAGAGGTCGGGACTGGCGAACTGGCGTCCGCTGCCGAGGAGGCTCTAACCCGGCTAAACGATGGCGAGAACCGTTTGGCTATCCACCCCCGCTGTGGCACCAACCTGGTTGCTGGCCTGGCTCTGGCCGGATGGGCATACCAGGCAGCTTGGGGCAAGGAGAACCGACCGGTTTGGCGAAAGGCAGTCTCTTGGATGGTGGGCCTGAGTGCAGCTCTGTCTCTGGCTCAGCCGCTGGGATACCGGCTTCAACAGAAGGTTACGACTCTCGCGGACTTGCGAGGCTTGCGCATCGTTAGCGTGCGACGCTATCCCCAAGTCCAACGCCCCATCCATTTCGTAGAGACGTCCCGGACGTAAAAATGCTGTATGTCTTCCACGGTGACGATGAGTTCACCCGCTCAGAAGAGGTCTCCAAGCTGAAGGCAAGGCTTGGCGATCCCGTTATGGCTTCCCTCAATATCACGATCCTGGATGGCCGAAAGCTCACCCTTACCGCGTTAATCCAGGCTTGCGACACTTCTCCATTCCTGTCGGACAAACGCATGGTGATCGTCGAGGAATTTTGGTCGCGGTACGAGCCGCGGGACCGCGGCAAGGCGGAGGGAAAACAACCAAGAACCTCGGCCGTGGATGCCGCCCTGGTCAAGGGATTGCTGGAGTACCTGCCGCAAGTGCCGGAGACAACGCGCTTGCTCTTCACCGAGTCTCGTTCGCTGACGGCTGCTAACCCCGCACGTGGTGTCCTGGCACCTGATCCCCAAGGGATCATCGTGCGAGAGTTCTGCACACCGCGGGGGAATGACCTCGATCGCTGGATCGTCCAGCGCATGCGTCTCAAGGGAAGCGAGATTATCGCCGCTGCGGCTCACGAACTCGCGCTTCGGGTTGGGGGTGAGCTCCGCCAATTGGACCAGGAAATGGACAAACTCCTGGCCCATACCAACTACCAGGGGCCGGTAACTCTGGAAGCCGTATGCAATCTTGTGAGTTCCAGCCAGTCGCCAAGGATTTTTGCCCTGGTCGATGCCATGGGAATGCGTCAAGGTGGGCAGGCCCTGCGCCATCTGCACGAATTGCTCGAAAGCGGGGCCGCACCTCTCTACCTTTTGAGCATGATCGAAAGGCAGTTTCGCATCCTGCTGCAGGCCAAGGAACTGATGGGGCAGGGAGCAACCGTCCAGAGTACTCAGAAAGCACTGGGGATCAATCAGAGATTTGTCGTTGAAAAGAGCCTTCGGCAAGCATCGCGGTTCACTGAGGAGCGTCTGGCGTCGATCCACCAGTATTTGGCGGATGTGGAGTTCAGCATCAAGAGTGGCGAGATAACCGAGATTCTTGCTCTGGATCTCTTGGTAATGGACATCTGTACATAGCGCCGGCGGTGACAAGAGCCACTGTCAAGCCTAGGATAGCCCAGCCTGACCGGGTGTGCCAGGGGTGAAAACGCGCCGCCCAAACCAGTACGCAAGGGTACCATCAGTGTCCTACCAACGGTGTGGCGCGGATGACCTGCTACGCCCGGGTCAGGCTTGTCTCGCGTTGGCCCGCGCGCTGAGCGTACGACGGCAAGTTGTCCAGCAAGTCCTCGCCTCGTATTACCAGTCTGTTCGCCAGTTTGCGTGCAGGCACTTTGCCACTGTACACCATCCTTTGGGCGGTACGTTTCCCCATCCCGAACATCTCGGCGATCTCGTCGATGGTATACAGAGCCTCTCTTTCGATACGCATGATAACCTGCCTTCGACCCTCAGTTTTGTGTTCCGATCAAGCGTTCAAAGCACCCCGACGGTGGCGAGAACGGTATCTGGCACGCCCTGTTTCTTCCCTTCACGGGACGCCCTGGCCTTGCAGTCTCACCCAGCTCGCGAGAAATGGTACAAGATGGTCCTACTATTACCCTGATAACATCGCATAATACCGTTTCTACGCCAGTTAATACATTAATACTACGTATGATGAACAGATAATCTGATACAATCAGGTCAAAATATGCCGTATTGTGGCTGTATTAGCGTCATATAATACCTTATTAACACCCCTAATACGACATGCTTGCAGACAACTGTCTTGCCCAGTGCGTCCGCCATGCTGTTCGACCGTTCATTGACATAGACGTACTTGGGCCTCGGAGGATACGCCCGTTCTCTGCGGATTGTCTCGACGACGCTCGCCCCCGCTCCAGGCACTACTCCGACCGGGCTGATCGCACTGATGTCTATTGGTCATATCTTACATGATTTATACCTCCTAAATACACTACTTATACCCTATAATACTGATACATTAGTGTTCATGACCGGACGAACCTCTCCGGACAGGACAGCGCAGGCCCTAACGGATGGGCCGCGCCGCTGCCCCATACAGACCAGCTTCACTGTATCTCGCCCCTGCTCTGTCTGGCTGTCCCCCCGAGAAGTTCTCGAACACCAGGGATCCCTGGGCTGACAAGAGGACCGTCCCACGGCATAAAAAAGGCCCTCCCGAGAAGGGAAGGCCCTCAGTCTGTGAGGCTCATGGCCCGTTAGCTCTTCTGTCACTCCTCGTCGGTGGGCGGCGCGATAGCCTCGGCCGATGAGCTCCGGCGCCTGGCGCGCCGCTCCTTACGCTGAGTGTACGAGGGCAGATTGTCCAACAGGTCGGCGCCACGAATCACAAGCTTGTTGGCTAGTTTCCGCGCCGGCACTTTGCCACTGTACACCATCCGTTGGGCCGTGCGTTTGCCCATACCGAACATCTCAGCGATCTCTTCAATCGTGTACAGTGCATCTCTGTCAATGCGCATGCTCAACCGCCTAGATCACTCCTCCAGCACCCAGCCCGCACGCCGCAGGACACCGAGCATAACCCCCAATAGACCCCTTTGCACTCGGTTTTCGCCATATTATACGCTACTATTCCCCCACTAGCAACATGTTTCACGATCCCCACATAGGCCTTGCTGGACAATTCAAGTGCAGACATGGCGACCGATGCCACCCGCTTGCGGGGTCCCTGTAGTCCGGGGCTGAGTTGGCATCGCTCTCCACCCGTGCGCCGCGACGTCCATGGCTCTTGATACCGCTATTACACCTTAATCACGCCGCTTATCACCCTGAACAGACCGCATTAATACCTTATTATACTCGCTGTCGATCAATCTTCACTGGCTAGTCCACGGCCTTACAACGCACCTTGCGCGACTGGTCCCGGTAAAATCCACCGCAGCGTTCCGCCTCCAGAGCCCGCATAGTTCAATGATGGTCTCTTTCACTGTCATATTATACTGTATTTACGCCTGTTAATGCCTTAGAATACCCCATTTATGGCCTGCGCTGGGGCTAATGGCCAGCGAGTGCCGTTTCAATGCCGTTTGTGCGCCATTTGCCTACGCTTTGTTCCCATCTATGGTCTCCAACATACTAGACGAAGAGAGTGAGACACAGATACGGCAACACGGGCAAGTCATGTGACGGCAGCCATCACGGCCCGCCCCTTCCCGCCGGTGCCAGGGCTCAACGTATGCCAGACAGCTTGTTCGCCCTGCGCCGCGCTCAGCCCTCTCCGATCACAGAGAACGCCAGCTACTACCTGATAGTACCCCACTAGTCCCCACTTTGGTCCATTTTACGCCATTATACGCCATTTATTGCCTATTATGACTGCTGGTGTTGCAGGACGTCAGAAGCTTTCATGGCTCAGTCAGCGAGCTGGAACTCGGAACTGGGGAAGAACAGGGACTGGATAGCTACGCAGGAGATACTGACACAGGCCGTGCGACTAACCACTGCCAAAGCGGTTTGCCCGCGGCATCCAGGGTTCATACCATGAGAATGGGAAGGTAACCGGTTTGAGGGATTTTAGAGGTGACTAGGACTGACGGACGATCTTGATGAACTTGCGCCTGCCCGCACGAATGATCGTTTCTTCCTCAGGCTGAACCAGTTCAGACAGATCGTCGACCTTGTTGTCGTTGATTCGGACGCCGCCCTGAGTAATCAGGCGGCGAGCTTCACTGCTGGAAGAGGCCAGACCCGCGCCGACGAGCACGTCGATGATTGGGGTTGGCGCGGAAAGAGCGTACTCGGGCACGTCACTGGGCAGCTCACGCTGCTGAAACACCCGAACGAATTCCTCTTCAGCCTGCCGAGCCTGTTGGTTGCCGTAAAACTGCTCTACAATATCCCTCGCCAAGAGCATCTTGATATCCCGAGGGTTGGTTGCACCCGAGCTGATCCCACGCCGGATCTCCTCAAGCTTGCCATCGGGAATTCTGCTGACCAAGGTCAGATAAGCATCCAGCATGGCGTCACTAATGGACATGGCCTTGCCGTACATTTCACCGGGCGGATCCGTAAGGTCAATGGTGTTGCCAAAGCTCTTGCTCATCTTGCGCCCGTCGGTGCCCGGCAACAGGGGTACCAGAAAGATGTCCTGCCCGGGTAGCCCCAGGCTCGCCTGCAGCTCGCGGCCGGCCAGATTGTTGAACTTTTGGTCCATCCCACCAAACTCAACGTCCGCCTGCACGGCCACCGAATCATAGGCTTGCAGCAACGGGTACATCAGCTCCATCAGGCTGAGGGGGCGACCCTGGTCCCATCGTTGGCGAAAGGTCTCGTGAGCCATCATCTGAGCAAGGGTGAACCGGCTCGAGAGATTAAACACATCCTTGAGCGAGAATTGGCCGAACCACTCACTTTGCCAGCGCACCTCGGTGCGGGCTCGATCTACAAGGATAAAGAACTGCTGCATGTAGGTCTCGGCGTTGCTCTTGACTTCCTCAGCGCTGAGCATCACCCGGCTCTCATCGCGCCCGCTAGGATCACCAATCTGCGCCGTCCAGTCGCCAACGATGAGCACCACCTGGTGGCCCATGTCCTGAAACTGGCGGAGCTTGCGCAGGCCGACGGCATGGCCAATGTGCAGGTTGGGCTTACTGGGGTCAAATCCTTGCTTGAGTCGCAGTTTGCGGCCCGATCTGAGTTTAGCCTCCAGTTCCTCGCGGACGATTACCTCGGCCACAGTTCGATCAAAGATGCTCTGAATGGGGTCCATGAACAGTCCTCGCTACTGGGTTATATCGGATTATACCACAAGTGACTGCGGCTTCTGACTTGGGGCGCACAGAAGCCGAAGCAAGAGGAGCTTAGCAGCAACGTGCCGTCCGGCAACGCTATGGTCCCGTGGAGCCCGCCTACTCGTAGCGCAGCGCCTGAATGGGATTCAGGGCAGCAGCGCGCGTCGCGGGATATATCCCAAAGAAGAGGCCCACCGCCAACGAGAAACCGACGGCCAGCACGACGGAACTGAGGGAGACCGAGGTTTGCAGGACTCCTGTCGCCGTAACAATGCCCGCCACCAGGGCTCCAAAGCCGATACCAATCACACCACCCAGGATACTGAGGACAATCGCCTCGACGAGGAACTGGACCATGATGTCACTCCGCTTGGCGCCCACGGCCTTGCGGATGCCAATTTCCCGGGTCCGCTCGGTCACGGACA
>DDYO01000063.1:0-2812 GCA_002348045.1 Anaerolineales bacterium UBA2232
CACGCCGTACTCCAGCATGGTCTCGATTTCGCTGATCCGCAAGTTCACTTCAAGGCCGAAGCAGCGCAGGTACTTGCGGGTCAGTGGTTCCACCGGGCTGCTGCCACCGGCGATGCCGGCGTACATACATGCCGTGATATAGGCTGGGTACAGTTGCAGCGCACCGTTGTCGTCGTAATGCTTGGAGCCAAGGCCGACAAGCATGGTCCGGTCGCTGTTCAGCCCGTCCACCGATGTTTTCAGCGCAGCGATGGATGTCAGACGGGCAGCCTCGCTGTTCCATGCCTGCAGTGCCCCGCCGACGAAGCAACGGCGCTCAGACTTGCCGTTCGGGCCGGACATATAGACGCAGTGGGCGTCCACCATCGTGTGGATACTGGCGTCGTCGGTCAGCGGGACGATCAGATCGATCTTCATCGTCTTGAGCAGGTCCAAGGCAGACTGCCAGGTGGCGTTGGTAGTGGTGCCGTCGCTGCCGCCCGTCAGGTAGGTCCATGCTACGTTGGCTGGGACTACGGTGGCCTCGGCTGCCCGAGTAGCGGTGACGTATGCCGACATGGTGTTAATCCGCTCCACTATCGCTTGCAGGTCGCTCTTGAAGGTGGCGGCTGCGGTCTTGATATCCACTGCGGTGGCATTATCAAGGTACATCGACAGGTCGTCTTTCGGCTTGCTGGTCAGAGCGGTGGCCGTGTACTTGCCGGTAGCGTTGATGGCGTCCACCAGTGCCTGGATGGTGTTGAAGGTGGTCAGGTCCAGCGACAGATCATCGGCCGGTGTATCGGCCACAGTCGTGGTCAGCAGATGCACGGTGCTGGTCACGTCGATCGACAGTGTGGCGGTCAGGCCGGCGCCGGTGTAGATCACACTCAACGAAGACTTGGAGATGTCGTCGAAGGTCTCGATGTTGTCCATGTAGGCCACGGTCAGCTTCTTGCCGATGTTCGTGCCGGCCTCGATTTTGGCCTTTACCTGATTGGCGGTGTTGCCGTACAGGTAGGTAGTCAGGGTCAGTGCGCTGCTGAACGTAGCTGCGGCAGCGGCCGACGGGTTGACGGGGACCAGATACACCTCGCTTGCGCCCTGTGCGCCGGGGGACGGGTCGAACAGCAGTTTGGCGCCGAGCCGTGCTTCTGCGGCCGACGGGTGAATCAGTTGGTTCACCAGTGAAGGGCTGTTGATCTTGACGGCGGTGCCGGGTGGCACGAGACCGACCATTTCTGCCAGAATTGCGACCTTGTTTGCCCCACCAAGCGGACTGTTGGCGAGTGCAGACGAGTCGATTCTGGATGCTGCTTGCGGAATCAGGTAATATTTACCGTTCCAGAGGACGCCTTTTCCCATTGTTATTTACCTCCTGTTTTTTGCCATTCGGCCCATGTGGTTTTGATAGGCTTGGTTGCGAATAGATCGAATAGATTTTGCCATTCGTCTTTCATTTTGCTGCCGGCAATCCCTTCGGACTTGCACAGTTTGTTGAAGCCTGCTCTGGTTTCGGTCATTGCCTTCGGAACCCCGTTCAAGAATTCGTCCAGCGTGATCGGGAAGCTGGTTGGCTCCACCGGTTGTTCGACTTTTGCTTTTGCCACGGTAACCTCCTTATTCGATATGCGCTACGTTACGGCCAAAATGTATTGACGCCGGTCTGATAGACGTTGACCGGTATGCGTTTGGTCCAGGTGTTTGCCACCTTGCAGTTGATACGGACTACCCTGCTGAATGCCGTGGTGGGTTGCGCCTCGGTCTTAACCATCGTGTCCTGCAGCGAGACCGCCACCTCTTTCACGCCGATCTGGTCCAGGTTGTCCAGTTCTTCGACGATGAAGCGTTGCAGGAAGCGTGACAGCCAGATTACTTCATCCTTGGTGGCNNTCCCAATGGGTCGGGTTTTCTCCGTCTGGGTATGGGGTGGCTTCTCCCACCACGTCGTCGAAGAACTTCTCTGCAGTGTCCTCGTTCCCGAGGCTGATACCGATTTGCGGCAGAGGCACGGTGAACATCGGGTAGCTCGGGAAGATGAATACTTCGCTGTCGGTGCGCTCCCTGAGATCGTCCGTGAAGTTTTTCCGCTGGATATACTCGGCGATCTCGGCCTGTTCTGCAGCCGACAAATCATCGAACAGGTCGGGGATGATGAATGACGGGTCCGCCTTCACTTCGTTGAATCGATCGATGAACTTTGCTGACAGGAATATGTCGACGTTCGGGAATCCCATTATCTCAGTCCTATGCTCACGAATGCCTGCTGAATATCTGCTTCGGCGCCATGCCTGATCATATCTTCCACGGCCGGGCGGCAGAAGTCGGCCACGCTCTTGGCGATGTGGTGGGCTTCATACCCCGGGTGAATCCAGCTATTCGGATCGGAACGCTCGCTTACTACCCGGAAGGTCATGTACTGGCTCTGCTTTGCTGCCTTGTGTGTTTTCTCGACCCGCACCATACCTTCGTACTTGTCGTTCTTGTGCTGGTATCCCGTGGTCGGGTTCTGCCCTGGTTTGCCCTGTGCCGGCAGCCGGCCGCCGTATTTCATCGCATTACCGGCCCTTACGCTGGCCTTCAGTTCCCGTGCCTGCTTGTACACCTGCGTCGGCATGGTCTTGTAGTTCGAGTCGCTGTTGCCACCGGTGCCATGCCGAAACGGGATGATGTTGTACTTGCCGTTTTTGCCGACCCTGGCCTTGGGTCCGTTCAGCAGCATCGGTTTCATGTCCCACGGGCCGGAGCCGTTCTCTAGCTGTTCGGCGATCTTTTTAGCAGCCAGAATCCGTTGGCTCACGCTGCCCATGCCGGTCAGTTGCTTGTCCAGTAC
>DDYO01000063.1:2843-7275 GCA_002348045.1 Anaerolineales bacterium UBA2232
AGGTCGCTCATTACTGGTGCTCCATGAGGTGCTTCTTGCGAAGCATCACCTTTGCCCCCATATCCACGCCGTGGCTTATTCTGGTCACGGGCGGCACGAAGGCCAGCCACTCGATATATGCCTGGTACTTCACCGTGTACCGCTTGCCTGCTGCTGGTTTCTTGCCTAATACCGGTTTGCCGGTCCAGTCCCATTCGATCGCTTTTCCATTTAGCCGGTAGTCGGTGTCCTGGGTGTATGACGTTTTGTCTTCATCGATGCAAAAGATGCCGGCCACGCCCTCGTAGTAGAGCCGGTCGCTGGCGGTGATGCCCCTTACGAGCGGGTCGCCTTGCCCGAACGGCAGCGGCCAGGTGAAGATGATCTTGTCCCCTTCGGAGACCACGTCGGTTGAGAGTGGGGAGAATATGGCGTCACCCGGGAGGAATACACCGGTCTCCATGAGTTCTGCGTTCTGGCTTATGTCCGTAACCAGTCCGACGATGTTCTTCTCGTTGGCATAGACCCAGCCGCCTGCCTCGTGTTCTGTGCAGTTAGGATCAGGCTGTCCGTCAGGACCGTGGCACCAGCAGCGCATGCCGACGAGGTGGCGGACCTCTTCGCCTTCTTCGGCCGTGAACTGGTCTATGGCTGATACGGGGATCGGCATTAGAGTGTCACCATCGGGATTCCACGGTAGAGATTCCGAAGCTTTGGTGCATTGCCCTTAATCCAGTCCTTGTACTCTTGAACCGTGGTGTCGTATATGCCTTTTGCGTTGTACGATACGCTCCGGCTCACGCCGTCCTTGCTGATGCTCTCGCTGTTGATGCCGGCCCGGTACGCTTGCTCTGCGGTCACCAGGATTGATGCCGCTGCGGAGTATCCGACCATTTTCAGGATGTCGCCTGGGGTGGTCTCTTCGATACCTGCCACCGCCTTGTACCGCCAAAATGCCGGGATGAACTCCCGCGGTCCCCAGAAGTTGATGCCCATGTAGAAGTTATAGTACAGGGCAAAGCTCCCGTTGTACGGCAGCACGTTCACCACGCCGCTCTTACGGACCACCGACGTGGCGCCGCTCAGTATTTCGAGGCATTTCGTGTTGCCGATGAATCCGGCCACGTTTGTCACCTTACCCACCTGATGCAGGGGAAGGTTGATCTGCCAGGACATGCCTCGCAGGTTGAAGTCTTTCTCGTAGAAGGCAACCGGTTCGGCCAAGGCGTCGAAATACTCGCCCTGTTCCGGGCTGGAGTAGTACGGTTCGGTGGCGATTCGTGTCGGCTCCAAAAATACCTTGAGAGCCAGTTCCACCTCCTGGGTGGCCTTCTCTATTTCTCTTCGCAGAAAATCGTCGTCAAGGCTCTCCTGGTCGATCAGGATGGCCTCGCTTGCATCCGCTGCCGGTAGATTGAAGTGATCTATCGCCACTTCGATATATCCGCCCTTGGAATCCAGCAGAATCTCGCTGTCGGATGTATCCACGAGCATTGTCGCCGTACCGCCTCCCCATTGCAGGGTCGAGTCGGTGGCGTTGTAGACGAGTGCCTGTAGTCCTGCCTTGCTGCTCTTTGATACATTGGTGATGGTTACACCGGTCACCGCTGCCGGCTGTTTTTTTGGTGCCAGCTTGTAGCCTGCAACCAGATGCAGACCCTGGCAGTAGGTCTTACGCATTTCCGCTGCGGTAATCAGTGCCACCGCTGTAGTCACGCTGGCGGTTACATCGAACTGTTCCGCCACCACATCATACTTGCCGCGGCTGACGAGCGTCACGCCGTCAGCATCCTTGATGGTCTTGAGGTCGATTTCAACGACCTGGCCTTTGGTGGCGTCGCCATTGAAGATTACGGGGGTTGAATAGATCGGAACTCCCTTTTTGTAGAGAGACACCACGACCGTTTCCGACACCAGGCCGGTGGCCGGGGAGGGGATAACCCTCGCCCGGATCACCGACCGGTCCGTTTCCAGCCGGGAATACTCTGGCCTGTCCAGCCGTATGCTTATCCCGGTGAGTGCCATTACTCAGCCAGCGCTTTCTTCCGCTCGTCGGCGGCTTTGATAACGCCTTTACGCTCGTCGCCGGCAACCAGTTCGTCCACCGCTTCCACGGTTTCACATTGTGCCAGCAGTTCGACGATTTCCTTCACGGTCAGCTTGCCTTCATCTTCCTTCTCGCCACCGCCCAACAGTTTTGCGGCTGCGGCTGCGGCCTCGGGGTCATTCTTCAGGGCATCGGCTACGGCATCACCGGTGGTGCCGGCCTTCCAGTAGTCAGGGCGGCCGATTTTCAGGAATACAGCAGCTTCGTCGTGGTCGCACATGGCAATGCCGACGTCGCCTTTATCCTCGAACACGACGGTTCTGGATTCGCCTTTGCAGGAGATCGCAATCTTGCCCTTGTGGATGGAAATGACTTCGATGGTTTTCGACATGACTTGCTCCTTTGGATGGGGTTAGCAGCAGGGGACCGACCGGAGCCGGTCCCCTTGTTCGCTATACGCTACGCTTAGGGCGCAGTGTAGGTGCCGCAGTTTTTGTAAATTACGACCCGCTCGGGAGCCTTGATTACACTCACGAGGTACAGCAGCAGCAGGAAGGGGAAGGTGGTGCCTTCCTGGGGCAGCGGCATCTTAATCAGCGGGGTCATCTGGGCAATAGCGATGTCCTTCGGGTCCGGCTTGATGATGATAGCCATACCGTCGGCCTGCTTGCCGGCTGCGTCGATGGTCTGCCACTCGCCCTTGTCGACGAAGGCCACATCGCCGGAGTCGGTCTGGGGAATCTTGGCAATCCACTTGGCGTCGGAGCCATCGGCAGCCTTGCCGCGGTAGATGCGGTAACCGGTGGCGCCGGACACCCGGACGATACCGATGGTTACCTTGGTGGTGGCGTCGGCCACGGCCACGGCATTGGATACCACCGGCAGCGATTCGCCGGTATCGTTGAAAGCGGCGATGCTGTAGTAGTAGGTGCCAGCGATCATGTTGGCAGTTGCGTCGTCAGCAGCGGTCGGTTGACCGGTGGTGGCAACAAAGGTTGGAACGGCGGGTACGCCGGCCGGTGCGGCAGCCAGGGGGGCAGCGGCTTCGACTTCCTGTAGCAGAATGGAGTAGTCGAAGGCGTAGCGGCCGAACTGAGTGTCGTAGCCGTCCAGGTTTTGGCCCAGCGAGTAGGTCGGGGAGACGCCGGCATCCTTGTTGAAACGGACCATGTTGCGCTGTTGGAACTGTTGGTTCAGGCCGCTGGCAACGTGGGGGGACATCATGACCTTGTAGCCGTTCACGGAAGGCTGCTTACCGGTGGTAACCAGATTCTGTGCGGTGGCGTCCAGTTGGTCGAAGCCCAGAGCGGCACCCTTCATGTCCACCACGTTGGAGGAGTTCAGGGAGGCCAGTTGGGTCAGCAGACCGTCGAAGTTCACTGCCTCGCCGTTCTCGTCCTTCACGGCAGCCTGGCCGAACACCAGTTCACGCTCGACTTTTTCCAGCAGTTCCAGGGTGCGGTCGCGGTTTTCGCGGACGTTCGGGTCTTCGAAAGCCCCGCCGTTCTGACCGGTCAGCATCATCTGGTGGGTGATACCGCCTTTTACGCCCAGGAACTTGTTGTAGATGCCTTTACGCTCGAAGTTCGAGGTGCCGCCCTTGGGTGCGCCGCCCTGACGGAAACCAGCACCGCCCGAACGGTTGGAGCCGAAGCCCTTGTGCACGTTGTACTCATAGTACGGTTGTGCGCTGGGCACCTTGGGCAGCATGTTGTACATCTTGAAGTGCTGCTCGGTGATCAGGACTTCGGTCATAACCGCGTCCAGGTTCTCCAGCATGAGGGGGCCGTTGCCGTTAGCCATAGCGACCCCGGTGGTGGTGGACAGAGCTTTTTGCAGATCGGTGACAACTTGGTCGCCGGTCAGGTTATAGCCGCCGTCCTTCAGCATTTGGTCGTAACTCTTTACCAGTGGTTCCATCTTGGATTTCCTCCTTTTTTATCCGGTCTATTACAGGCCGATTTCTTTGCGAACGCTCTCGGGGAGCCGGTCTACATCTTTGTGGGTGCCGTAGATGGACAGGAAACGTGCTTCCACCCGGCCGTCTTGTACCGCTTTGGTCAGGTCCATCGTGATTTCAGAGGCGGACTTCTCGATCTTCTGCTCCTGTGCACCACCGACCCCGAACACTGCCTTGCCGGGTGCCATCGGTGCGGCGCCGATCGACTTGGCCATGTCGGTGATTGCGGCCACGTCGTCCTTGCGGGACTTGACCAGTTCGGCGATTACTTTGGCCTGCTTGATGTTCAGGTTCATTAGGGCTGCCATGCTTTTCTTCATGGCGTCCAGTTCGTCCAGTACCCCGCCGATACCGTCCTGCACCGATTTGGTCAGGTCGGCGCAGGCTTCGCTGGCCTTGACGAGTTCGTCGTCGAAGTCGGACATATCGGACTTATCCATGTCGTC
>DDYO01000158.1 GCA_002348045.1 Anaerolineales bacterium UBA2232
TACCAATGATCTGGCTGGTGGGCGTCACCAGCGGCGGGTAACCCAGGTCAGCCCGCACCTTGGGTACTTCGGCGAGAACCTCCTCGTAGCGATCAAAGACCTTTTGCTCTCGCAGTTGCGACACCAGATTGGAAATCATTCCTCCCGGTATCTGGTATTGCAGCACACGAACATCCACCCCAGCCACCCCACCCTCATGTTCTCCGTAGGCCTTGCGCACCTCAGTCCAGTAGGACGCGATCTCAGAGAGCAGGTGAAGGTCGAGCCCGGTGTCGCGGGGTGTGTTCCTCAGCATGGCCACCAGAGACTCGATTGGCGGCTGGGAGGTACTCAAGGCCATGGACGATATCGCGCAGTCCGCCCCATCTAGGTCAGCTTCAGCCGCCTTCAAATACACCGTCGTGCCCATGCCGCTTGTGTAATGAGTGTGGAACTGCAGTGGAACATGCAGGGCCTTCTTAAGGCGGTCGGTGAGGTCAAAGGCATCGTAAGGGGTGATGAGCCCAGCCATGTCCTTTATGCAAATCGAATCCGCCCCCATGCCTTCGAGCTCGAGGGCCATCTGAACGAAGGAGTCTAGAGTGTGCACTGGGCTGGTAGTATACGAGATTGCCGCCTGCACATGACCGCCCACACGCTTGGCCACCTGCATAGCAACGGCCATGTTCCTCACATCATTTAGCGCATCGAATATGCGGAACACATCAATACCGTTTGCCCGTGCCCTTGTGACGAACCTCTCAACGATGTCATCGGGGTAGTGGCGGTAGCCGACAAGGTTCTGTCCACGCAGCAGCATCTGACAGTGGGTGTGGGGCAACCCGCTCTTGAGCAGTCTCGCTCTCTCCCACGGGTCCTCATTCAGGAATCTCATCGCCGAATCGAAGGTGGCGCCGCCCCACACCTCGGCTGACCAGAAGCCAGCAGCATCGATTTTGGGCAGCACCGGCAGCATGTCAACCACCTTCATCCGCGTGGCTAACAAGGACTGATGTGCGTCCCTCAAGGTTGTATCGGTAATGCGCAGAGGTTGAGTCATCATCTCCTTACCCTAGAGCGGGATGTTGCCATGTTTTTTCGGTGGGTTAGTGTCCCGCTTGTTCTGCAGACTCTCCAGTGCACTGATAACCAGGGGCCTGGTCTCACGGGGTTCTATCACATCGTCCACGTATCCCCGACCTGCCGCGATGTAGGGATTCAGAAAGCGCTCCCTGTACTCCTCCACCAGCTCCGCATGCCGGGCTGCAGGGTCAGTCGCCTCGGCGATTTCTTTGCGGAAGATCACGCTCACCGCGCCCTCTGCGCCCATGACAGCGATTTCAGCCGTAGGCCAGGCATAGTTTATATCACCCCGTACATGCTTGGAGCTCATGACATCGTACGCTCCCCCATAAGCCTTGCGGGTGATGATGGTAACCTTGGGTACCGTGGCCTCGCAATATGCGTAGAGCAGCTTTGCCCCATGCCTGATGATGCCACCATGTTCCTGCGACAGCCCGGGCAGAAATCCTGGCACATCCTCAAAGGTGACCAGCGGGATATTGAAACAGTCGCAGAAGCGCACAAATCGCGCTCCCTTGGTGGACGAGTCAATGTCCAGCACTCCGGCCAGAAAGGCAGGATTCTGACCCACCACGCCTACCACGCGACCATTGAACCGCGCAAACCCTACCGTCAGATTGCGCGCCCACAGCTCCTGCACCTCGAAATAGTCGGCGTCATCTACCACGCGCCGGACCACGTCCCTCATGTCATATGGCTTGTTGGGATTGTCGGGCACGATGCTGTCCAGCTCCGGGTCCATCCGAAGGGGATCGTCGCTGGGCGTAACAAGCGGAGGATCCTCCATGTTGTTCTGGGGCAAAAAGCTCAGCAGACGCTTGAGCGTTCCGATACACTGCTGCTCACTCTCGGCCGCAAAGTGGGCCACGCCGCTGATTGAGTTGTGAGTGAGCGCCCCGCCCAACTGCTCGTGGGTAACCTCCTCGTGGGTAACTGCTTTGATGACATCGGGACCAGTGATAAACATGTTGCTGGTTCCCTTTACCATCAGGACAAAGTCAGTCATGGCCGGGGAATACACAGCTCCCCCCGCGCAAGGACCCATGACGGCCGATATCTGAGGGATCACTCCCGAGGCCATCACGTTACGGAGGAAGATATCAGCGTATCCGCCCAGGGACACTACGCCCTCCTGGATGCGGGCACCGCCGGAATCATTCAGGCCCACCACCGGCGCCCCCGCCTTCATCGCCAGGTCCATGATCTTGCAAATCTTGCCTGCATGCGCTTCACCCAGCGAGCCGCCAAATACCGTAAAGTCCTGGGAGAACAGGTACACGAGCCGGCCATCGACTGTGGCGTATCCAGTGACAACTCCGTCACCGTACGGGCGGCTATCTTCGATGCCAAAGCCAGTCGCTCGATGGGTCACCAGCGCATCCAACTCCCGGAAGCTCCCCTGGTCACACAGGGCCCCAATGCGTTCCCGTGCCGTAAGCTTCCCAGCAGCGTGCTGCCTGGCAATCCGCTCGGCGCCCCCCCCGGAAAGCGCCGCCCGCTTGAGTCCACGTAGCCTCTCGATCCTACCGTCTGCCACTTTGCTCCTCACTCATCCTTCTGTCTTATCGACTTTATCCGCACGCGAGGCGGCACCCCGCTCAATATCGCGAAAGGTCATGTGGTCTTGAGTCGCCGCCCTATGCATGAGCACACCCAGGCCCATTAGCGTTCGACCAACCTGGTCTACTCCGCGCCGATCACCCGCATTCCTAAAGTGCGCCATGCTGCGGTATAGCCACCGCACCCCATCCGCATGCTCGCCAGTCTGAGCCCGCAGGCATCCCAACTCGAAACACGCCTGTGCCTGGCCTCGGTCGCTCTGTTCGTGCTCTTCATCGCGAAGCCATGCCGTCAGCCAGGCTGCCTGCAAGTCCCATTCACCCCTCATCTGCAGCAGGTTGGCGATGTCCCGCTTCACCATCCGCTGACCCATCAGATCGCCGAGGCGAATGAAGCTATCCAGGCAGCGTTCATAGTAGCCAGCTGCCGAATCCCACTGGCCCAATGCCAGACAGCAGTCGCCAGCCATGTTGAGTAACAAAGCGTGTGTCGACTCATCCCTGGCCTCCTGAGCCGAGACACAAGCTTCCTCTACCAGGGTGAGGGCATCAGCGAATCGCCGCGTGGCCTGCTTTGCCCGAATTAGCAGCTGGCGAGCAGCAAAGAGCAGATTGGCTTGCCGCGACAGTCGGGCCCATTCCATGGCCCGTTCCAGTGCCACAGTCGCCTGCTGCCATTCCTCAGCCAGCGCCCATGCCCGGCCTTCCCGAAGCGCCTCCAACGACTTCCCAGGCTCGTCGGGCGCCAGACCCTCCTGTGCGGCAGCGTATTGTCGCGCTGCATCACGGGGTTTGCCCCATTTTTCCAGAACTGCCCCCCGTTGCGAGTGCAGTTCGCGGCAGAGGTAGTCGTCTGGCCGAGCTCTGTCAAGCGCACGTCCCAAAGCAGCCTCCGCTTCCGGCCAGTTCTTTGCCTCAGTGAGGGTGGCGGCCTCGTGGATCAGTTCGTTCAGGTCGTCACGCCGCTCGCGCTGTGTCTTCCTTTCGCGCCAGCGAACAGCTGACCACACCAGGAGCGCTGCAGCGGTGGCCGCCACAATTGCCATGAGAGACCCGGGCCACGGGTTCACTCCTGATCCGACGCCTTCCACTGTACCAGCTCTATTCCCGCCTGCTGAATGAACGATCGAGCCAGCTCATCGGGATAGCTGTTTGCCGCTACAACGCGTCGGATGCCGGCATTGATGATCATTTTGGCGCAAGTGATGCACGGCTGGTGGGTAGTGTAGATGTCGGCTCCCGCGACCTGGATGCCGTGAAGGGCAGCCTGGATAATGGCATTCTGCTCCGCATGAAGGCCCCGACAAATCTCTTGCCGTTCGCCCGACGGGATTCCCAGTTCGGCCCGGAGGCACCCCGTCTCATCACAATGCGGGAACCCCGCTGGCGCTCCATTGTAGCCAGTGGACAGGATTCGCTTGTCCTTCACGATGACCGCACCCACGTGACGCCGCACACAGGTAGAGCGCGTCGCAACCTCTTGCGCAATCTTGACGAAATAGTCATCCCACGACGGCCTCAAGGTCATGACGCCGACTCCCCCAACATGAACTCACGAAAGGCAGCAGCCGTAACCGGCATAGCTTCCGAGTACAACTCGAGAACGGCCAACGCATACTCACGGTGCTCCCACTGCGCCGATTTGTGGATGCGCTTTTGGAGCCAGTTCATCAACGACCACGCGTTGACCGTCCAGATGAACTCGGTGTAGACGCCCAGGCCCAGAACCGCCCGGGCGCGCTCCTTGGGCCAGCCGGCAGCCGTCAGCTGCTCGTACGTGTCAAACGCAGATTCCATGTGCCGGACGTAAAGGTCCGTAGATGATTCGTCCTCGGGAACATAGTACTCACGATCCGCCACGCAGTATCGCAGGCTCTTCTCGTTGTACGAGGCCATTCGATGACGCATCCACTGGCGTGCCACAAAGAGAGGGCATTTGACCCCCCAACGAAATACCGCGTGCTCAAACACGGTATTGTGTTTCGGGTCGCTCTTGAGCAGGCGTCGAATCAACCTGATGTCAGACTGCCGGTCCGCCGCTTCCGACTGGTAGCAAATCCGTGCACCGCGAACCACTGCATCGTCACCACCCATGCAGTCTTCCATCTGTACCCAACCTTGGTCAAGAACTCGCAGCCGCTTGCCCGTCAATCCTGTGTTCGATTCCATTGGCTCCGCCACTAAAGCGTCCTCTCATTGAATACGCATGCCGTCCGGCATTGCCACTAGCAGCCTGGCCAGCACTGCTTCACCGCTACTCCCACTGGCGCTTGACGCTCACCGCGACTCGGTATGTATAACACCCATCCTACTGAAGGAGCGCGCGGGCAATCACCATCCGCTGCACCTCGCTGGTCCCCTCATAGATCTCGGTTATCTTGGCATCACGATAGTTCCGCTCCACCGAGTACTCTTTCATGTACCCGTAGCCACCGTGCACCTGCACTGCGCGGTCGGCAACAAACACTGCCGTCTCCGATGCAAACAGCTTGGCCATGGACGCCTCCAACGTGAACGCCTCACCAGAGTCCTTCTTCAACGCGGCCTGGTAGGTCAGAAGCCTGGCGGCGCTGATTCGCGTTGCCATGTCGGCCAGCATCCACTGTATTGCCTGAAACTCG
>DDYO01000044.1 GCA_002348045.1 Anaerolineales bacterium UBA2232
GATGCCGCAATTAGCATTCGCGATCTGAGTTTCACGTATCTGAAAGCCCAACAACCTGCGCTGCAGGATATCACTGTGGATGTGGAACCCGGTCTGGTCACCGCGTTTGTCGGTCAGGTGGGATCAGGCAAGTCTACCCTCTTCCGCATTATGAATGGACTCATCCCTGCCATTTTCCCGGGCAAACTGGACGGCGAGGTCATGGTGGCCGGCCAGAACGTCAAGGGCAAGGACACCGCCTACCTGGCCCAATACATCAACCTGGTCTTTGACGATCCAGTCCTCCAAATCGTGTCCCTTACGGTGGAAGAGGACGTCGCTTTTGGTCCCGCCAACCTCAACCTGCCTCGTCAAGAGGTCCTGGACCGAGTGGCGTCTGCATTGGAGCGCGTTGGCCTCAGGGGGTATGAGAAACGCGATCCGCGGAGCATGTCGGGAGGAGAGCAGCAGCTCCTGGCCCTGGCGGGCATCCTGGCCATGAGGCCCAGGATCATCGCCCTGGACGAACCGGTGGCGATGCTGGACCCTCTGGGCAAGGGCCGCATGCTGGACGCGGTCCGGGAACTGAAGGATACTTTTGGAGCGACGATCCTCATCGCCGAGTCGGGAAGCGATATCGAAGAGATCTGCGGGTTCTCTGATCGAATGGTGCTGATGCACGAGGGACGCATCTTGGCCAGGGGAACGCCGGAGGAGGTTTTTGCCCAGCGGGAGCTGGTAGCCCAGTCGCACCTCAAGATCCCACAGGTGACGCGCATCTGCTATCAACTGGATGCGAGCATGTTCGGTAAAGGCGTTCCTGTCACAAGGGAAGCGACCCGCCGTCTCATCGCATCGTTGATCGATGAGCGAGGGCATCGCCTGGAGTTGGACGAAGTGGACGAGTGGGCGCGGACCTGCCGGAACCCAACTCGCCCCGAGGGCGCGGTGCCGATCGTCGAAATCAAGAATGTGCAGCATACGTTTCCGACCGACCCTCCCGTGCATGCCTTGAAGGGTATTACGTTGGACATCCTGCCCGGCGATTTCGTGGTGCTGCTGGGGCAGAACGGTTCAGGAAAGACGACGTTGTCGTTCCATTTGGTCGGGGTAGAAAAGCCAACGAACGCGGACGCTACCATTGTGGTGGACGGAGTGAACGTGGTCAGGGGCCCGCTTTCCGAGACGGTGCGGCACATCAACTACCTGTTCCAGAACCCGGCCAACCAGCTCTTTTGCCAGAGCTTTGGCGAGGAGGTCATGTTCGGCCCAAAGGCCCTGGGCGCCAGCCCGGAAGAGGCGGAGCGCCGGGGCCGAGAAGCGTTGCGTCAGGTGGGGCTGGAGGACCAGTGGGACTATTTTGCCCTCAGTATGGACAAGTCGAAGGAGGCGTTGCTGAGCGTCGCTACGCTGTTGGCCATGGACCCTGCAGTCCTCATCGCCGACGAGCCCACCGGGGGCCTGGACTATGCGAGTGGAGAGAAGGTGATGAAGGTCCTGCAGGAGCTGAATGAGCAAGGGCGCACTATCATCGCCATCACTCATGACATGGAACTGGCCGTTAAGTACGCCAAGAGGATTGTCATCCTGAGGTACGGTGAGCTGTGGATGGATGGGTCGCCGCGGGAGATCTTCTGCCAGCCGGAGAAGCTGGCCGAGACCAGGCTCAGCCCGCCCCAGGTAACCCTGCTGGGCCAGGACCTGATGTCCTATGGCTACCCCAACAACATCATGAGCGTTGAGGAGTTCATGGAGCTTACTGAGAAGGCCCTATCCGGCACGGGAAGGGAGGCATAAAATGGCCACCCCGTTCAAGTACGAGTACCGCGACACACCGATTCACAACCTGAATCCGGCCAGCAAGCTGATCCTGTTCAGCGCCTACCTGTTCGTGGGGCAGATTTACCTCGATCCCAAATTTAAACTGGTCTTGCTGGCCAGCTTGCTGATCATCCTCCGAATGGCCAAGGTGCCGGTACGTCTGTACATGCCCATTATGGCTATTGCCTCCTTCGCAACGCTTATTGGCCCATCGTACACTGCGATAACCCAACTGGACCCGAACCTGTTCAAGGTGTACGACCGCCAGTGGGTCAGCACGGTCATTCTGGAACTAACACCCGCCACCTTTCCCGTAATTGGCCGCACCGCAGTCACGTATGGGGCACTGCTATGGCTGTCGGCATATCCGCTGCAGGTCATCCCCGTCCTGCTGGCAGTAGCAGGCCTGCTGTACACGACCTCCCTGTCGGAAATCGTCAGCGTTCTGGCCAGGCTACGGATGCCCTTTCCCATCATTTTTATGACACAGGTTGGCCTAAAGTTCGTGCCCGAGATCGTCGAGAACATCCGCTTGATCCAGAGGGCGCAGTCACTGCGCGGTTGGACGTCGGAAGGCAAGAATCCGATCAAGAAGATCACCCAACTGAAACCCCTGTTGGTTCCACTGGTTCGTGGGGTCATCCAGTCGGTGGATGTCATCACCATGTCGTCCAAGAACCGTGCCTTTGGCCTTGGACCGGTCACACCCATGGTAGACTTCCGGTTCAAGCTCCAGGACAAGATCGTGTGCATCGGTGTCATCGTGATTCTCATCGTCCTGACCTACGCGTCCATCGCCTGGAACGTGGGTGCGCTGTAATCCGCACGAGAGCATGAGCCGACGGCCGCAGTCCGACCGTCGGCGCCGGAAGGGGACGGCATGGGCACACGAAAACAGTACCTGATGGCGCTGGACTTTGGCACGGGGGCGGGACGGTGCGTTCTGGCCGAGGTAAGCGGGCAGGAGACCCACACCGGCTATATCGAGTGGGCATTTGATGCTCCGCCGGACGCACAGCCAGGAGGGTTTAGCTTCGACCCGGAGCATTTCTGGGCGGTGCTGGGGGACGCTTCCCGACAGGCAATGCGGCGCGGTGGGGTTCGCCCCGAGCAGGTCATCGCCGTCTCGACGACTGCCCTGCGCGAGGGGTTTGTACTCCTAGACGAGGCGGGCAAAGAAATCTGGGCGGTTCCCAATCGCGATGCCCGGGCATATCGCGAGTCGGCAGAGGTCAGCGCTCGTCTTGGTCAACGGATGAACGACGTCTCCGGCCACTGGCCCAATCCCATCATGGCGCCTTCCCGTTTCCTGTGGCTTCAAAGGAACCAGCCACACGTGCTGGAACGCACACGCACACTGCTGATGATCAATGACTGGATGGTATACTGCCTGTGTGGCGAAAAAGCGTGCGAGCCTACCAACGCGGCCGAGACGTGCCTCTTTGACATCGCGGAACTGGATTGGGATGCGGGCCTGATCGAGGCCTGTGGAGTGCCCAGGGAGATCTTCCCCCCCATCGCCCGGAATGGGACAGTGCTGGGCAGCGTGACGGCCCAGGCGGCGGAGGAGACGGGACTACTGGAGGGTACGGCCGTGGTCGTGGGCGGAGCAGACACTCAGTGCGGCGTCCTCGGCAGCGGGGCTGTCGAGCCGGGCCAGACCGTGATCGTCGCTGGAACGTCCACCCCCATTCAGATGGTTCTGCCTAAACCGGTGATTGATACCCTGGGACGAACCTGGAGCGGTCCCCACGTCCCGAAAGAAAGGTGGGTCCTGGAGAGCAACGCGGGCGCAACGGGCAGCGTACAGCGCTGGTTCCGGGATTCGTTCTGCCAGGAGGAGATGGCGGCCGCCGAGCGGGGCGAAGGGGATGTGTACGCCCTGATGACGGCAAAGGCCATGACCTCGCCGATCGGATCCGGCGGAGTGGTATGCCTGACGGGATTCCGCGTGATGAACGCGCGAGGAGTCGGTGCGCCGGTGATGTCGGGTTTTGTCATTGGTAATGAGCGGGCAATCATGGCGGAGACGGACAGCAAGCGGCACTTTTTGCGCTCGATGCTGGAAAGCCATGCGTTTGCTGCTCGGGGCAACATCGCGCAGCTCCAGGAGATCGCTGGGTCTGGCCCCACGGAGGTGATCATCTGTGGTGGCTGGTCAAACAGCGACATCTGGGCACAGATGGTGGCTGATGTGATGGGAACAGCCGTGCACCGGCCTCGGGTGGCAGAAGCCACAGCCGTCGGCACTGCAGTGTGCGGCGGTGTGGGAGTGGGTGTGTACCAGGACATCGCGCAGGGTGTCGAATCGCTGGTCCGGATGCGGGAACTGGTGGAGCCGGATCTTGGCCGGCAGGCCCAGTATGAGGCACCCTACCAGGCCTGGCTGGCCTTGCGCAGTCTGAACCCGCCAACGGCGGGCGCATAATAGTGTTCGGTGGCGCGAATAGGGATGGAGGCGTGAGTCAGTGAAGGTTCTTTTTTCTGGCCGATATGATGAGAACGTACTGGATCGCCTGCGGAAAAGCTGGGAGGTTGTCTATCTGCCAACAGATCCCGCCAAGTTCCGCAAGTCTGAGGACGAGGTAATCGCCCTTCTGCAGGGCGTGGACGTGTTTGTCGTCGAAGCCGATGAGGTGACCGCCAAGGTGCTGGACGCCTGCCCCCAACTCAAGGCCATCATCCCGACCCGGGGTAGTCCGGTCAACATAGACGTGAAGGCGGCCACTGCAGCCGGGGTATTGGTGTGCAATACTCCTGGACGGAACGACCGGGCAGTCGCTGAGCTGTGCGTAATGCTGATGACGATGGTGGCGCGCAACGTGGTGCCGGCCATGGAGGCCCTGCGCAGTGGCAAGTGGCACACGGCGCCCAGAGGCTGGGTGTACCTGACCTACCAGGGCATTGAGCTGGAAGGCCGCACCGCGGGCCTGGTGGGCCTCGGCGCGGTGGGCCGGCAGGTGGCCAAGCGCTTGCAGGGCTATGAGATGAAGGTTCTGGCCTATGATCCCTATCTGCCCCAATCGGTGGCGGACACTGTGGGAGCGCAGCTTGTACCCCTGGAGACCCTCCTGCGAGAGTCGGACTTTGTCTCCATGCACGTCCACACGACGCCGGAGACGCAGAACATGATCGGAGCCGAGCAGTTCGCCTTGATGAAGCCAACAGCCTACTTTATCAACACGGGTCGGCCCGGATCGGTGGTGGAGGAGGCCATGCTGGACGCGCTGCGTACCAAGCGCATTGCCGGGGGCGCCTTTGACGTGTTTCACCGGGAACCGTTGGCCCCCGACGATCCGATCATGAGCCTATCCAACGTGGTTCTACTGCCGCACATCGGCGGTGCAACTTACGATGTCATCCGGCATCAGTCGGTGGGTGCGGAGGCCAATCTGGCGGCGCTGGCCAAGGGCGAGCTTCCGCCTTTCGTGTTCAACCGGGATGTCCTGCAGAGCCCTGGACTACGCATGGTGCTGAGCAAGGGATAGGGCAAAACGCGCTCGCGAGTTTAGCATGGTTCGAACCCGCTCTCGGTAAGGAATGAGCCAGTGACAGCGGGTGCAATGGGTTTCGTTCTCCCAACCAAGGACCGGCTCAAGCAGAGCCGGTCCTTGGAGCATCTAGCGGACGTGCGATCTGGCGGAGCGCCGCTGCTGCTTTGTCTGGCCTATCAAGCTGTGATACCATGGCCTTCATGATCGCCTCCTCCCAGTCCGTGGAAAGATCATACCGTTTCCGAGCAGCGGTGGGCCTTGTGGCGCTGGCTGTTGCTGCATGGTCGTTGTTCAGANNTCGCAGCCCTGGCGCTCGCAGCGTGGTCGTTGTTCAGTCTGAGCAGCATCATCGCTGAGCATCGCTATACGCGTCGTGGTGTGCTGACCACGGAGCTTCCCCCTGTGCCCGCCAGGGCGCCTCAGACCTATGGTGTGAACGTTGCCTTGGAGCACACGACTTCGTCCGCGGAAATGGAACGCATTCTGCGACTGGCTCGGGAGCTGGGGTTTCGATGGGTGCGCCAGCGCGTTCCGTGGACGGAGATTGAGCTCTCGCCGGGCGTCTTTGACTGGCAGCGGTGGGACAGCCTGCTGCTGGAGATTGAGAAACAAGACCTGGAGGTGCTCCTGGTGGTGGACCAGCCGCCAGCCTGGGCACGCGCTCCGGGCGATGCGCTGAACCCCTGGGCTCCTCCTCAGTTCGTCTCCACCTACGCCCTGTTCGTCCGGGCCCTGGCGGAAAGATACCGCGGAAGGGTGGCTGGCTACCAGGTGTGGGATCAGCCGAACATCTCGCCGCACTGGGGTAGCCGCGAGATCGATCCGCCTGCCTACGTTCGCCTGCTGCGGGTGGCGGCTCAGGAGATCCGGCGCGCTGATCCGCAGGCGTTGGTACTGAGCGCAGCACTGGCGCCAAACACAGAACTGGGCGGGCGCAACATGAGCGACGTCCTGTTCTTGCGCGGCATGTACGGGGCTGGGGCTAAGGGCACGTTTGACGTTCTGGGTGCCAAGCTGTACGGCTTCTGGTCCGGCCCTGAGGACCGGCGGGTGGACCCCACCGTCCTGAACTTTTCCCGGGCGATCTTGCTGAGGGAGGAGATGGTTCAAGCCGGGGACGGAAATACCCCGATCTGGGCCGTTGAGTTCGGTTGGAACTCCCTGCCGGCGGATTGGCGCGGGCAGCCGTCTCCTTGGGGCTCTGATGGGGGAGAGGTTCAGGGCGACCGCATCGTTCGGGCCGTGGAGCGAGCGCGGTCCGAGTGGGCTTGGCTGGGGCTGGTATGCTGGGCTCACCTCAGACCAGCAGCGATACAAGAAGATCCCGTCTGGGGCTATGCTTTGCTCAGCCCCTGCTTCTTGCCGACACCGCTTTACGATNNTGAGCAGGCAGTTACGATTCCCTCGGTCAGGGAGATACCTGACGATGCGGCCCATCGGCACGCTTTAGCGCTCCGCCTGGTGCTCGGGGGCCTGGCGCTGGCTGTGGCTGGTCTTGCGCTGGTCGGAACTCCCTGGCGGGCATGGCTAAACGCTGGGCTGCAGCGATATCAGGGATTGCCGGAGCGGATGCACTGGCTGATGATGGGCGCTATCTGGGTGGTGTACTATGTGGTACCGGCAGATTCCCTGGCGATCGCGGCGTTGGCTCTGGCGGCTGTGGTGGTAGCACTGCGTCCGGAAATTGGCCTCACGTCGCTTGTGTTTTCCATTCCCTTTTTCCTACACACCCGATCGGTGTTTGGCATGGCGTTTTCTGTCACCGAGCTGTTGACAGTGATGGTAGCTCTGGCCTATGTCTTACGATGGCTGGGCGCCCTGTGGGCTGCTATCCGAGAGAGGTCGGTTTCGCTAAGGACACAGGTCAGGGCCGTCTTTGCAGGCATGACGAGCCTGGATTGGGCAGTCGTCGCATTTCTGCTTCTGGGAGCACTTTCGCTGCGGGTCTCCCTCTATCGCGGTGTGAGCCTGCGGGAGTTCAGGGTTGTTGTCCTGGAGCCGGTTGTGTTGTACGGACTCCTTCGGCAGGCCAAGCTGTCTGCCGAAGGGCGCCGCCGTTTGGTGGATGCGTTGCTGGTGTCGGGCCTGGTGGTGGCGGCCTATGGGCTGTTTCAGCTCTTTGTGACGGGTGATGTCATTGCCGCGGAGGGTGTCCGGCGCGTCCACAGCGTCTATCCGTCACCCAACAACCTCAGCCTGTTCCTGGCACGCATCGTGCCCTTTGGTGTTTCGGTGGCTCTGGTGGGCCGAGGCCGGCGCCGCTGGTTATACGGGGTGGCCCTGGTACCGCTCCTGGTGTGCTTGCTGCTTACCTACTCCCGAGGAGCGTTGTTGCTGGGCGTCCCGGCGGCCCTGCTGGCCATTGCTCTGCTTCGCGGCCGCAGGTCAACGATGGTCGTGCTTGTCTTGGTGCTTCTGGCAATGCTCTTGGCGGTTACGGCATTGGGCCCTCAGAGAATGACATCTCTCCTGAACCTGGAGGAAGGCACCACGTTTAGACGCGTGAGGCTCTGGGAGTCGGCTGTGGCCATGATCCGCGACTACCCTATCAGCGGCATCGGCCTGGACAATTTCCTGTACCGCTATCCTGCCTACATGCGGCCGGACGCCTGGCAGGAGCCAGGTCTGTCTCATCCCCACAACATTATCTTGGACTTTTGGACGAGGTTGGGAGTTGGAGGCCCGCTTATCCTGATGTGGCTGCTATTTTCGTTCCTGCGGCTGAGCTTTGGTCAGTACCATCGTTTGGCGGATGGAAATGCCCGTGCTATTATCCTCGGAGCGCTGGCGGCCATGGTCGGGTCGCTGGCCCATGGGCTGATTGACAACTCGTACTTTCTGGTCGACCTGGCCTTTGTATTCTTCTTTCTGATTGGCCTTATCCGCACTGCAAATGAGGCGCAACCTCAAGGGGATGGTATTGGTGGAACAGCAACGTAAAGTTCGGGTAGACGTGGTGATCCCGGTCTACAATGAAGAGAACGACCTGGAACGCAGCGTCCTGAAGCTGCGCCAGTTCCTCGTGGACCATGTCCCTTATGATTGGCGGATCGTGGTGGCTGACAACGCTTCGCAAGATCGGACTCTGGAGATCGCCCAGAATATGGCGAGGCAGTTTCCGGGTCAGGTGACGTTCATCCACCTGGAACAGAAGGGACGCGGTCGTGCCCTGCGGCGCGCCTGGACCGAAAGTGATGCCGATATTGTCAGCTACATGGATGTGGATCTGTCCACTGACCTGAGTTGTTTTCCGCCGCTCATAGACGGCCTGATCGGAACCGAGTACGATGTGGCCATCGGGTCGCGCCTGGCGCCTGGCGCTCGTATCACCCGTGGCCTGAAGCGGGAGTTCATCTCTCGCAGCTACAACCTCATCATCAAGCTGATGTTCTGGCATCACTTTTCGGATGCCCAGTGCGGCTTCAAGGCCCTTACTCGCCGGGCGGTGGACGACATCATCCCGCTTGTACAGGACCAGGCCTGGTTCTTTGACAGTGAGATCCTGCTGCTGGCTGAACGGTTGGGCTATAAGATCTGGGAGGTCCCTGTAATCTGGGCGGACGATCCAGATAGCCGGGTCAAGATCGCCAGCACCGCGTGGGAAGACATCAAAGGGCTTTTCCGCGTCCGCTTCAGCAGCGTCGCCAAGCGGCCTAGGTAGCAGCGGCCATGCGGGTCCTCATTAGTGGCGGTGCTGGCTTTCTGGGCTCACACCTGTGCGATCGGTTCTTGTCGGAGCGGCATGAGGTCATCGCAGTGGATAACCTGGTCACCGGGAATCTGGACAACCTCGCTCACCTGATGAGCTCTCCCCTCTTCCGTTTTATCCAACACGACGTGACGCAATCCATTTACATTGATGGCCCTGTGGATGCTGTTCTGCATTTTGCGTCTCCGGCAAGCCCGATTGACTACCTGCACCTACCCATACAGACCCTCAAGGTCGGCGCCCTGGGCACCCACAACATGCTGGGTTTGGCAAAGGCAAAGGGGGCACGCTTTCTCCTGGCCTCTACATCAGAGGTCTATGGCGATCCCCAGGTTCACCCCCAGTCGGAGGATTACTGGGGCCATGTGAACCCGATCGGCCCCAGGGGAGTGTACGATGAGGCCAAGCGCTTTGCTGAGGCGTTGAGCATGGCGTACCATCGGACCCACGGCCTGAGCACCAGGATTGCCCGCATCTTTAACACGTACGGTCCACGGATGCGGCTGGATGACGGCCGTGTCGTGCCCAACTTTGTTGGCCAGGCCTTGCGGGGTGAGCCGCTGACGGTCTACGGGGATGGCAGTCAAACCCGCAGCTTTTGCTACTGCGATGACCTAGTCGAGGGCCTCGCGCGGCTCCTGACCTCGGATTGCTCCGATCCAGTTAACCTTGGCAACCCCACTGAGTTGAGCATCCGTCAGTTTGCCCAGCACATCAACGCCATGGTTGGCAACGAGGCCGGGATTCAATTCTGTCCTCTCCCGGCGGACGATCCCAGGGTGCGACAGCCGGATATTTCTCGAGCTCGCCGGGTCCTCGGGTGGGCGCCGGCGGTTGACCTGGAAGACGGACTGAGGTTGACGATCAACTGGTTCCGCCAAAGGTTGAGCCGATCATAAGTCCGTTCGGCCTCGCCGGCTCGGGCCGTTGGGTTGCTGAAGCACCATCGCTGCCCTGGCTGCTTGATAAATGGCCGGTCTCTGCGGGGGCACGGGTCCGTGACACATGGGGCGCCCACGCTGGGCGCTGGCCCTTGCACCGCGACCCACACGATTCAGCGGGCTATGACTGAGTCGCCAGCGATTCCTGGATGCACTTGGCGGTAGCCTCCGGCTGGCTCATGGGCACAAAGTGATCCGCGTCCCTGATCTCGAGGTACGTTGCCGCTGGTAGCAACCGTCGCATCCAACGTAGAGCATCAGGGCGAAAGGTGTTCGAGCTTTGCCCACGGATGACCAGCACCTCCTTGTCCCGCAGTTTGGGGAGCTGTAACCACACGTCGGGTGGAGCCGTCGCAAAGACCCGGCTCTCCCACTCGGCGGAGTAACGCAGCCGTACGGTCCCCTGGGCTGTGTCCTCGAAGGCGCTGTCGACATAATCCTGCAGAAAGGGCGGGCGCCACAGCCGAAAGGCTGGGGCCGTTCGGTAAGCGCGCAGGGCTGTGGAGCGATTCGGCCATTCTGTACGCCTGCGGCGCGCTCCCGACGCCAGGGGACTGCGGCTGCCGAGACCCAGCGGCATCGCTGCCGCCCAGAGAAGCGCGATCCAGGGGGGCAGGATCACCGGGTCGATGAGGATGAGCTGGCCTACCAGCTCGGGGTTGGCCGCAGCGCAATAGAGGCTCACTACGGCGCCAAGGGAGTGCCCGCATAGTGTGACACGACCCAGATCCAGGTCGCGCAGGAATTGGGTGAGGTCTTGGCCGAATTGTCGCCAATGCCGTAGGTCGGCTGGCTGCTGACCGGGCCACAAAGCGCGGCATTCCATGCCCAACACGCGGTGTTGCGAGACCAGCCGCTCGGCGAGATGAGTGTAAGTAGCCGGCGGAAAGCCGTTGGCGTGGGCGATGTGCAAGGTCGGTCCCTCACCTCCCCAGTCCACGTATGGGATTCCGCTGGGCGACTGCTTGAGCATGCAAGGTTCCTATGGCAGGTCTGGAATGCAAGCGCGGTTGGCCTCCAGGATGAAGCTGATATAATCATACCAGGTTGGAACGGTGGTGCAAATGGGGGTGTACACCATGAGCGATAACGTGGCCTCTCATGAGGGCACATTGGGTAAGGGGCCCTGGTACCGAGTGCGGCTGGATGTCTTCGAAGGTCCGTTGGATGTGCTCCTTCGCCTTATCGAAGATCGCCAGCTTGATATCACCAAGGTTTCGTTGGCCCTGGTGACCGACAACTATCTGGAGTATGTCCGATCCCTGTCTCAGGCGAGCGCGGAAGACCTTGCTGGGTTCCTGGTGGTGGCTGCCAAGCTGCTCTTGATCAAGTCTCGCGCGCTGCTACCGGCAAGGCCGGGAGAAGTCACGGAAGAAGAGGATGCTGGGGACCAATTGGCGCGTCAACTTATGGAGTACAAGCACCTCAAGTCGCTAGCTCAGGCCTTGCGAGAACGTGAGGATTCGGGCCTGCGGTCATACGTGCGGGTGGCTCCACCGCCCACTCTGGAGCGCAAGTTGGATCCGGCGGGGGTAACATTGGACGACCTCATGGTGGCCGTGCGGGCTGCGCTGGCAGTCAAGGTGCACGACGGACCGGTGGATACCGTGGTGGCGCCGCTGGTGGTCACCATCGGCGATCTGATCAAGCGCATCCGCGGCCTGATGACAACACATGGCCAGTTCAGTTTTGGTCAGTTGCTGCGCGAGGCCCGGTCGCGCCTGGAGGTTATCGTCTCGTTCTTGGCGGTCCTGGAGCTGGTCAAGGCTCGCGAGGTGATGGCGGAACAAGGGGAGCTCTTTGGGGAGATCCTCATCGTACGTATGCCNNCCGTCCTCCGACGGGTGAATGGGCTGGGTGCGCCGGCGCACAATGCTGCTGATAGACCAGAACAGCACGCCTCCCACGAGGTCGAATCCCACGTCGTACCAGTTGGCGTGCCGCCCAGGGACAAAGCCCTGGTGTACCTCATCGCTGATGGCGTACAACAAAACCCACAGAAGTGCCCAACGCAAGGCCGACTCATGGCTGAGGTTATGGCGGAGGGCTCGTAGTACCAGGAGAAACAACGCTGCGTAGATGACGACGTGGCTGAGCTTTTTGAGCGCCGCATCGAGAGACGATGAGCGCATGCTGGGCAGGGTCGGACTCGCAGAGAGACCATAGATGAAAGCCATGAGTGCCAGGGGTGGCAGCCAGTACCACACCAGCCGTCCCAACGCGTGAAGGGCGCGGTCGGTGTATGAGTGCCCCGTTGCGCTGTTGGCCAAGTGGCCTTTATTGGTGCGCGAACCTTCTGAACTTATCGCCTGCTCGTATGCGGACGCTAGAACATCGGCTAGCGGAGGCCAGGAGAACTGCTTTCGCATGCGCTGGCGTGCCTTTTGACCAAGGTTCTGGGCGTGTTCGCGTTCGTTCAGGAGTCGAATCACGGCATCGGCAAACGACGCACTGTCGCCCTCAGGCGCCAAGAGGCCGGATACGCCGTCTTGGATGTACTCGGGAATCTGACCAACGG
>DDYO01000318.1 GCA_002348045.1 Anaerolineales bacterium UBA2232
CCTGGCCCGCGAGCTGTATCCAGTGAGTATCAGACCGGGCTTTGACTTTGCCCACGCCCACAACGGCTTCCTGCAGGCGGGAGTGGACCTGGGCTTAGGGGGGATGGCCGCCTACGCGGCCCTATGGGTCATCGCCCTGCGGCGCATCGACGCCATGAGGTCGCGGGCAACCGGATGGCTGAAGGCCCTGAGCGTAGGATTAGCGGGGTGCATCATCTCCTCGTTGGTGTATAATCTGCTGGATACCGTGGCCCTGGGCGCCCGGCCCGGCTTTATGTTCTGGTGGTTGCTGGCTCTCACTGTGGCTGGAGAGAGGGTGGCGATGCGCCAGCAGGCGTCGGGCGGACCGCAGGCGATACGGAAAGGAAATGAGCTTGCCATCCTGGCGGGACCAGCCAGGTTCGGCTTTCGCGGTGGAGAATGTGATGGCGCGTCGTAAGTGGAACCTGTATGAGGGAGTCCTGTACGCGGTGGACCTGACGGCGGCAGTCGCAGGTCTCTTCCTGGCGGCGCTGGTGCGTCAAGGGCTTCCTCTCGGGCGGCCGTTCCAGGCGATGGGTGGACCGGGATTGCCCGTCTACCTGCTCACGGTTGTGGTGTGGACCGTGGCGTTTCGCCGCCTGGGCGCCTATGATCTGAACCGCAACTGGCGCACCGAGGACGAAGTGCAAACCGTGGTAGTTGCCATCGCCGCGTCCACGATACTGCTTGCCGGAACGCTGTACCTGACGTACCGCGGTCTTTCGCGGCTCCTGTTCGGCTACTTTATGGTCATCGTTACGGTGCTCACCTTGTTGCTGCGCCGGGGTGCACGACGCCTCCTCCAATGGCGCAGGTGGGATGTCGCGGCGACGCAGCGGGTCCTGGTGATCGGCGCGGGCGAGATCGGGCAACAGGTAGGGCGTGCCCTTAAGGATAGACAATGGATGGGCTTGCAGTTGATCGGTTTCCTGGACAAGGCGGCGGGGTCACCGGGCGAAGCGTCGATGACGGTGCCGCTGGTGGGGAGCCTGGAAGACGCTGAGCGCGTGATCACGGAACAGGCCATCGATGAGGTGATCGTAACCCTGTCACTGGACGATCACCGCAGAACCGAAGACCTGCTCAAGCGGCTGGTAGAGATGCCAGTCAACGTGCGGGTCATTCCCGATTTCGTTCCTCTCGCTTACCTTCGTAGCAGCGTAGGCGTTTTGGGCGGGCTGCCGTTTGTCACCCTCAAAGAGCCGGTCCTCAATGGAACGGCGCTGGTGACCAAGCGGGCCCTGGACCTTCTGGTGGCCTCGGCCATGCTGCTCGTCCTCTGGCCTCTGATGCTGCTCATTGCCGTGGCTGTGCGGCTGGACTCGCCTGGCCCAGCGCTGTTCCGGCAGGAGAGGATCGGATGGAACGGGCAGCGGTTTGCCATCCTCAAGTTCCGGACCATGAGGGAAGACGCCGACCTTGACGTGGATTCGATCACTGCCCGGGCAGAGAACGGCCAATCCTACTTGCGTAAGGCCCCCTCGGATCCTCGCGTCACCAGGTTGGGACGCTCCCTGCGCCGGTGGAGCCTGGATGAGTTGCCACAGCTGTTCAATGTGCTCAAGGGGGAGATGAGCATGGTTGGCCCGCGTCCGGAACTGCCGCGGCTGGTTCAGGACTATCAGCCGTGGCAGTACAAGCGCCTGGCCGTGCCGCCCGGCCTGACAGGGTGGTGGCAGGTCACAGGGCGCTCGGATAATCCCTCTTCGCTAAACGTGGACGCAGACCTGTACTACATCGCCAACTACTCCCTTTGGTTGGACTTGCAGATTCTAGCCCGGACGCTAGGCGCGGTCCTCAGTGGCAAGGGTGCATACTGATCCAATGACGAAGGATCGGCAGTACTGGGATCGGGTGGCTGCCGGGTGGCTAATCGAGCACCCTCAGGGGCTGTGGCGTCGTCACAGCGATCGTGTCTATGGTGGGCTGCTGCGCCGGTGGCTGCCTGAAGCGAGGGCGGCGCGGCTGCTCAAGACGGACCTGTTCGATGAAACGGTCAGCGAGGGCTTGTACCCGGTTTTGACCCACTCCGCAGATGAAGTGTGTGGGATTGACCTGGCGCCGTCGGCGGTCAGGTCCGCGCGCATGCGGCACACCTCACTGCATGGTGTGGTGAGCGATGTCCGCCGGCTGCCTTTTGATGACGGCACCTTTGACATCGTGATCTCCAATTCCACCCTCGACCACTTTGACCGGCAGCCCGAGATCGTAGTCGCCCTACGTGAGCTGCGGCGCGTGCTGCGCCCAGGGGGAGGGTTACTGGTAACCCTTGACAACCTTGCCAACCCTGCCATCGCCCTGCGCAATGCTTTGCCCAACCGTTTGCTGCAGCGGCTAGGCTGGGTGCCGTACGATGTCGGGGCATCCTTCAGCCCCGCGGGTTTACGTCGCGCATTGGGTGCAGCAGGCTTCTCCGCCGTGCGTATGACAACGGTCATGCATCATCCCAGCGTGTTGGCCGTCAGGCTGGCTGCTTGGGTGCAACGCCATGCGTCCAGCGTCGGCCGGGAGCGCTTTCTGGCAGTGCTGGACGGCCTGGAAGCCCTGGGCAGCCTTCCAACTGCTCGTTTCACCGGTCACTATGTGGCAGCCTGGGCCAGCCGGGACGAAGATTTCGTCTCCACATCCCCCTGAGCTAGATGCGCAAGGGGTCTAGCGGCCGAGCGGTCGACCACCCGCCTTTGACGGAGCCGTTTCTCGGGGATGGCGGATGCAGTATAATGGTCCAACGAACGACGAAGGGGGATCAACGAGGAATGACGGAGGCCAAAATGGTTTCGAACTCAGTTAAGGTGCGCTTCTGGTGGGCCACCGCCCTGACGGCGCTGGCGCTTGTAGCGCTGTTTATGGTGGGAGTCTTGCCCATCAGTAACGCGGCCACGCCCCCGCTGCTAATGCCCTCAGACTCGCTTTCTGGTGCTGGAGATGCCGGTGTGGCGCAACCAGGTTCCGCGGCTGCTCTGGCCCTGGCCAGGACCCCGTCGGTGCGCACGCCCGTGCCGAACAGCCTGTATCCATATCCGGAGCAGAGGGTCGGCTTTGTGGCGTTCAACATGGGCGCCTACGATGTGCAGATGCTCAATGCGGGATTCGCCAAGCTCGAGGACCGTGGGCCACGCACCTCAGAAAAGGCGCTCGGCCTGGACTTTATCACCGTGCTGCGGGTCGGGCCGCAGTTCTACAAGGCGCCCGATCCGACGACCTATTGGAGCGAGCTGGCGGCCAAAGTGGCGGCCAGTCCCGGCTACCTGTGGTTTATTGGCAACGAACCGGAGAATCCGTGCCGGGGAGAGCGGTCGTCGCGGGAATATGCCGAGATCTACCACGACATGTACACGTTCATCAAGGCCCAGGATCCGTCGGCTCAGGTGGGCATTGGCGGCGTTGTGCTTCCCTCACAGATCAGGCGCGATTGGCTAGATCGGGTGCTGAGCGAGTACCTGGGACGGTATGGTGAAGCGATGCCTGTGGACGTCTGGAATGTGCACGTGCTACTGCTCTCCGAATGTCCGGGACCTTGTGGCTGCACTGAACCTAACCCGTATCCAGCGCTTTGCTGCAGTGGCGCTTACGTGCCCAAGGAGATGTGGCCTCGCAAGGGCTTGTACTACGATCCCATGAACGACCAGGATCGCGGCGACGAGGTCATTCGCCTGCTCAGGGAGTTCCGGACCTGGATGAAAGACCGCGGAGCGCAGAACAAGCCCCTGGTGGTTACGGAGATGGGTGTCTTTGCCGGAGTCCAGAACGACATGTTTTCGCATGATCGCATCAACCGCTTCATGTACACCACGTACAACTTTATGATGACGGCGACGGATCCTGCCATCGGCTATCCTGCGGACGGGAACCGGCTGGTTCAGCGATGGGCCTGGTACAGCCTGAGCCACCGCTCTTTCAACGGGTACCTGTTCGACGGTGATTCGAATCTCACGGACTTTGGTCGCAACTTTGCCAACTACAACGCCCGCTTCCTGCCATGGTCTCCCACCGAGATATTCTTCCAGCGGGGCTGGTCAGGCTACGAGGACAACGGGGACATCACTCTCAAGTCAGGGGCCAGGGACCCCAATAACTCCTCCCTTTACGTTTCGGGCGATCAGAAAGAAAAGGCGCTCGTCAAGTTCGATCTGACCCTTCTGCCTACGGATGTCGAGGTGGTCTCGGCCACGCTGAGCCTGTACGCGTGGCATGTTGACCGCATCGGCAGCCTCACGCTGCGAGCCTACGAGGTACTGCGCCCGTGGACGATATCGGCAGTGAGCTGGGTGAGCGCAACCCAGAGTACCTCGTGGCAGACCGCGGGGTGCTCGGGGGACGCCGATCGGAACCCGTCGCCAGTCGGCACGGCCCAGGTCACCACTCCCAAGGCATTCTACTCTCTGGATGTCACTCACCTCGCCCAGAAGTGGGTGGCAGACCCTACCACCAACCACGGAGTCGTGCTAACTGGGCAGGCATCGGGCGCGGGCTACTGGGTGTTCGTGAGCTCGGACCAGCCCGAGACCGTCCCGTACGCGCTGAACCGCTACCGGCCCAAGCTGGAGCTCACGGTCCGTGTGGTACAGACCACCCCCTCCCCGACGGTCACAGCATCGCGCACTGCGACGGCAACGGCCACGGCGGCGGCCAGCCGAACGCCAACTCAGACATCGGTGGTGACGCACACGCCTTCGACGGCCACCAATACCGCGACGTTGGGACTTTGGCGCGTGGTTTTGCCCGTGATTCGCAAACTGTCATGAGAGCGGTGGATCAATCCCCCGGCCGTTGGAGCGTGGGTACGGAATGAGGCACCGCCATACGCTGACAAATGCCCTGCGGATACTCGCTGCGATTGTCCTCATCCTGGTGGCGACCAAGGCGTTGATCTTGACCTGGCACGGGTATACCCTGCTGCGCAATGGGTGGGCACTCAAGTCTCTGGCCGATGACCCGTTACTGGTGTTGGACGGGAAGATATCGGCCCAGGTCCCCATCAACCTCCGAGAGATCGCTCGGAGCCTGCGAGGACTGGAGCGGGAGCTACGGCCTGTGTTTTCGGCCGGTTGGCTTCCCCGTGGCGCACTGCGCGACAATCTGAACGCGGGGCAACAACTGCTGGCCATTGCGGCCCAGGCAGCGACGGCGGGCAGTGAAGCCGCCCGAGCCTTGCCCGGCATGGCGGCAGCGGCCAGCGGTCACCGGACGGCCCCCAGGGATGCCCAACAACCTGGGATGAGCGAGGTGCTGTTCGAAGGCTTGCTGGGAGGCCGTGAACACCTCAGCAAGGCGGCAGAGCTGCTGGATTCCGCGGTCCCGATGGTGGAGGGGCTGCCCAGCAGCGGGCTCTGGTCGCCTCTGGCGCGTGCGTCGTCTTTGACGACCAAGTACTTGCCCCTGGGGCCGGTGGCCCTGCGGGCAGCGGTGTCCCTGCCAGCGCTGCTGGGTGAGGCTGGCCCGGTCAACTATCTTATCCTGGCGCAAAACAATGACGAGATCCGGGCAACCGGTGGATTCGTGACCGGCATTGGACTGGTCACGCTGCACAGGGGCAAGATAGAGCAGATCACGATCCGGGACAGCTATGACTTTGACAAATTCACCGTCGATCACCCGTTCGCGCCGGATCCCATGCAGCAATACATGGGTATCATTTTGTGGACTACCCGTGACGGCAACTGGTCCCCGGATTTTCCGACGGCGGCGAGGGAGACGGTCGAACTCTTCAACCTGGAGAATCCGGAGCCGATTTCCGGAACGGTGGCCTTTGACATGTTTGCCTTGCCGCCTTTGGTGGAGGCCGTTGGTCCACTTCACTTGCCGGACCTGGGGGAGCCGATTACCGGACAGACCGTGCTCGACCTGCTGCGGGAGTCTTGGGGTCCCGAGGTTCCCGAGGGCATGACATGGGATGAGTGGAGAAAGCGGGCTGGCAGGGACGGGGTCAGTGAGTGGTGGGAACATCGCAAGGATATGATCGGTTTGCTGGCCAAGGCTTTGTTGTCTCGGCTGCAGGGACAAGGCGATTTCAGCAACCTGGGTGCCCTGCTGCAAGCCGTGATGAGGATCCAACGGGAACGTCACCTGATGGTGAACGTAGGGACGCCTGAGGTACAGAAGTTGGTTCGTGCGCTGGGGTTGGATGGGGCGGTCCGTGATGAGGGAGCCAGCGACTATCTCCTGGCGCTGGATACCAACATGGGCTACAACAAGGTGAACTACTATGTCACCCGGTCCCTCGACTATGAGGTGACGTTGGCGGATGAGGACGCTCCTCGATCTCGCCTGACCATCAACTGGCACAATCCCACTCCTGCGCTGGACGTCTGCAACCAGAGGCCCAAGTTCGCCGTTTCGTACGATGATATGGCCAGAGGATGCTACTGGAATTTCGTGCGCGTCTATGTTCCCGAGGAGAGCCGTTTCTTGGGTGCGAGCGGCTTTACCGAGACGGTAACCTCCCATGTCGAGCTGGACAAACTGGTCATCTCAAGCTTCCTGCTGGTCCCTGCGGCGGAGCGGCGCACGGTCCAGCTGGAATATCAGTTGCCTCCACTTGACGAGGACGAGTACCGCCTCCTGGTGCAGAAGCAGCCTGGGTCTGATGCCGTCCCTTTGAGGGTCACGGTAATCCTGCCCCTGGGCGCCGAGTTGGTGTTCGCGTCACCCCAACCGAGCGCAGTGGAGGGTCGCCAGGTCCAGTTTGCCACCAACATTCGCGAGGACCGCACCCTGGTGGTCCGGTGGCAGTAGGGATCGAGTCAAGATGCTGAAAGGAGCCGTTGTGGCGATATCGGGACGGAGCCGGGCCAAGGGCAGCCTGCTTGTGGGCCTCGTTGTGGGTTTGCTTCTGATCGTTTGGGCGACGGCGCAGGGCGGAAACAGCGCTCAGGTCCCGGAGCCATTCTCTAAGGAGTATTACGTCACACCGGGAGACCGCTTCGGCGTTGGTCTGTTCAAGGGCGTTACGGTGACCGTCAATGGCACGACGCGCTCTGCTTTGATCACTGACTATGCGGTGGATGAGCTGCAGGTCGGGTGGTACTCGGACTGGCGGACCAACCGGGAGCCCTTGCGGCCTGGTGGTATTCGGTACGCCCAACTGGTCCCGGTGCGCGCCAGCGCCTATCCGACGGTTACCCTGGGGCTGACCGACACGGCAGAGGCCACTCCTGGATCTCTGTGGTTGGTGGGCAACGAACCCGAGGCCAAATACGGACAGGGGAAGCGAACGCCGGGAGAATACGCCCAGATATACCACGACGTCTACACCATAATCAAGGACGCTGACCCCAGCGCGTGGGTGGCAATCGGTGGGGTCATTCAGCCCACACCCTTGCGGCTGGAGTGGCTGGATCGCGTTCTGAACGAGTACCAGATGCGCTATGGACAGGCCATGCCTGTGGACGTCTGGAATATTCACATGCAGATCCTCAATGAGGAGGCCGGAAGCTGGGGCGCGGAAATCCCGGTGGGATTGACTCAGACTCAGGGCCGGCTTTACTCGTTTGCGGATAATGCCAGCCCGACAGAGTTCTGTCGATTGGTCATCGAGTTCAGACAGTGGATGAAGGCTCGTGGACTGCAGGACAGACCGTTGATCATCTCTGAGTATGGGGTCTTGCTGCCATCCAGCTACCTGGCGGGTGGCGATGATGCGCAAGGCGATCAAATGGTGATCGGCTTTATGCGCGGCACCTTTGACTTTATGCTTAGCGCCAAGGATACAACGTNNCCCCGCCGATGACTACCGGCTTGTTCAGCAATGGCTGTGGTACAGCCTGAACGACCAGCCCTATGATCCGGCCACGGGCGCGGGCTTTAATGGCTCGCTCTTCAGGCACCGCTTCCCGAGCCAAATAACGCAGTTTGGTCGGGCCTTCCGGGACTATGTGAATGGCCTGTCGGGATGGAGGATCATGTTGCCCTTCGTGGGGAAGGTTGCCTACTGAGAGTGTTGCGAAGCCCTTAGTTGGTACAGCAGTTCCTTCTCGTCCCAGACAAACTGGGTCAGCAAAGTTTCGTGCGGGTCTGTCAGGTAGACCTGGCTGTGGTTTAGATTGGCCTGGATAAAGTCCTGGATGGAGGGCAAGGGTCCGCCGGCGGGCCATTTCAGCCAGGGATAGGTGCGCCTCAGCCCGTCGACATACCAGTCGTAGCCCAAGAGGTCCGCGTCCACCAAGGCAACGCGGGGTCGAGGCGTAACGATGCGGAGGAAATACCATAGAGTAAAGGTGTGATGGTCAGTCACTGAGATCAGGATTGCATCGTCCTGCACCTGGCGCAAAACGTTGGTACCATAGTCGCGGGAGGTATGATCCTGGCTAAGGTCGATGGCGGACCAATGGACGCGAGCGGCATTGACGGCCAGGAGCAGCAGGCCCACGGCAAGAAGGTGCGGCACAAGGTGGGACCAGTTTGGGCGAGCGGTGGAGAGCTCCTGGGCGATGCGGCGGGTTCCTGCGGCCAGCATCACTGTCCAAGAGACATCGACCGGCAGCAAGTAGACGTACGAGTCGGTTGTGTTGTAAGCGATTGCGTACGCACTGAGGGCCAGCATGGGCACGGCCAGAACGGCTAGCCCGACTCGATCGCGCTGGAACAGGTCCCGAGCGCCTATCACGCCCAGCAGTACGCCAAGTAGGCCAAACTGCTGGCGCAGCAGGTGCAGCCACGCTGCCATGCGCTCGCCTAGATGTTGCAGTGGCAAGGCCGCAACGTACTGCTGATAGATGCCGCCGGTAACCATCCACACAAAGCCGTCTAGCGTCTGGGGATTGCCCCAGTTGAACAGAGGCTCGGCGCCAGCGCGAATAGGCAGATAGGCATAGACCGATAGGCCGAGCAGAAACCATGCTGCCAACCGCAGTGCGTAGGACAGCCGCCAGGCGCCCTGGCGCCACAGGATGAAACATGGTGCGGCCAACAGGGGCGCACTGAATACGAGGGTCAGATGGTTCCCGAGCCCTAGCCCGAAGAGCAGGGCGGCCGCCGACAGGCATGGGGAGAGAATCGCAGAGCTTGAGCGTTGAGCCCGGACACTGTGCCTTAGGGCTCGACTGCCCAGGCAGAGCAGGGCAGCATGGAAGGCGGCGTTGAGGGCGTACACCTCGGTGACCAGCGATTGTGACCAGTAGACCGGCGCCGTAGCCAGCAGCAGGGCACTGCCCGCGGCGATGCCCCATCGGCCTGGGGCTGGGCCAGCGACATCGAAGGCAGTGTGGCACGCCAGACCGACCGCTACTGCGCCACTGACGGCTGAAAGCAGATTCATGCGACCGGCGATATCGCGAAAGGGCAGCGAGGTAAAGAGCCTGCCCAACAGCATGTACGTGGGGTAGCCACTGGGATGAGGGATTCCGAGGGTATGGGCGGCAGTGATCAGGTCGCCAGCATCATAGCTGTCGTGTTGCCACGTGATACTGGGCGCCATCGTTGCAAGGTAAAGCATGAGAGCACATGCCACAACCATCAGCGGGGCCGGCGAGAACCGCCCGTGAACCCGAATCATCGGCTACCTCCTGATCGTCGTGGTCAGCAGGACATTATAGGCGATGGTTGCTTGGTCGCCAAGGTAGGCTGAATTGACAAGACGCGTTTCGCTGCGCTGGGCGCTGGGCCTGCTGCTCGGGGCACTGGGCCTCTATCTGTCGGCACGTGCGGTGCGCTGGCCGCAGGTCTGGGCGGTTCTGTCGCGAGCCCACGTGATTGTCGTCGCGGCGGCGTTGGCCTCCAGCGTGTTGACCTCCTGGTTCAAAGCGGTGCGTTGGCGGTTGTTGCTGTTTCCTCATCACCAACGAATGCCGTTCCCCAGGATGCTGGCTCTGGTTTTTGCTGGACAATTGGCAAACAGCATCCTACCGGGCCGTCTGGGTGACTTGGTGCGTACCTACTTGGCCAGCGAAGACCTGGGCGGTGCTCTCGTTACGGGAGCCACGGTGGTGGCAGAGAAAGCCCTGGACGGCATCATGCTCCTGGCACTGGCTGCACTTGCGGCGCTGGCTACGCCCCTTCCACCTTGGCTCAAGAGATCTACTCTCTTGCTGAGCGGGGCACTGGTCGCGGCGCTGGCGGCCGCGATTGCGATAGTGTGGCGAGGAGGGGGGGGCAGGGTGGTTCTGCGTCGCTGGGCACAGCGACAACCGAGATGGGAGGTCGTCAAGGTATTTGAGCAGGCCTGGACGTCCATCGGGCAGCTGGAGGTGCTCCACAGCCTCAGGGCCCAAGGGCAATTGGTGGCCTTGTCGGCGTTGATCTGGGTTCTCGCCTGCACGAGCAACGTACTCGTCTTTCTGGCCCTCGGCCTGGGAGCGCAGCCACTGGTCTCAGCGGTGCTTCTGGTCGTCCTGATGACCGGAGCCATCATCCCCACGGTTCCCGCCCAGCTGGGCGTCTTTCATTACTTGTGCGTGCTCACCCTCAATCTGTTTGCGTTTGGCCCCGATACGTCACTCAGCTACGCCTTCCTGCTGCACCTGGTCGTCTATGCGCCCATCGCCATTGGAGGAGCGGCTGGATTGTGGTGGCTGAGCGGTAACACCGTGCTGTGGCGTCCAGGTCAGTGGAGGAGGGAGTGACCCTGTTGCAGACATCGATTTCGGTGATCATACCCGCCTACAATGCCGCCCAGACCCTGGGCGAGTGTCTGGATGCTCTGCGGAAGCAGACCGTTCCTCGGGAGGCGTATGAGGTCATTGTGGTGGATGATGGGTCCACCGACGAAACCCATTTGGTCGCCCAATCAGGGGGGGCGCGGGTGATCCGGCAAGACAACAGTGGACCAGCTGCTGGTCGCAACGCGGGCATTGCGACCAGCAAAGGTGACCTCATACTCTTCACAGATGCGGACTGCGTCCCGGCCGCTGATTGGATCGAGCGGATGGTGGAGCCCCTGGCCGATCCGGAGATTTCGGGATCCAAAGGAGTCTACCGAACCAGGCAGAGCAGCCTTGCGGCGAGGTTCATTCAAGTGGAATACGAGGACCGATATGACCACACGGCTCGTCAGCAGTACGTGGACTTCATCGATACCTATGCGGCGGGATACCGAAGGAGGCTGCTGGTAGACATGGGCGGTTTCTCCACTGGTTTCCCCCTGGCATCGGTGGAGGATCAGGAGTTATCCTTTCGATTGGCCGAGGCCGGGCACCGTATGGTGTTCTGCCCAGGGGCTATCGTCTTCCACCGGCACCCAGAAAGCTGGATTCGCTATGCTCGCCGCAAGTTCAAGATTGGCTACTGGAAGACGCTTGTGCTGCATCTGCATCCTTCGAAAGTATGGCGTGACTCGCATACGCCGTGGAATCTGAAGGTGCAAATGGTGCTGGCGGCAGCGAGCGCTCCACTTGTGGCCTTGGCCCCGATTTCGCTCAAGATGGCCTGGGCGGCAGGCGCCGTGGGCGCCATGTTTGCTGCTACTGCTCTGCCCTTTCTGCAAAAGGCCTGGAGGAGGGACCGCCCAGTTGCCTGGATTTCCCTGCCGGCGCTGTACGTGAGGGCCTGGTCCCTGGGCCTGGGTCTAGCTGCCGGCAAGCTCAGTCAGCTGTTGCGGCGCGGCATGTTGTGGGAGAATCTCACCAAGATTGAACGAGGTCCGCTGTAGTCGACTGTTCGTGCCCTTGGCGCCGGTTCTATTGCTGTATCACGACCCGCACGATGAAGGGAGGGGGAAAGTTACCTGATGCGTCAACGACTGTCAGACGCAGGAGGTAGGTCCCGTCCGGAAACCCCCCGAGATTCCAGACCGTGAGGGTGCCATCATTAACCGGAGTCCGCTGAATGTCGCCGATGCTGTTCCACTGCTGAGGCTCCTCACCGGCGCCGTATTCCACCTTGTAGAACTGAAAAGACGGGATATTGGCCGTGCCCTGGACTACCACCTGTCCCCGAACCACCGCGTTGGACCGTGGAACGGTGATGCA
>DDYO01000273.1:0-8149 GCA_002348045.1 Anaerolineales bacterium UBA2232
GAGAGTGTGGAATAAGCTCGGGGGTGGTTAAGCTACCCGTCTGAAAGGCAGAAACAGGCGGCTTAGACGTTCCCGAAGATGACTTTGAGCGTCAGGCCGTAGCTGGCGAACACCAGATCAGTCCGGTGAAGGCGTTTGAGCAAGCTCTTGGGAGACGGTCGACCCTTGCATTCCTTCACTGGACGCACTCCGCCCAAGGCAACCTGGTGGGTGGTAGCACCTCAGCCCTCCCTCCCTTGGCCTGCGGCCGGAAGGTTACCCCAGTCAGGAGCTTGACCATGCGTTTGACATTGTGAACCAGGAAAGTGAAGAGGGCTTGCAAGCGGTAGCGAGCCAACCCCAGATACCGACAGCGCCCAAAGCCGTGCCAGCGCTTGACGATGCCATAGGTCTGTTCAACCCGGTAGCGCTGTTGTACCGCTGCCTGGTACACCGGGCTGGCTAGCAGCTCCAGCCAACGCTGCTTGCTGGCATCCTTCTTGGTGGTGCGTTCGTTCCTGAGAATCATGGCGCTGCACAGTCCCTCTTGCTCCAGCCGCTCGTGGATGTCCGTATCGTCGTAGGCTTTGTCCCCGGTGTACGTCGTGGTAGGCAAGTTCAGGGACCGGTCTTGCTCCCGCAGTCCAGTAAACGCCTTGTTGTCCGCAGCATTGCCCGTGGTCACCGTCAAACTCGTCACGATGCCGGTCTGAGCATTCACCGACGTGTGCGTCTTGTAGCCCCGGTAGCGGATGTCTTTCACACTCGTCTCGCCATCTGCCTCCACCACCCGCCGCTTCCCCTTGTGCACCACCTTGGCCTCTGGATCACGCGGCCTCCCCCCTCGGTCTTGGCGCTCCCGATCCTTGCCCTGATCCACGTTCGCCTGCGTATGTACGCTGTCCAGCACCTGCAGCTCTCCAAACTGCACCCCCAGCTTGATCCCCTCACGAATCATCGCATCAAAACTGCCTTGCAGGACCTTCCAACCTCCATCTTGCAGCAGCCGCCTCTTGAACGCCGTCAGTGTCGAATGGTCCGGCGCTGGTTCGTCCACCGCTATCCCCAAGAACCACTTCACCAGCATGTTGAGGTCCGCCAACTCCTCCATGGATCGCTCCGAGACATTGTACAGGTACGACAAGAACAGCATCTTGAAGATCAATACCGGCTCGTACGGACGGCGCCCAATCAACCCTTTGCCCTTGTACAACTCAATGAACCCCACCGTCTTGGCCTCCCAGTCGAACATCTGGGCCAAGACCACCAGAAAGTGTCCAGCATGACGCTTCACCACTCGATCGTAGGCCAGATCACCAAAGAACGAGCCCTTGCCCGCTTCGTGATAACGTGGTACTGGAGACATCCTGATCACCTCCTATCCGCCCCTTCACCCTAATCAGACTAGCCCATTACGGCGCTTTAAGCCAAACCTGCCCCTGACTTATTCCACACTCTCATCCTCGCCAATGCTTGACTTCCGCCGTACCCTGGCGTATACTGAACCCTGCTGACCCCCTGCAAGGATACGAGTACAGATGATCATCTTCCCCTTTACGGCGATCGTCGGCCAAGACAAGATGAAGCGTGCCTTAATCCTGAACGCCATTAGTCCGCAAATCGGCGGAGTACTGATTCGAGGCGAACGGGGTACTGCCAAATCAACTGCTGCCCGGGCTTTGGCCGCACTGCTTCCGGACATCGATGTCGTTCGAGATTGCCGCTTCGGCTGTGACCCCGACTCCAGGGATGCCCTCTGCGACGATTGCCGAACCCTCCTTGACCAAGTAACGGAGCTGCCCCGTGCCGTACGCCGCACACAGTTCGTCGACTTACCCGTGAGCGCCACAGAGGACCGCGTAGTGGGCACACTGGATATTGAACTCGCGATCAAGAAGGGTGAAAGGCATTTCGAGCCCGGTGTGCTGGCAGCTGCCCACCGTGGGCTGCTTTATGTGGATGAGGTGAACCTCCTTGATGATCATGTCGTGGACCTTCTCCTGGACTCGGCTGCCATGGGCGTCAACGTGGTTGAGCGGGAAGGAATCTCCTTTTCCCACCCCGCGCGATTCATCCTCGTCGGAACGATGAATCCTGAAGAAGGCGAGTTGCGGCCGCAGCTTCTGGATCGGTTTGCCCTCTGCGTGGAGATCAGAAGCATACCGGACCTTGCCCAACGGGTGGAGATTGTTCAGAGACGTCTGGCTTATGAGCGGAGTCCTGCGCGTTTCTATGAGCAGTGGCAGCCTCAGGAACAAGCCCTTTCGCGGCGCATCGCTAGAGCCCAGCTCTCCCTGGCCGATGTCACGTATGACGAACAGGATCTCTACCACATTGCCGCGCTCACGTCCGAGTTTCAGGTGGACGGACACCGTGCCGACATTGTCATCCTCAAGACCGCGATGGCGCATGCGGCTTTTGAGGGAAGGTCCGCTGTGGACCAGGTGGACATCCTTCTTGCTGCCGAACTGGCCCTGCCGCACCGCCTGAGGAAGAAGCCTTTTCAGGAGGCAGAGCTGCAGTTTGAGGCTCTGGAGCGGCGCTTGGAGCAGGTTCATGCCGAGTTGCCTGCCGAAGCAGCGACGACCACCGTCTCGGACCCTGTAAAAAAAAAGGCCTTGACGGGTCCACCGAGTCCATAGCCTCATCGGCACTAGCTCCGACGCCATTCAAGGGCCACATGGCGGATGGCATGCCCACAGCCTATATTCGTGACGCTGGCACGCCGGTTCCTGTTGGGCCGGTCTTTCAACCCCGTCGACTGGACACCCCCCTGGACCGCATGGTGCGCACCGGGCACGGCAAGCGCAGCTTTACGCGCACCAAAGGGAAGCGGGGGCGCTACGTCAGCAGTCGCGACGCTCAGCGCAAGTTTGTGGACATCGCCTTTGACGCCACTTTCCGGCAGGCTGCCCCCCATCAGTTAGGCCGCTCGCATCCCGGCACCGCGCTCGCCCTGGAAGCCTCGGACCTTCGCCGCAAGGTCCGGGTCCGCAAGGCTGCCAACCTCGTGGTTTTTGTGGTTGACGCCAGTTGGTCCATGGCCGCCGCTGAGCGCATGAGCGCTACCAAGGGAGCGATCTTGTCACTGCTCATGGATGCCTATCAGAAACGGGACCGCGTTGGACTTGTCACCTTCCAGAAAGAATCTGCGGTTCTTCGCCTGCCGCCTACCTCCAGTGTCGAGCTGGCCAAAAAGATCCTCACGGATATCCCAGTCGGCGGCAAGACTCCTCTGTCTGCAGGGCTCCTGATGGCCCACGACGTGTTGTTGCGGGAGCGCCGCCGGGACCCCGAAGTCATGCCCCTGCTGATCTTGCTCACCGATGGAGCCGGTAATGTATCCATGACGGGGCTCCCGGCACAGGAGGAGGCGCAGGGCATTGCCGACCAGATTAGGCGCAGCGGCATCCGTGCTGTGGTAATCAACACTGAGCACGAGTCTCTGGATCGCGGACTAGCCCGCTCCCTGGCGGACAAGATGGGCGCTCCCTGTTACACCCTGCGGCAACTCGGGGCACAAGAGCTGTACCGTACGGTGCGCGATGAGCTTGGCTGAGCATGGACCGCCCCGCCGCACCCAGCTTTTGGCCGATGGTCTTTTGTTGCTAGTCACCCTGATCTGGGGCAGCACCTTTGTGCTGGTGAAGCAGTCCGTGGCGCAGTTCCCCGTGTACGCCTTTCTCAGTCTGCGGTTCTCTTTGGGCACCCTGGTGCTGCTCGTTTTGTTTGGCCAGCGGCTGCGGTACCTGACTAGGGCCGCCATCCGCGCGGGCGTGTGGATCGGGCTGTTCCTCTTTGGTGGCTACGCTCTGCAGACCACCGGGCTGCTTCACACCACAGCATCCAAGGCGGGATTCATCACGGGTCTCTCCGTGGTTTTTGTGCCAGTCCTTTCAGCAGTGATGCTGAGACGGATCCCGGGACGTCTTCCCCTTCTCGGGGTCATGTTGGCGACAGTCGGGTTAGCATTCCTAACCCTGGGACACGATCTCCGCCCGAACAGCGGAGATGTCATTGTCCTGGGCTGCGCGATCTGCTTTGCCCTGCATATCACTGCCGTAAGCAAGTATGCGCCGTACACCGATGCACTTGCCCTGACAACCTTGCAGGTAGGTGTGGTAGCCGTACTGAGCGCGGCAGCATCCTTACTGACAGAACGGCTGCCGGGACCCGTCAGCATGGCGACGTTTTGGGCTGCGGCGTTCACCGGAGTTCTCGCCACTGCCCTCGCCTTTGCCATCCAGAACAGCGTTCAGTCGTTCACGACGCCGACTCACACTGCACTGATCTTCGCCGCCGAGCCGGTATTTGCTGCGTTGTTCGGCTTTCTTCTTGCCGGCGAGCGCCTGACCGGTTCTGCATTGCTGGGCTGTGCCCTTATACTGGTAGGCATGTTGGTCGCCGAAGTGCGACCCACAGCCCATTTCGCCGAATCTCAACCCGAACGGAAGGGGGCAACGCTATCATGATTGAAGGGGTCCGTGCCAGGAAGTTGATCGACGGAGTGAAGGTTCGCAAGCTGCGTCTCATTCCCGACGAGCGGGGGTATTTGATGGAGATGCTGCGCAGCGACTGGGAGGAGTATGAGCAGTTTGGCCAAACCTATATCACCGCAGTGTACCCAGGTGCGGTGAAGGCCTGGCACTATCATCAGAACCAGAATGACCACTTTGTGTGCGTGCACGGGATGGCCAAAGTGGTTCTCTACGATGCTCGAGAGGACTCACCCACCCATGGTGAAGTCAACGAGTTCTTTATGGGTGATAGGAATCCCCTGCTGGTCAAGATCCCCAGGGGGGTCTACCATGGCTTCAAGGGCATCAGCGAAGACATCACCCTGATCGTCAATGTCCCCACCCAGCTTTATCGCTACGACCAGCCTGATGAGTACCGAGTCCCTGCCCACAGCGGGGATATTCCTTACGACTGGGCACGCAAAGACGGCTAGTCACCCAACTGCGGGCAAATAGTGCCGGCTGCGCCCAGCGCACTGGATGAGGCTGGTCGGGCGCTACACGGCCCCCGGAAGTCGGCCGTCAGCCAATACACAGGCAGACGCTACACCACCTTCGGGTAGTTGAGCGCGCTGGAGCGGGCGGCCATCGGCCAATCCCTAGCCGCGGCGTTTTCCGGGCCGCGCGTTTGAGATGGCGTCGCGATCTTGAGGATGCCGGCGTGGTCCGCTGATCCGGTGCCTGGGCTGCTTGGTGGCCCGCAGTACCTTATAGCGTGTATCCTTGGCCACAGTCTCGCAGTTCCCGAACACGTTGGTAACGTAAGGCTCATACTTGATGAACAGGTTCGCCACGAGATACAGCACCCCGCTGTCTCGCAGAACCTCGTGGGCATCGGCGATGAACTGGAGCGCCACGGAGTGATCCGAACCTACCCCTACGTGAAAGGGCAGGTTAGTAGCCACCCGGTCAAAGGTGAGGTGGTGGATGTCGGAGGCAATGTCACTGGTCAGAACGGTTGCGTTCGGCAGACTGTTAGCCTTGATGGTCGCTCGCGCTGCGTTCACCGCCGTTATGTCCGAATCCACCAGATAGGCGTGGCCGGTGGGCGCCATGCTGGCAGCCACGGCGCCCACGATACCGGAACCGCAGCCTAAATCTAGAATCTGGTCAGCCTCCGACACTTCCAGGCAGCCCAACAACATGCGCGTCCCATCGTCCAAGCGCTCCCAGGAGAATACTCCGGGCTTTGAGGCCATGCGGTACACCTGGTCGTGAGCGGTCACATCCTGATACCGATATCCCGTATGGCCAGCCAGCAACGACGGCGCTCCTACCTCTTTGACCCCGGTGACCACGCGGTGCCCCCCGCCGAATTTGGACAGGGACACGTTACCAAAAATGTCGCCCAGCAGGGCTGCATAGGACTTGATGCCCTCACGATTGCCTCCAGCGAGATAGACGCGCCCACCGGGCACCAGCACATCCAGGGCTTGGCAAAGGATCTGCCGAACTAGGGCCTTGCCCTTGGGCAGATCGATCAGTACGCGGTCAAAGGGTTCGCCCGCTACTCCCCCAAGCCCATCACTCAGCACTACACGAGTCCCGGCGAAATCATAGAGCTGCATCGTCTTCTCTGCCGCTCTAACCGCCACAAGGTTCGAATCAAGCAGAGTGAGTTGCACGCCCGGGACCTGGTCGCCAATCGCGGCACCGAGAAGCCCATGGCCGCAACCTACCACGGCGACCCTCTGACCAGCCGCCAGGTCACTGCCGGTAAGAAGCAGCTCCACGTCATCATCAACTCGGTTCCAGTTGACGATACCTGGTTTGGTGACATAGCGGTAGTCCTGGTCAGCAATGCGTGCTTCGTGGATGCGAAACTGATGGTAGCCGACCGGCTTTGTTGGTTCACTCAAGGAATAAGTAGGGGTAGGCACGTGACCTTCCGATGCTCAGCTTAGCGACGGATCAACAGACGCATGACCTCGGTATCGACTGCGCCAAACTCGTACTTGTACCTCTCATCGCCCTGCAGAAAGTCCACCCGTTGCAGTCCCCGCTGGATTGCATCGGAGATCAAGTGGCCCATGAGGACTATCCCGGGTGCCAGCGAGCCATGAGACGACAGGTCGAAACCGGAGTTGTACACCAGTCGGTCCGCTCCAAAGTCAAAGCATAGGTAGCTAGCCACCGGTTGGCCATCATATGTCAGCAGACCAAGGCGCAACCAGTCCCGACGTGCGGTAGCACTGGCAATGGCGCGGAAGTAGCGTTCCATCGTTTCGTCCATGAACGCGTTCTTCTCTGGATGGCTGGCCCGGTGTAGGGAAAAGAAGGTTTCGAGACCTGCGTCAAGGGTGCCCGGCTCATGGGCCCACTGCCACGCCACCGCGGCCTCCTGTTCTGCCTTTCGCATCTTGCGGCGCAGCTCATGACGTTGCTTCTTACTCAGCCGGTTGCTCAGGTACTCTTCCCACGTAGCGGGCAACTCCACAACTGGACAGACATCCTCACGCACGCAGTTAACCCGCCAACCCAGCGAACGCGCCAAACCCTCAACCACCGGCAAAGTTGGCGAGCCAGCTGGAATGCTGTGCAGGTCCAGTATTTGCCAGTTGTCCAAACGTGCCAAAAACTGGAATACGTCCGCCCACAAGTCAGCATAGTGCTCCTTGGGGCTGAGGACATCCAAGTAGTCCGAAACCTCCGTGCCACCCACGATATGCACAGTGCGGAGTCTGTCGCCCACCAGCGCTGGTTTCTCTACACGAATGCCGGGCAGGTCCGCATGGGCATCCAGCAAGGTATCCTGCATGAACAGGGGAGCGACGCCCACAAGGCCGCCATCTGAACCCCGCTTGGCCAGGAGACAAAGCTCCTTACCCTTGCCAAAGGATGCCCACCACGCCCGCTGCCATTCCCAAGTCAGGAATAGGACTGGGCTTGCACTCCGCTGTAGGAGCGCATGCCAGTCGTCCCGCAGGGCATCCCACGCGGCCTCGTCGGTGTACAGGTCAATGCTCATGGTCCACTTTGCTCCTGAGGTCGCATGAATACTAGCCAGTTCCCGGCAAAGCGAGTCCGTGAGTTCTCTTTACCGCCGCGAGGACCTCATCTACAGACGCTTCCCGCGACTGGGCCGGACCAAACGGGTCTTCACATTCATCGTCCCCCAACAGCACCCGGAATGCAGCGCCCACGCAGTGTGCCAACGCCGGAAGGCTGTATCCACCCTCCAGCGCCAACACCAAGCGCCCGTCACACTCACTGCGGGCCAACGAGGCCAGAATGCGAGTGATCTGAACATAACCAGCCACCGACAGGTGCATCATCCCCAAAGGATCCATCCAATGCCCGTCGTAACCCGCCGAAACCAGGATCAGCTGCGGTCGGTAACGCTGCGCTATCGGAACCAGAATCTCGTCGAAAACGCGCCAGAAGCCCGCATCGCCTGTGCCTGCCGGCAACGGCACATTGACCGTGTAGCCTCGCCCCGGGCCTCGTCCCACATCTTCCCAATGTCCGCTGCCTGGGTAGTAGGGATACTGATGGGACGAGAAGTAGAGGACTTCTTGCTCGGAGTAAAACGCCTCTTGGGTTCCATTGCCGTGGTGCAGGTCAAAATCAACAATCAAGACCCGAGACAAGCCATGTGCGACCAACGCATGACGAGCGGCAATCGCCACATTGTTGAACAGGCAAAAGCCCAT
>DDYO01000273.1:8179-10905 GCA_002348045.1 Anaerolineales bacterium UBA2232
CCCTCCTGCCGCCCGCAGTGCTGCGGGATAGGACTGCGTGGTAACGTAGGTGTCTGCATCAAGCCGCCGTCCCCGCACCGACCATTCTTTCACCTCGCCCACGTAATGAGGCTGGTGTACTCGGGTGATTTGCTCGTCGGTCGCGTCTCGGGCAGGCACCTGCTGGAGCCGGTCCAGCAAGCCGGTCGTCTGGAGATGCGCTACGATCGCGTCCAGGCGGGTTCGGTTCTCAGGGTGCATCGGCTGGTCGTGCAGAAGATACAGCGGGTCGTAGACATACCCAGTTTTCGCCATGGTCACCTCCCGCCAAACAACCAGCGTATACTGTGGGCGACCACCCTGCTATCCGCAAGGGCCGAAGCTGATCCCCCTGAGTCTTGTCAAGTGGTCAAGAGGTCTCAACCATGCCACTGGAGGAGACGCAGAGGCCGCTGGCGTAGGCGTCGCTTCCTTCTCTTTGGGCTTGTGGATGGTATAGATCCGAACGGACTCACTCTCAGTATGGTTCCCTGCCTTGTCAAAGCCCACGGCGTGCAGCAGATGTGTTTCAGTGTAGCCCGCGGTGTCCCAAATGATACCGCGACCTGAAGCATAGAAGGCCGTGGCGGCGATCACCATGCCGTTAATCTTGGAGCGCTTCACGGTGACCTCGGTGGAGTCGATCCACACCTGGACATCGGTCTTTGTGAACTCATCGGCAAACGTGTTCATCGTGCTGACCATGGCAGGATCCGTGTGCAGAACAGGAACCGTATCCGACAGCGAAATGGTCCACTTGAGCGTAAAGGGAGAGACGGTGCTAAAACCGATCGGGTGTCCATTCAGGAAGAACTCGACTCTGTCCATGGCATAGTTGTCCAGGGCATCAACCTGGATGTTGACCCACTCGTCGGTCTCCCGGATATAGACGGCATCATCGGGAGGATGGATGATCTGCAACCGCGGGGCTTTGTTATCAACTACGACCGGAACAGTAGCAACCCGGATATTGCCACTGCCCTCTGTCACTACCAGCTGCAAGGTGTACAGACCATCGGGTACCTGGCTGACGTCCCAGTACTCCAGGATATCGTTGTGCACGCGGTTGTAGTGCTCCCCACCAATGGGCATCCACTCGCCGGGATTGATTCCCCGGCCAAAACGCAGCTGGTAATGGCGGAAATCGCCTGGCCGTGCATTCCCGATGATGGGAACGACACCGGCTACACAGCCGTTCAGGGCAGGTACGCTGATAGCCACTTCCAGCGTTGTGGCGCTCGGACCGTGAGCATCGCAGTAGGATGCGGGAGCCTGGGGAATGCCGTTCTCGCGCACCCAGTCGTTGGCCTCCGCCGGATAGACATCAAAGACCTTGACCTCCGTCGTTTCGGGAGGGCAATAGCTCGTTGCCAGACCGCCCGAGACAAGGCACACGCGGAATGGGCGGTGGATGTTGTCGTGCTCTTGAGGCTCGGTACCCGCTACGAAGATCTCCTCTACGGTGCGTGGGGAGTACTGGGTCGGCAGCAAACCAGAGGCGCTGTCCACCCTGACTCGCACCAGACCGGCCGGCTGTGGAAACTCGATCGCGGGCTTGTCTAGAAGCAAATAGTCCATGACGCCACGCCAGATGGGGCCAGCGCCAGCGCTGCCCGGCATGTTCTCCATGGGCAAATTGTCGCTATTGCCCAACCAAACACCGACGACAGCCTGAGTGGAGTATCCCACCGTCCATGCGTCACGGTAGTCGGTCGTCGTCCCTGTCTTGACCGCGACGTGACTGCCCACATTGATGACACTGGTTGGTCCGAACGTGGGCGTGCGTGCCCGGTTATCGGAGAGGACATCGGTGATCAGGTATGCCAGCTCAGGCGCGATAACGTCTCGCCTCTGCGGCTCGGCGTATTCATAGACGAGGTTGCCACCGGTGTCCTCGATTTTCAGAACTGCAACCGGGTCCAACTCACGAAAGCCCGGCTTGAGCCTCTGCTCTGGCACAGGTTCACCAATCATCACGCCGTTGTTAGCAAATACCGCATATGCGTACACGAGATCGAGCAGCTTGACCTCGCCCCCTCCCAACGTAAGTGACAGCCCGTAAAAGTCGCGGTTCAAGCTGTTGATGCCCATACGATGGGCTGTTTCCAGTACGTTCTTCACGCCTGCCTTATGGAGCATGGCCACAGCTGGCACGTTGTACGAGCAGGCCAGGGCTGTGCGCAGCAACAGCGGACCGTGAAACTTGCGGTCATGATTCTCAGGCACGTATGGAGGATTCGGATCATCGGGGAAACTCGTGCGCACGTCCATGACCATGGTTGCCGGCGTGTAGCCCTGGGCAAAGGCGGTCACGTAGGTGAAAGGCTTGAACGAGGAGCCCGGCTGCCGGTCCGAGATTGCCACGTTGACCTGCCCCTTGATCTCGGCGTTAAAGTAGTCCACGCTGCCCAACATGGAAAGGATCTCCCCGGTCGTGGGATCAATGACCACCACGGCCGCGTTCTCTACCTTGTGCTTTTCCTGTACCTTGGCAATCTGCTCCCGAGCCACGCGTTCGACCTCATTCTGAAGGTCAAGGTCAAGGGTGGTAATCACCTGCATACCACCTCGATACACCGCCTCGGTGCCAAACTTGGACTCTAGCAGGCTCCGGACATACATCACAAAGTGTGGCGCGAGGATGTCGAAACGCTTGGAGACAATGTTCAGCTCCTCTTGCTTTGCCTCCCAAGCCTGCTCAGCGCTGA
>DDYO01000214.1 GCA_002348045.1 Anaerolineales bacterium UBA2232
CTCGTTGGTGATGGCTGGTGGGGCAGACCAGTCGAACGCCGACAAGCCCACGACTACACCGGGCATCGGTTCCCCAGCAGAGTCGTAGATGGTACCACGAATCATCATTGCGGTTGGGGAACCGACGTCCTCGATGGTCACTAACGATCCCACAAAGGTGCCCTGGGGAGCAGGCGTGCCCGAAGTAACCGGAGCGGAGGAGCAGTAGACCGTCGCGTCGTCGCGCTTGGCCATCGCTGTGTCGCTGACCAGTATCGTGAGTGAGGCTGCATATAGGTCCCGAGCGGCACACCATTCACGCTTGTCAAAGAGCTGGTCTCCGAGGGCAACGTAGGCATCATGGAGGCGCTGCTTGGTGTCTTTGTAGTCGGGGCTTTGTTGGTACAACACCGTAAAACTGTCGATAGCTCCCTGCCAGTTGGCACTCCAATAGCCCAAGCCCGCAATGTAGAGGGTGGCCAAGCGCTTCTGCTCGCGAATCGATGCATCGGCTGGGTTCAAGGTGAGGGCCCGATCAAAGTAGCGTACGGACTCTTCCATGCGGTCCTCATCCCGCAGCCGGAGCCCCTCTTTGTAATACGCCTCGACCAGGAGCTGGTTGACCTGCTGGCTCTCATACTCTGGGTCCAAACCCTGAAGCTGCTCGAGCTTGTCGATCATGGCATCCCAGTCAGCCTGGTTGTAGAGCTCACGCGCCTCATTGTACAAGAGAATCGCCGTCTGAAGCCGGATAGCGGAAGTTGGGGTCGGCCTTCGGCTGAGTACGGCGTTGGTTTCGGTTAGCTTTGCGGTGGCGTCTATGTGATTCGGATCCAAGTGCAACGCGAGCTCGAACTCTGCGCGAGCCAGCTCATAGTTCTGAGCAGCAAAGTGCTCCAGACCTCTGCCATAGTGCTCCAGGGCTGCGGCGCGGTTTAATCGGCCCCGCTCCTGGACTCCCTGGTAGGCGCCCAGCAAGGCCAACGAAACGACGATGAGTAACGCACAGCCCACCAGCATGCCTGCAGTCATGGCCCATCCACACCCCAGCCGGCGGGAACTCTGAGGAGCGGGAGGTGCAGCTGGGGCGGGCAGGTGGTTGATGGATTCGTCCAATGGTGAACTGGGTTGGGGTGGCACCCTCTCGAAATGTGGCTCGGCAACCACGACGGTAGCTGGCTCCTCATGAGGAGCGGGCGGCTCTGCGGCACCCAGCTCCTGGGCGCGTCCGATCTCGGGCTGCGGGAGCTCTGGCACGCCAACCAAGTCCGCCTCGACCGGAGGCTCTGCTGGCGGTTCTGTTGCCGCCGGTGCCTCGATGTTTGTGGAAGCTGCCATGGGTGATGGCGCCGCCGCTGGTTCCGGTGGCGTCAGTGAGGGTTGAGGACGCACCTTAGCCAACAGCGCTGGGGGAACCTCCTTACCACACCTGCCACAGAAAGTGGCGTCATCGTCAAGTTGTGTACCGCATTTGGTGCAATACATACCAATCCTCCACGCCCTGCCTAGGGTGCAATAGCTTTGACGTATTCCAGCAAGGTCGTCCCTTGTGGGTCTCGCACCCGAGTGGTCAGCGTTGCCGGGGGAGCAACGGTGCTCGGCAGGGGTACGGTTAGCAGGAGCGGAGCTCCGGCAGTGAGGGCAAGGGTCTGTTCGTGAATAGCGACTCCGTTCCACAACAGCGTAACCTGGAGCAGCCTGGCTCGGGCTGATGTGATCCCCAAACGGACCTGCCCACGCTGGACGGTGGTGTTGACCGCAACCTCCGCGGTGGCTTCATCGAGGCCACCGATCCCCGTGATGGGCAGCCAGACCTCACGCCACTGCAGTTCCTGTCCAGGCGAAAGGGTGATGTTGTCCTCTGGCCAGAACGTTCGACAGGGACCTCCCCACATCTCAAAGTAATCCGACTGGTCATCGGCGAACTCGTTGAGCCCGGGAAACTGAGCTCCGAAAGCGAACAGCTTGATCCCGTGAGCAACGCTTTTGGGGAAAACCCGCGCGATGCCGAGGCCCGTCTCATGATTGTACGCGCCGACAAATTCCTTCTGTACGTCTGCGACAAAGACGCCCAGCCAGTGATTCCAGTTCCGATACTGGCTCAAGTCTCGATCACCAAAAACCGGCCAGGGTAGTTCTTGTCGCTCGCCCGGCAAGGACGCATCGCCTGTGCTGTGGACGATCATTTTCGTGGTGGGATAAAGGAACTCGATTCCCGATGATGCGGATGGCGTACCCAGGGTAAGCATGGCATTGATCCAAAACTGAAGGCTCATGGGCTGGGCGGTCTGGTTGACGAGGCGCGGGCGAACGATAAAGTGGCTGCTTTCAGATGGCAGGATGACGGTGATTTCCGTCTGGAGTTGTTCTTGACCGCTCTGATCGCGCAAGGTGATGATCGCCTGGGTCTTCTGAAGGTCAATGTCGTAACTCCAAGGGCGTCCCGACGCATAGCCATGCTCATGGACGGGCAATGCCCACTCCATGCCCCCAGCCGCGAGCCACCAGTTCTCATCACGGCTCAGTGGCCCCCAGTAAGAGGGCTTTAGTACACGATTGTTGTAGAACAGGTCCTGACCGCTGGCCTTGAGGGTGCACTGGTATAGGCGCCCACCTAGCTCCGGGAGGAAGGTGAGGCGCAGGAAGCGGTTCTCCAGGATGATCGCCTTGAACGTCCGGGGCTCCGTTTGGGGCTGGGATGCCTCATAGGCGGGTCGGTCCAATGCCCAGAACGACATGCCATAGTAGGGATCCACCTTCTCATAAAGGAAAGGCTCATAGGGATAGCTCAGGATGGTCAACTCAGTCTCGCCCACGTGTAGATCTGAATCGGTAATCGCTGGGGCCGGTGGAGTGGGAGGCGGCCCAGCAGTTGGTGTTGCGCTGGGGACGGCTGTGGGCGGTGGGTGAATGTCCACCTCTGTGGCGGCAGAGCCCTGGTTTCCAGCAACATCCTCTGCCTGTACCTCAATCTGATACGTACCTGGATCAGCTTGAGCCGTATCCCATTGGTATTCCAATCGTGGGCCGTTAAGCTCGGCGACGACCCTTTGATTTACCAGCAAACGAATCCAACGTACCTGCTCATCATCTTGAGCCTGGGCCAGGATTTGCAGTGGCTGGCCTACCACGACGGAATTGGGCAGTGAAAGCAACGTGACCACCGGTGGGGAAGTATCCGGCCCTGCGGCGGCGATCACCAACTCGTCCCCCTGGGACACGATCAGTGTCTGCTGATGCATCAGCTTGTCCTGATCGCGCAACTCGATGTCATATGCGCCTGCTATCAGCTCTAGGGTCAGGGGCGTCTCGCCAACCGGCTCGCCATCGAGATAGACGATCCATCCAGGCTCGCGCGAGCCAATCTGAACGGTACCCAGCTTTGGCGCAGGCAAAGGGGTTGGCGTGGGCGCAGGCGGCGAGCAGCTTATAGTGAGAGCGGCGCACACCACTGCCAGCAGGGCGCGGACAGACCAGCGTAGCTCAGTTGGATTGGAACCGCAAGGCTTTGTCATGAGTCTTGGCGTGGATTATACCCTCGCCTTCAAGGCCGAGCAAGCTTAGGCAACTCGGCGGATGGTTCCCGGTGGCGGCAGCTGCCGGCTTTGACGCGCTCTCTTCCTGATATAGGCTATTTGGTTGACGGCAGATGAGGCGAGCGCTACAATTGGCGCAGTGACGGCGTAGGCACCCGGATGGGGACCAGTCGGGGAGAACGCACCATGAGACTGAGGAGTCAATGCCTCTGCTTCGCCTGTCTTATGAGTCTGCTTCTGAATGGCTGTGGTGTTCAGGGCAATGCTACGCCAGTGGGCGGCAGTTCGATCCGCACAACACCCGACACGGTGGTCTTTTCCCTCGAGGAGACAGAAAACGGCGTGCCTACTATCGAGCTGCCGGTTGCTCCCGGCCTTGCAATCACCCCGACGATCATACCTACGCCTCAATTCTCGCCGCCGTTCAGGGAGACGGCCCTGGTGGTCAGGGTGATTGATGGGGATAGCATCGAAGTAGAGCTCAATGATCAGCGCTGCCTGGTGCGCTACATCGGCGTGGATGCCTTCGAGGAGCAGGGGGACGAGCTGGGAGCGCAAGCCGGGGATGCCACCAGTGCGAACCGCAATCTTGTAGCTGGAAGGGTTGTGGAGCTGGAACGAGACATCAGCGACGCTGATGACGGTGGCCAACTGCTGCGCTATGTTTATGTGGGAGAGGTTCTCGTAAACGCCGAGTTGGCGCGCCTGGGTGTTGCGGCCGTAATCCTGATGCCGCCCGATGTGCGGCATCAGGACATTCTGCTGGCGGCGCAGAGCCAGGCGCGAGCTGCTGGTCGCGGCTTCTGGGTGCCGCCCCTGCCCGTGGTGCTGGAGCCACAACTGGCGAAGGGCCTGCCGACAGCGCAGTCAACGGCCACAGTCGTCGCCACGGAGCTACCTGAGCGAACGCCCGTGCCTTCAGTGCAAGTGACTGCCTGGGTCAGCCAGACCGCGCCTGCTCAGCGGACTAGCGTTACAGTCTATGGTCAGATCACCGTTGATGGGAAGGCAGTCGCTGGCGTACCGATGCGCACAACCTGGCACTTCAAGTCCAAGGACTCGACTTGTGAGGGCGTAAGCACGTCTGAGGGGATCGCCGACTGCACTCGCAACATCGGTGGCGCCACGCTTGGCTATGCGGTGGTCATCTCCGTGGAGATGACTCATGCTGAACAGGTGTACGCCACCGAGACAGTTTTCACCCCGCAGTAGGAGAGCGACGTCCGGCCCGGCAAACGGGCCGGACGTCGCCTTTGATCCGTAGGACGACGAGCCGGAATCACCCTCTGGACGGAGCCCCCTACCCCCGTAGGAACTTGTCGAGCTTTTCCATGCCGGCTTCAATGTCGTCCATGGAACAGGCGTAGGAAAAGCGGAGATGCTGTTCTCCGGTCTTGCCAAAGGCTAGTCCAGGGATGGTAGCGATCTGACAGTTGTCCAGCAGGGTTGCGGCCAGCGCGTCGGAGGAGGGAAACGTATCAAAGCGTGGGAAGGCGTAGAATGCCCCCTCAGGCATGTTGCAGTGGACCCCCGGCATCTGCTGCAGCGCCGACACGATCACATCCCGCCGGGCTCGATAGGCGCGGATCATCTCCTCCACAGGCTCCTGGGGACCATTGAGGGCAGTGACACCTGCCTCTTGTACGAATGAGGTGGCACAAGTGACCACGTGCTGCTGCACATTCAGGATTCTTGAGATGATGCCGCGATTCCCAGCCACGTAGCCCAACCGCCATCCGGTCATGGCAAATGTCTTGGAGAATCCGTTCACCGTAAGGGTCCGCTCAGCCAGGCCCGGCAGGCTACCCGGGCTGGTGGGGCGGACATCGTAGATGATCCGGTCGTAGACCTCATCAGATATGACGTAGAGGTCGTGCTGCGTGGCTACCCGCGCGATCGCCTGCAGCTCCATGTCCGACAGAACCCGGCCAGTAGGGTTGTTGGGCGAGTTGACGATGAGGGCCTTGGTCCGCGGGGTGATGACCTCTTGCAGTTGAGCCTCATCGATTAGCCAGCCGTTGCGCCAATCCAGGGCCACAGGAACCGGAATGGCGCCTTGTAGGCGCACCAGGGCATCATAGGAAACCCACCCAGGTTCCAGGATCAAGACCTCGTCACCCGGATTGAGAAGGGTGGCCAATGTGATGTAGAGGGCAACCTTGCTGCCGGGGGTGACGATGATGTCGGTAGCTGGGTCAACCTTGACGCCGTTCTCGCTGCTTAGTTTGGCGGCTATGGCATCCAGAAGCTTGGGGATGCCACGGCTGGAGACATAATGAGTAAACCCGGACTGCATGGAACGGTTCGCCGCCTCCTTGATATGGGCGGGCGTGTCGAAATCGGGCTCGCCGGCAGAGAACGAGACGATCTTGTGCCCTTGGGCTTTGAGGGTGCGAGCCTTGTCGGTTAGGGCAATGGTTGCCGAGGCCGGCAGATTATCCACGATCGCTGATGTTGTCTTCACAAGTCCTCCCGTATTGACGTGTATGCTGCCCAACGCGCGCTCCCAACCCACTTGCTCTGGTTCCGCCCATGGAGTAAGCTCTCTTCAGTCTAGGACGACCCCAGCATTCTGGTTTCACGAGGAGCTTTGGGATGCCCGACACAGCAACTTGGACAGCGGACGAGCGGGATGTTCTTGCCCGTCTGAATACCCCGTGGAAGGTCCAGCAGTTCTTGGACAGCCTTCCCTACAACACGGATCATCAGACGCGCTCACCGCGCCGCGTCCTTCGCGACCGCCGCGCCCACTGCAGCGAGGGGGCGTACTTGGCCTCCGCGGCTCTGCGCTTTCACGGACATCCTGCGCTTGTGGTCGACCTGCGGGCCTTTAACGATGACGACCACGTCATCGCCATCTATCGTTGCCACGGCCACCTGGGGGCCGTGGCGAAATCGAACTTTTCGGGGCTGCGCTTTCGCGAACCAATCCACCGCAACCTACGGGAGCTGGCGCTCTCGTACTTTGAGGCTTATTTCAACACTCTGGGTCAGAAAGCGCTGCGTGCGTACTCGCGCCCGCTGAACCTGAGCGTTTTTGATTCTCGCCACTGGACAACCACCGAGGAGGACCTGGAGTGGATCGGCGAGCGCCTGGACGGCCTGCGCCACTATGCGCTGCTGAATGAACACATGGTACGAGATCTTTCTCCCGTTGACAAACGAGCCTACGACGCTGGCTTTCTGGGCGCTGACCCCTCTGGGACGTTCCAGGCTAGGGCTGGCCTTACTGAGTGGACCGCTCAAACGTGATCGTTTGACTGCTTTCTGCCCGTCCTACGAGTGCCTGCAATCCCAGGTTGCGGGGAACAGTGTCCCCATCCTACATCAGAAGGCGCAGCAGTATGGTCAAGGTCACCATGCTCAAGACGGTGGTGACGAAAACCACGCCCGTCACAAAGGTGGGGTCGGACTCGAACTCGGTGGCGAGCACGGTGGCGGTGATGGCCGTGGGCATGCTGGACTCTACGATGCATACCTTCCTGGTGAGGCCCTGCAACCCCAGCAGCCTGGCCACCGCAAAGCCCAACACCGCGCCCCCCACCAGCCGCAGCAGACTGGCTAGCCCAATCAACTTGGTCTCGCGCCCCAAACGAATCTGGGCGAGCTGCATACCCAGCAGGAGCTGCATGGTGGGAGGGGCAGCGTCGCCCAGGAGCTTGACGGCTTTGTAAATGGGTTCCGGGGGTGCCAAGGAGAGACCTCTGAAAAGCAAGGCCAGCACCACCGCATAAACCACCGGAACCTGAGCCAACCGCTTCAGGGACGAAAGAACATCGGCGCTCCCCCGTGATGCGAGGTAAACGCCCAGCGTGTTGCCCAAGACCGCAGAGCCGGCAAAGAACAGGGAGCCACGAGCCAGACCCTCGGATCCATAGGCGAACAAGAGGAGAGGCAGGCCATAGTTGCCAGTGTTATTGAGCAGTATTGAGAGCAAGAAGGCGCTCTCCTGGCGCTGAGAAAGACGCAGGCGGCGCGCCAAGCCCCAGGCTAGTGGCCAAAGTGCTAGCGTGCTGATGATGAAGAAGGCCACGATGCCCCCTGCGTCGGCTGTGCCGAGGGTCGATTGAGAAAGGGAAGCAAAGACCACACACGGGGTAAAGACGTAAAAGGCGACACGTGCTACGGCACGATTGTCCGGCGCCAGGGTGCGCTGCAGCACATATCCTACCGCGAAAACGAGGATGACTGGCAGCACGGCATTGGAAAAGACGTTGAGCAGTGACAAGTGGAACGGTCCTCCGTGGCCCTACGGTCGCGTTGTGTGGCGGAACCCTCGAGTCGACTGACTGCCCGAGCCCACGGTGATTGGCCCTTGGGCTTGGCGCCAAGTCTCTCTAGTCCTCCAGGTCTTCGTCGAGGTCTTCGATGTCCAGGTCATCGTCGCCCCCGGCCCCGTCCTCGGGATCGATCACCAAGAGGTCCAAGGATGCACCCGTCATCATGATCTCCCTGAGCGCATCCTCGGCGGCCTCGCACAGGATTTCATCGTCGAGCAGCACGCACTGTTCCAGCATCTTTCGCGCTGAGGCTCCGCCGATTTGCCCCAAAGAGGTGATGGCCGCCAACTGGATTTCCCGATCAGGGTCGTCGATCAGTTCGGTCAGAGCGGGCACCGCGGCCTTGATCTCCAGCTCTCCGGAAGCGCGTGCAGCTTCGTAACGCATGGCCGGGTCGGAGCTGGAGAGTTCCTGCAGAACGATGGAGGCCCACCCCGTGTCAGCACTCCTGCCCATGGCAAAGACCGCGCTCAATCGCATAGCCTCGCGATCATCAGCATACGCCTCAGCAATAATCGTGTGCACTCCAGGATCAGCGTAGTACGCGATGGACTCTACGCTGCGACGGCGAACGTCCAGGGATTCGTGGACATTCCGCGCTGTCTCCAGGAGCGCCTCGCGGACGAGTTGGGCACGACGCTCTTCTAGCTCGTCGAGTTCAGCCAGAAGCACGAATCGCCCGAGTGAGGCCGCAGCAGCGGCGCGGACGAGAGGTTCTGGATCCTCGCGAAGGGCGCGGACGAGAGGAGATACGAGCGTCACCGACTGATCCTCCCACAGGCCGTCGATGGACAGCTGGCGAATCCTGCCGTCTTGATCCTGCAGGGTTGAGCGGAAGACAGCATTAAAGTCGAGCTCAAAGTTCGCTTCAGCGCTCTCCACCAGAGTCTCGATGATTCTGCGGCGGCGAGCAGCAGGGAGGGAGGGCCAGTACTCCCGCATCTGCCGCGTGGCGGCCGTGCCGAGTCCCGACAGCGCATAGAGCACGCTGCTGCTTATGGGAACGTTATCCTGTGCCAGCATCTCGAGCACCTGACCGAACGCGAGGTACTCATCGTCTCTTGGCATAACCACCGAACCTTCCAGATATGATCAGCTTGCACCAGAGGCTCAGCTGACAGCTCTCGCGCTGAGGCCCGCTCAGTACCATAAGAATATCCAGGTCTCGCTGCTGGGGCTTATGGGAACGCCTTCGCGCCCGCCATCGGCTCGAGTTCCAGTCTGTCTCATCACAATCACGTCCCAGTGGAACTCCCTCTCAGACTGACCTGCTGTGGCGTGGGCCTCGGGTGGGACCGTCCAACTTGTGTCTTTTGTCCAGGTCCCATTGTAGCGCGTTGCTCCATCAGCGGCGAATCGCAAACTCAGCGAGTACCACTCGTCTTCTGCCAGCGCACCGATGGACTCCCACGTCAATTGGATCTGACTATCGCCTCCCCTGAACTCATCGCCGTTTCCGGGCGAGACCAGCTTGGGGCTGGCCAGCACTAGGTCAGCAAGGGCTGTTGCCGCTGGTAGGGGCCTGGCTGTCGGGGTTGCGGGCCTCGGGGTAGCTGTTGGTGGAAGAGGCGTCTGAGTTGCTGTGCTGGTTAACGGCAAGGGGGTGCTCGTCCAGGTCGCTGTGGGTGTGGACGAAGGCCGTCGGGTAGCAGTATGGGATGGAGTGGCCGTGGGAGTGACCAAGAAGGCAACTGATGGCACCTGGACCTGTGCGGCTGCTGAGCGCAGCTTGTCCCAGGGCAAATAGCTGGTCACCACATACGTGAACCCCAAGGCCAGAAGCACCGCCAGCAGGCCCAACAGAGGCGATTGCCAGCTCCTCCGCAAGGCAGCCCCGCAGTGAGGACACACACGGAGGTTGCTGGGCACGGGGTTCTGACAGGACCGACAGCGGATCTGTCGGGCAAGCCCACCTCGGCCGAGGGTGGCACCGCACTCTGGGCACACCCTCAACCCTGGTTTCACTTCCGAGGCGCAGGCACGGCAGCGTATGGGCATCTTAGCTAGGGCAGCAAGCTCCGTCCACTCAGGATGCGCATGACGTCAAAGTACGAAAGGACCAGGGAGAGCCCGACGAACAGCAGGAGCCCAGCCAGGTGAATCAACCCCTCTCTCTCCGGCGCGATCCGCTTTCCCCCCCTGATGAGCTCGAGAAGAATGAAGGCAATGCGGCCACCGTCCAAGGCGGGAAGGGGAAGCAGGTTGATGATGAACAGGTTGACGCTAAAGAACGCAATAAAGTTGACGAGGTTTAGCACGCCGGTGCGGGCCACTGCGCCCCCGATTTCCATGATGCCCACCGGTCCCGCGATGTCACCTGAAGAGACTCCCATGCGAGCCAAATTCAACAGGCCCGAAAGCGTGAGTGCGGCGGTCATCCAGGCGCGGCGTATGCCGAGGGGAATAGCCTCCCAAATCGGACGCCGTATGGTCTTGATCTGGTAGCCCTCCTGCATGCCGATGCTGATACCGATAGCACCTTCCCCCTGAGGTGGGGCCGATCGCGGGACCAGGCGAACAGCAATCTGATCGTCTCCACGCAGGACGGTGACACCAATCTCACGGTCGAGGAACAGGCGGGTGCGATCTACAAGATCGCTGAGCCCTTCCACAGCCTGACCTTCGAGGCTAACGAAGACATCGCCCTCCTGGAGGCCTGCCTGGTCCGCCGGCGAGTTTGGGGCAACTGCTTGAATGACCACATTTCCAACGACCATCTGTTCGCCAATCATCAATAGCGCGGTGAACAGCACGATGGCCAGCAACAGGTTCATCACTGCCCCGGCGAGTAGCGTAGCGATACGAGCTGTTGCGCTCTTGCTGGCAAAGCTGCCCGGTGCTGACGGGTCTTCCTCACCCAGCATCTTTACAAACCCACCCAGTGGCAGGGCATTGAGGGTATATTCCACACCGTTGCGAACCGCCAAGGTCTTGATCCTTGGAGGGTAACCGATGCCAAATTCCTGAACCACGATCCCGAACCGGCGTGCCATTAGAAAGTGTCCCATCTCGTGGGTGATGAGAACCACGCCGAGCACGATGATGAAAACGACTATATTGATGACCATCTTATCTCCAACTCCTTCGGCCACAGCTCCTCAGGCCGAGCTGCGTACAGGGATCCATTATACCCAAGAAGGTGAGCAAGGGGAAACACCACCGCTTACCCCAGGGGTACGCGTAGCTGCGGGGAACGGCCAGGAATCGGTCCGCAGCCATGCCTCCTGGCGGAAAGCAGTGGTTCTGATGCCAGGCATTTCTGATTTTGGCGGCCCAGGGGGTGGGAAGATGACCGGGCGAGGGCTTGGTCCGAGTGCTACTTGTCCTGGATTAGCGTGCCGGGGTTAGAGGCAGGGTCGGTCAGCGAACGCTCCAACAGGCCCTCCTGCAGGCCACCCAGCAGCAGGACGCGCAGACCGGGGACGCACCGCACCAGGCGCGCCATTTCTTGAACCTTGCTGCGCATGCCACCGGTTACATCGATGGCGTTGGATCCGCCGAGAGCATGATCCCACAACTTGCTGCGGCCAGCTTGGATGACTGGGATGAGTTGGGCGGCTGGATCGAGGTGAGGATCACCGCTGAATACGCCCGCAACCTCTCCGACCAGGATAATCCGCTGAGGATGCATGACCGCGGCCAGATGCGCGAAAATGGACTCGGTGGAAATGATAGTGGTGCCCCACTCCTTGTCCAGGGCGACATCGCCAAAGACCAGCGGGATAAGGTTATGCTGGAGAACCTCTTGAATCGGGAAGCAGTCCATATGTTGAAGCTGACCAGCGGAGGCTCGTGCTGATGCAGATGGCTGGATGGTAACGACGGGAAGGCCGGCACGGAGCAGCTGGTCGGCGACGATGCGGTTCAGCCGCAGTGCGGCGGCGCTGGTCTCGGCATACCCTTGCCAATCACTGCAGCCGGTCTGAACATGGTAACGCTGAGCGGCGACGTGCCCGAAGGAACCGCTGCCATGCCCTATGAGCAGTTTGAGGTCTTCCCTGGCCGCGAGGGCATGAGCCATCTCCTCACCCAGCCGGGCTATCAGCTCAGGGCGGGCCCTGGACTCGCGCATCTTGTCGGTGATCAGGGATCCACCCAGTTTCACAAAGACTAGTTCAGCCAATGATGATGCTCTCTCCATTTATCACAATCGGGTCGTCGGTAGCGATTTTGCTGACGTCGATGCCGTCTACCATGGGGATTTCGGCCATGATCGCACCGATGGCCACGATGGCCTCACTCCTTTGGTTGACAATGGCTACCGGCCCGCGTCCCTGTCTTGCCAGGCGATAAAGGGTGTACGATCCGACGGTGCTGCCTTTGCCCGTTGGGAATACCAACACGCGACCGCTGATGCTTTGGCCCTCGAGGGGATGGCCCGGCTCAATGACCATGCCACTGTCTGGGTCCACGCCTCCAAGAAACCCGATGGGGGATGGGGACACCAAGGCGCGCCCCCTGGCCTGGCCGCGAAAGATGGCTCGACCCCGCAGCTCCATCATCGGACGGCGCTCGTCGTGGGCGATTCTGGCCAGCGGCCGGTCAGCGCGGCTTCGATACACTGCTCGGTGGTGCCGAATCGCCGCTTCAAGCCAGAGTGGGACGCGGCGTAAAACGCTGCCTTGGCCGAATTGGTGGCCATGACCCGGAATCCCAACCCCTCAACCGGGGCGACCACCAGGCAGGTATCGGCAAATACGTGGCCGCCAGCCTTCTCGATGGTCTCGATCCACCCACGCTTCGAGGCAAGCTGGCGGACGTAGCGCGAGGTGGTCACCCAGAGGGTCGCCCGAACCCACCGGTCCTGGAGCAGCTGGGCGATTTGTTCCAGATCGGCCAACGTGGCATGGGGACAGCCAACGCTGACAAAGTCGACATCGACCGATGGCGAGTTCAAGGCCTCATAACTGGAATTCAGATCACTGATGACGAGGGTGGGCACAGTCCCGTCGGCAGGAAGCACGAAACCGGGCTGCCGACGCGCTTCAGCCGTAACGCCCTCAATGTGATACAAGGCGACAGCGCCGCTAGCCGCCATGGCCGCCCCGAGGGTCATGAGGCATTCCTGTGCCGGCGGGTGCTGCGGAGATAGCCCGTTGAGGAAACGTAGGGCCGGCACGCCGTCGCCCACCATTCGTCCCACAGCATAGCCCAAAGCTCCGTAGTCGGGAAGGCTGCTGATCGGGCAGCGTACGTCCACCAGGTGGGTTGCCGCTCGATTCTCTGGCAGGTGTAGCCCGTAGGCTGCTGTTCTACCGACGATGGCGGCAGCCAGAGCACTGGGACCACCTTCTCGATTGGTCCGTGCACCCAGAACCGAGTTGGCGTAACTGACGGCCGAAGATTCACTCCACGCCAGGTGCTGTCCGCGTCGGGGAGCGTGGCCGCTCAGATATGGCGTGCAGGTACAGGTAAGCTCAACGCCCATGTGAGTCAGAGCGCGGACCAAACGCTGCTGCTTTTCAGCGAACTCGCGGCCAATCCCCATGGCCTGCCATCGCTCAAGGTCCATGCCTGCGGGGTTCATGAACGATGGCACGCTCACCCGGGCGCCCTGGGCTGCCCAGTCTTCGAGGAACTCGATCCCATCGTCTCCCAGGTTCTTGTAGCTCACGCCGGACACCTGGGCGCTGAGGATGTGAACAAGCCGCCGGGCTCCGTAGATCTCGCCCAGAGCGGCAACCATGTTCATCGCTTTCTTCGCGGCAGGACCGTGCTCGCCCTTGAGCATGGCCTGCTCTTCCCCGGTTAGTCGCACGGTTATCGCCTGACGAGCCGATCAATGATCTCATCCAGCAGGACGTAGATAACTACGGCAAGGACGAGGTAAAAGAGCAGCAGTTGGAGAAGAGTGGCTCGCACAAAGATCACGATGTGCAGTTTTTGCCAGATCGCTGCTCCCGCAATCAACAGGGCCACCGTGAGCAGCACTCGTTTTATGACGCTAGCCATTCTCTACCTTCCTGGTCAGGATCTTGTCCAGATCGACTGTTTCGTAGCCCACCTTGTGAAACGCGGCCAGCTCCTGGGGTGTTCGCTCTGTCCCATCGGCCTTGAGCCAAGGTATGGTCGCGTCGATGATCATCTTGGTGGTAAGAGACTTGTGGCCCGGCACGTGACAGCCCGATGGATCCAGCGAACTGCCAGCTTGGTTGGGCCGCACCTGCAAAGACCGGTCCGCTTGAAAGCGGGTGGCCAGCGCCCACTCTACCTGTGACGGATCCAGGATGTCAATGTCTTCATCAACGACCCAGACGTGCTTGAGGGAACCGTGCCCCCTGATGGCGGCCTCGGCTGCCCTTAGACCGTCGTCAGCATGCCGCTTGCGTATCTGGATCAGGGCATGCAGCCAGGATCCTCCACCCGGGGTCAGCTGGACGTTGATGCAGTCGCACACTTGGCGGACCGCTTCGTAAATGGTGGGCTCGCGAGGCAGGCCCATGAGCAATTTGTGCTCCAAGCCTCCAGGCAGCAGAGCTTGGTAGAGGCCATCGCGACGGTGGGTAATACATTGGATCTCGATCACCGGCTGGCGGCGCACAATGTCCATCGTCTCGGTGAGGTCAAGAAACGGCCCCTCGTCCACCATTTCTCGACCAAGCTTGCCCTCCAACACGATTTCGCAGTCGGCGGGCACTGCCAGGTCAACCGTACGGCATCTTACCAGTGGCGTAGGATCTAGCGAATGAGCAATGCCCATCTCGTCTGTGCCAGGGGCTGGGCTCATGGCAGCGGCAAGGAGCACGGCAGTTGAGTTGCCGATACAGATGGCCGCATCGAGGGTGCGGCCCGACTTGTGCCAGGCGCTATCGGTACCTCGCTGTTCCACCAGCCTTGCTGCGAGCCGTCGTTCATCCAAGACCATGAGGCGATGAATGGCTACGTTGCGCCCCAACTCCGGGTCATTGACGATGACCACGCCAGCGGTGATATAGGCACTGCCGTCACCTCGGAGGTGCGTCAGAACAGGGAGCGAGCAAAGATCAACGTCCGGCTCGATGACCTCTTGGCACGGGGCCGCGGTGATCAGTGGCGGGCTGGCCGGGTTCTGTAGGGCCTGGGTCATCGTAGCCATCAACTGGTCCTGACCGACGCCGAGCGCCGTAGCGATTGCCTCGCGGCTGGAGCACAGCCCGGCAACCACAGGATAGCGAGAGCCACGGATTCGTTCGAATACTGTCGGGCGTTCTTGCAAGGCGTGGATGACGGCGGCGGTCTCCAGGTGTGGACTCAGCTCTTTCGTGATTACCGTGAGCTCACCCTGACCACGCAGGGTTTCCAGGACCTGCCTGAGGTTCAATCGGGGTCTCCTTCTTGCCAGGAATCATGGGTCAAAGGACCGCCCTGTACCTCAGAGTGCTCCAACCCGCCCGCGACCATGGAGCTGTCGGCCGGAGAACCGCGGCTGATGCGGTAGCGGGCAAAGTCCCGTGCTACAGTGACCCGGCCAAAGATCGGAGCCGCTTCCTGCAGGACCTGGTTGGCAGAGTAGCGCCGCGAGATGTGGGTAAGGTACAGATGACCGACTCCCGCATCGTGAGCCAGCGATGCGGCCTGGGACGCCGTCAGGTGGCCGAAACGCTCTGCGAGCGCAGACTCAACGTCCAGGTAGGTTGCCTCGATGACCAGGGCATCGGCGCTTCTGACATGCTCCAGTAGGTTGCCGGTCTGAGCAGAATCCCCGACCCAAGCTAGTTTGACCCCCGGGATGAGGGGGCCAAGGACCTGGGCAGGGTTGATCACCCTGCCATCGGCGAGGGTGATGGACTGTCCCCGAACCAGGAGCTTGCGCTCGGGACCAACCGGGACTCCCAGACGCTCGGCTTCCTCGGCGAGGAAGGGCCGACGGCTCTGCTCCTCGAAGAGGTATCCGAAGCATCCTGGGCCCCGGTGAGTGACGGGGAAAGCGGTGATCTTGAGGCTCTTGCTTTCCCAAATGATGCCAGCTTGCACCTCCCGGTAGTCCATCTTCATCTGCACTTCGCCACGCAGCACTACGTTCATCAGATCCCGGACGCGTTCCAGAGCCCAGCCTCCAGCATAGATCGTGAGCCGGGCCATGGCTTCCCATCTCGCAAAGGTGGAGACCAGCCCTCCGAGGCCAAGGATATGGTCCAGGTGTCCATGGGTGATAAGCACTTTGTCCAGGCGCTTGAAACCAAGGCCACTGCGCAGGATCTGGCGTTGGGTTCCCTCGCCGCAGTCAAGCAGAAACCGGCTGTCCTCGTGCATGACCATGGCAGCCGACAGACCCCGCTCGACAGATGGAGCCGACGCGCAAGTGCCGAGGAAGATGAACTCGATCATTCTGTGGTGAGCTCCTCACGATAAAGTTCCAACGTGCACACGGGCCGGGCGGCTTGAAACCGGGCTCGGCGCCAAGCGCGAAAGTTACTAATCCCTTGTCGCAGCCACAGTGCACTTTCCTGGTTGGGACGGCCATGGTCTGTGCGTCGTCCAGCGCGCTCACGTGCGGGCGCTGGCGAGGGTGACCATGATTGCAGTGGAGCCGCTCTGACTGCCGCGACTCCACTGCAAGCGAATTGGTAAACTCGATGACGGTCAGATAGGTGGGCCGCCCGTAGATGGTGCCTTCCACCAAGGGAAGATGACCACCAAGCAGTTTTTCTTCTACAGAGACCCGCGACCCTACTTGTCAGCGTTGAAGACGGCCCATTCGCCGTGTATGCCGTCGTCGGTCACACCATAGTACATGCGCACCTTGCCACTATTGTCACGTTGCACGAGATCATAGCACTTGCGGCCGAGTCGGCGGTAGGACTTCCACAGGCCGAGCGTGCCGTGCCATTTGACATTGGCCGTGTCAATCGGTCGTTCCTCGTGTTCCGTGATAGCATAACGCCATAGCCTGCGGGCCGATGACTTGGTGACATTCTGAATGATGTTGCCGTTGCGCAGGTCACGAAGCGTGTACGAGCGGGTACCTTCCCGGTCCACTATGTCAGCGATCTCTACTCCCGTTCGGGGAGGCGCCACAGCAACCTCGGTGCCTGGCCCAGAGGGGGGAGGAACGGCTGCTTGCTTTGGTTCAGGAGGCACTGCTGCCCGCTGCACCAGCTGCACCAGCTCATCGCGCATGGCACGGCTGGTCTCGGACTCTTGCCGCAGGTATACCTCTACACCCTCAAGGGCGTATGGAGGATTGGGACCACGCCCTACTGAGATGCGAAGGACGGTCTTTCCCCGGCTCTTGAGCAGATCGATGTCGGCTTCTAGCGGCGGCGTCACTGAACGGCGGATTTCCGCCGTCAGGTTCCGGGCGGTTTCCTCGGGTCTATCGACCCCTACTGGCGGGCTCTTGGGCTTGGAGCTGGCGCCCACAAAGACCATACCCCCATTGGTGTTGGCAAAGGCAACGACATCGCGCAGGATGGCCAAGATATAGCCTCCCTTGCGGGTCGCCTTTTCATGGAACGATTGGACAAGGCTGGCGCCAGCCTGCTGCGCGGCCTCCACAAAGTCAAAGCTGGGCTGGGCCGGGCGGTAAGGCCGCGTGCGCGTAAAGTCTGTTCCTACAAAGACGGCCTTGAGAGCCTCAAAGCTTACCTCGGGAAGGAGAACCTCCGTTACCCTCTCGCCGACGCCCATTCGGTGCTCATCCTTGGGATTGCCTTCGATACTGTGGGCATCAGAACTCTGAATGCAATGCATGCGCCTGGGATAGTCCGGTTTGGAACCGTCAAAGAAGGAAGCCGTGGTCCGTCTGCCTGTGCGCTCGAGGTCCGTCACCTCCAAAGCATGCAGGTACGAGTCCTGGGTGTAGGCGATCTTGGTCTGGCCGCCAAAGTCGAATCCGCGCAGGGCAACGCCGTGGGCAGAATTGGCATGGGCGGCAATCACCAGTCCTCCCGCTTCGGCTATCGTGCGATATGCCGTTAGCACATCGACCGTTGCCCCAATCTCACTGGATCCCAGGTCCAGTTTGTCCGGCGGAACCCTCAGATTGAGCAGTACATGCTCTAGCTCTCGGACGGCAGTTTCCGGCGGAAAGATGCCGAGGATGTGAAAACCGAGGGTCGCGGTGAACTCAAAACCCGGCAGAATCAATATCTTGCTGCCCAGTCGGCGGAATTCCTCCAACTCCTTTTTCTCGTCATCCCGCAATCGGTTCAGCCGCTCCAGCAAAGCCAGTTCTTGGATTCGCCCGCGGATGGCAGCTACTCCGGCGACGGTGTTGTGGTCGGCAATGGCGATGATGTCGAGCCCTTGCTGTTCCGCTTTCAGCAGGATCTTTAAATAGCTTGCGTTCTTGTCTTCATAGCAGTGGGATGAGGCCGGCGTGTGGATGTGAAGATCTACACGTCGCCAGGCCATCTGCTGCTGGTCAACCTTGTGTCTTGGCACTGGTCTCTCGTCCAGCCCTCCTCTCTGTATTACGTCTGGTGCTCTTCTTCTTGCCCGTGCTGTTGGGCAGTGCTGCGTTCAGGACGTCCTCCATTCTGTCGGCAAGGATAAAGGTCATCTCTTCTTTGATCGGGATAGGTACCTCCTCCAAATCAGGTTCGTTGCGCTTGGGCAGAATGACGGTGGTCAGGCCGGCACGTCGTGCAGCCAGTACCTTTTCCTTGACGCCTCCGATGGGAAGAACTTGGCCGCGGAGAGTAATCTCGCCGGTCATTCCCACCCCGGCATCGACGGGCTTGCCGGTGAGCAGAGAAACCAGCGCCGTGCCCATGGCGACCCCGGCCGACGGCCCATCTTTGGGAGTTGCGCCCGCCGGTACATGCAGGTGAATATCGTTGTTGGCAAAAAAGTCCTCAGGAATGCCGAGTTCCTTAGCCTTGGAGCGGACATAGCTGAGCGCCGCCTGAGCCGATTCCTTCATCACGTCGCCCAACTGCCCGGTCAGCTGGAACCCCTTGCTACCGGGCATGCGTGTGGCCTCGATAAAGAGGATATCTCCGCCCGCCGGCGTCCACGCCAGACCCGTCACCACACCGGGCACCATGGTGCGCTCCGCTGCCTCAAAGAAGAACCTGGGCTTGCCCAGCATCTCGGCCGCCAGCTGGGGCGAGACCACCGTACCATCTGTGATCTCACCAGAGGCGATTTTCGTGGCGATCTTACGGCAGATGGTCCCGATCTCACGCTCAAGGTTGCGAAGCCCAGCCTCACGGGTGTAATCTCGAATGATACGCTGGACTGCTTCGTCCCCAAAAGTAACCTCGCCAGGACGGAGCCCGGTTTCCCTCAGCTGGCGCGGTACCAGGTAGCCGTGGGCGATCTTGACCTTTTCCTCTTCGGTATAACCTGAGAGCTGCAAGACCTCCATGCGGTCCTTGAGGGGATCGGGTATCGGATCGAGGAGGTTGGCTGTGGTGATGAACATGACCTGTGACAGGTCAAATGGTACGTCCAGGTAGTTGTCGCGAAAGTCCCGATTCTGCTCTGGGTCAAGCACTTCGAGAAGTGCGGAGGAGGGATCACCCCGCCAATCCGAGCCGATCTTGTCTACCTCGTCAATCATGAACACCGGGTTCTTGGAACCGGCTCGTTTGATCGCTTGGATTACACGACCGGGCATGGCTCCGATGTAGGTGCGGCGATGGCCGCGAATCTCTGCCTCGTCTCGCATTCCACCTACGGACATACGGATGAACTTGCGTCCCATTGCTCGAGCGATGGACTGACCTAAAGACGTCTTGCCGGTGCCAGGAGGGCCAACGAAACACATGATGACGCCCTCACGATCGCGCCGGATTTGGTCAGAACCGCCTTCATCCAGCTCCCCCTTGCGCTCTTGGCGCAGTTTGCGAACCGCCAGATACTCCAGGATCCGGTCCTTTATCTTTTCCAGATCGTAGTGGTCCTCATCGAGGACCTGGCGCACGAGCTGGATGTCTAGATTGTCCTCGGTGGTCACGTTCCAGGGCATGGAGACCAGCCAGTCCAGATAGGTCTTGATGACAGAGTATTCGGCAGCGGCCGTTGGCATCTTGGATAGCCGGTCTAGCTCTCGCTTAGCCTCCTTTTCGGCCTCAGGCGGCATGCCTGCCTGTTCGATCTTGGCAGTGAGTTCGTTCGCCTCCGCCTGCTGCTCATCCTCTTCCCCCAACTCCTTGCGGATTGCTTTGAGTTGTTCGCGCAGGTAATACTCGCGCTGCACCTTTTGCATCTCGGACTGGGCTTGATCCTGGATCTTTTTGCCCAGCTCAAGTACCTCCAGTTCCTTGCCCAGGATAACGTTCAGCTTGTGGAGCTTGTCGGCGATGGATTCGATTTCCAAGATGGTTTGGGCGTCGGTCATGTCCATCCGCACGTAGGAGGCGACCAGGTAAGCGAGCTGCCGCGGGTCCTCCACGCTCAGAGTGGCCATGATGAGCTCTTCAGGCAGGTAGGGCATCAGGGTGGCCATCCGGCGGAAGAGGTCTACGGTGTTTCTCATCAGGGCCTGTACTTCAACACCCTTTTCCGCAGGCTCCTGAGCCACCTGTACCCTGGCCATGAGGTAAGGCTCTGTCTGGGTAAACTCCAGGATCTTGATACGCTCCATGCCCTGCACAAAGATACGGATGGTCGAGTCCGGGGCTTTGGCAAACCGGGCGATGATGGCGGCGGAACCCACATGGTAAACATCGTCAGGGCCGGGATCTTCGATCCCAGCATCCTTGAGAGCCACCAGGCCGATCATGCGGTTTCCGAGCACCACATCATCCACCAGTTTGATGGAGCGGGGCTGTCCAACAATCAGCGGTAGCAGTATGGGGATGGGATACACCACCGTGTTCTTGAGAGGCAAGATGGGCAGGATATCTGGAATAGAAGGGGTCTCAGCAATCTGAGTTTCCTCTGGGGTCTTTTGTATGGGCTCGGGATTCGAATCCTGTCCCAAAAGAACAAGACTCATGTGTCAACCTCCGTAGGCGCTAACCGATCAAGTCGGCTGCGTGTGGTGATGTTCGGTTGGTGATCATTCCTGGCGTTCGACAACGACGATGACTGGGATATGATGTTTGCGCTGGGCCTTGGGAAGTAGTACGTAGACAAAGCCGTTCCGATAGTCCGCTGACGCCTGGTTTTCATCGACATCGCAGGGAAGGTACACCTCAGCATGAAAGGGCCCATAGCTGATTTCCATCTGCTGATAGGCCGACTTTGCGGCCGGATCATTGCGGTGACCCGATACGCTCAGCATACGGTCATTGAGGCGGATGGCCAGCTCATCAGTGCTAACGCCGGCGAGCTCGATCTTTACGGTGACATGAGAATCTGTCTCGTAGACATCGGTCGGCGGATGCCACACCCGTGTTCTACCGAGTCGAACGGGATCGGAACCTCTACTCAGTGAAATGCGGAACAGGTTCATACCGGAATAGTCAGACTCTCTATCTCTCACTTGGACTTCCTCCCTGCAGCTCCAGCTCGCTTCCCTCCAGCCTGGAAGTGGGCAGCACATTCTACCCCTACATGGCCCAAAAGTCCAGAGGCCGAGGCGGATACCCGGCAGACAGGGCAGAGCCTGCCATGCACCGTTTGACCTGTTTCGATGGGGAGTTGGTTTGCGCTGGGATGAATTGCCCCATACAATAGCTGCAACACCGTATCATGCCTCTTCGGGCAGAAAGGACGCGTCGAGTATGAGCTCCGGTCGCGATCGTCCCTCACCGTTGACGGAACTAGCTCCCCCATGCATGGCTGGTTGTCCGGCACACACCGACGTGAGGGGTTACGTACACGCCATCGCTACGGGTGATTTTGAGGAGGCCTATCGCCTGGCTCGGGAACCCAACCCGCTGCCGTACGTCTGTGGCAAAGTTTGCGCTCACCCTTGCGAGACCGAGTGCCGGCGCAACGATGTTGACGAACCCATTGCCATCTGCGCCCTAAAAAGGTTCGCCACGGAGCGCCATGACTTGCGGAAGGGCCATGCCCCGGGCCTTGCCGTGGCAGAACCCCGCGAGGAGCGAATCGCAGTTCTGGGCTCGGGGCCTGGGGGCCTGACCGCTGCCCATGACCTGGCCAGGATGGGCTACAAGGTTACGGTCTACGAGGCCCTTCCCAAACTGGGTGGTATGCTACAGACAGGGATACCTCTTTATCGCCTTCCTCGCGATACCGTCGAGCTTGAGGTGGCTCCCCTTAGAGAACTGGGCATCGAGTTCGTGACCGATCACCGCATCGTGGACGTGGATGGGCTGTTGCAGGATGGCTTCAAGGCGGTCTTCCTGGCCATTGGCTCCCATGTGGGGCGTAAGCTGCGACTGCCTAACGTGGAATTGCCTGATGTCTGGCTCAACATCGAGTTCTTGCGCCGCGTGGCCCTTGGCGAACCCATTGATCTGTCCGGCAGGCACGTCCTTGTGCTGGGTGGCGGCAATGTGGCGTTTGACGTAGCTCGCACGGCCGTGCGGCTGGGAGCTGCCGAGGTGACGATGAGTTGCCTGGAGAGCACCGAGCAAATGCCCGCGCACCCCTGGGAAATCGAAGAGGCTTGCGCCGAGGGCATCAAGATCTATGACGGGCGCACCTTCCGGGAGTGTGTGCTGAATGAGGGCAAAGTCGCCGGAATGCGGTGCGTCAATGTAGAATTTCGAGGCTTCCTCGCGGATGGAAGCATTGACATGGATGAGTTCCCGGAGACGGAGCACATCCTGGCTGCCGATTTGATCATCTTTGCCATTGGACAGGGACCAGATTTGAGCTTCTTGCCCAAGGACGGCTCCATCGCCGCGACGAAAAGGCGCACTATCCAGGTGGACCCGTGGACACTGGAGACGACCAGGGCCGGCGTGTTTGCTGGTGGGGATGCCGTTACGGGTATAGGATTCATCATCGACGCCATTGCAGCCGGCCATCGCGCTGCCCGCTCCATCGATGCTCATATCCGTGGTGTGGACGTCGCGAGCGTTCATCCCCCTGAGCCGGAGAAACTCGGCGCACTAAAGGCGCAGACCATCGAGCAGATTCGGCGGCTTCCTCGAGAGGCGATGCCGCAGTTGGACGCGCAGGTGCGTCGGGTATCGTTTGCAGAAGTCGACCTGGGGTACACTGAGACGCAGGCCATCAGAGCGGCGCAGCGCTGCCTAACCTGTGGCGCCGGTGCAGTGGTCAATATGGACAAGTGCATCGCTTGCCTGACCTGCGTCCGCATTTGCCCCTACGACGTGCCCTTGCTGGAGCGGGGCACGGCGACAGTGCCCGTGGAACAATGTCAGGCCTGTGGATTGTGCGCCACCGAATGTCCTGCCAAGGCCATTGAGATGACTCTTCACGATGACGATGAGATGTTGGGGGAGATCCGCAATGCCGTTCGAAGGGCCAGGATGGATGGCGAGCCGACTATCGTTGGGTTTGCATGTCGCTATTGTGCTTACAACGGCCAGGAGCCCAATGTGGTCAAAGCCAAGCTCCCGAGGAATGTGCGGGCCATCGACGTCCTCTGCGCAGGCAAGGTAGATTCGCTGTACCTGCTCAAGGCGTTTGAGTTGGGGGCTGACGGCGTATTCGTCGCTGGGTGCTTGGAGGATGAGTGTCACAATCTCAAAGGTAGCACTCATGCCGGTCAGCGCGTAAGGTACATCCAGGGTCTGCTGGATGCCGTGGGTGTCGGCTCGGAGCGATTGCTGATGCTTAATCTGTCTTCGGCAGACTGTGCAAACCTCCCACAGCACCTGCTCGGCTTGTTGGATAAGGTGAGGGAACTCGGTCCAAGCCCAGTGAGGAGAGCCTAAGATGATAAAGGCGCAACCAAAACCCTTTGCTGAAGTCAAAGCGATGATCGCTCCCTACCGCAGGATTCTGGTGCTCGGGTGCGGTACTTGCGTAACCATCAGTTTCGCCGGCGGCGAGAAAGAGGTGGGGCTCTTGGCCTCAGCTCTGCGGATGGCCTCGTCCATGGAAGGAGTACAGCGGACGATTGCTGAGGCAACGATTCAGCGGCAGTGCGAGTGGGAATTTGTGGACTCGGTTTCGGATGCCGTCCGCAGGGCGGACGCGGTTGTGTCGCTGGCGTGTGGCATTGGCGTCCAAGCACTCGCCGAACGCTATCCGGACAAAGTGATCCTTCCCGGGGTAAATACTGATTTCTTGGGACTGGCGGTTGAACACGGAGTGCTCGTGGAGCGTTGCGGCGCGTGTGGTGACTGTATCTTGGATGAGACGGGCGGCGTCTGTCCTGTGGTCCGCTGCGCCAAGAGTCTGTTGAATGGCCCGTGTGGTGGATCCCAGAACGGCAAGTGCGAGGTCAACAAGGAGACTGACTGTGCTTGGCAGTTGATCTATGACCGTTTGGCTCGACTGGGCCAGCTGGACCGGCTCAACTTGGTCATGGCCCCCAAGGATTGGTCGAAGGACCGTTACGGCGGACCACGCCGGATCGTGAGGGAGGATCTGAAACTATGAAAGTGGCTAGCAACCTCGAAAAGATCCTGACCGGCGGTCACTTTGCCGCAACTGGTGAAATGGGACCTCCAAAGAGCGCGAATGGTGACGTGATCCGCCACAAGGCTGGTCTCTTGCAGGGACATGTGGACGCGGTGAATATCACCGACAACCAAACAGCTATCGTGAGGATGTCCAGCATCTCGGTCGCGACGATGCTGCTGCAACTAGGGCTGGAGCCCATCATCCAGATGACGTGCCGCGACCGCAATCGCTTGGCAATCCAGGCTGATCTTCTGGGCGCTTCAGCATTGGGGATCCGCAATCTCCTGTGCCTAACGGGCGATCACGTGAGTTTCGGGAACCACAAGACGGCTCGTGGCGTGCACGATCTTGACTCAGTGCAGTTGCTGGACATGGTCAGGACCATGCGCGACGAAAAAAAGTTCGCTTGTGGCGAGGAGATGGACGTTGAGCCGCGATTCTTCATTGGAGCGGCCGAAAACCCCTTTGCGGACCCCTTTGAGTATCGGCCTTTGCGCTTGGCCAAGAAGGCTGCGGCTGGCGCCGACTTTGTGCAGACGCAGCTCATTTACAACGTGGACAAGTTCGGGGAGTTTATGAAGCGGGTCTGTGATCTGGGCATCCACGAAAAGTGCTACATTCTGGCTGGGGTAGGCCCGATCAAGAGCATCGGAATGGCGCGCTACATGCAAGCGAGCGTTCCAGGCATGGATGTACCGGAAGACGTCATCGCCCGGTTGAGGGGGGTTCCCAAAGACCAGGTGCGCAAGGAAGGCATCAAGCAGTGTGCGGAGATCATCCAGCAAGTGCGTGAAATGCCGGGTGTGGCAGGGGTGCACGTGATGGCCATTGAGTGGGAAGAGGCAGTTCCTGAGATCATGGAACTAGCCGGTCTCGCTCCGCGACCCAAGGTCTAGCAACTGCCTGCCGGGGAGGAGAAGCCCCGTGGTGATGGATCCGTGAACCAAGAGGGGTTCTCAGACCACTTGTGGTCTGAGAACCCCTCTTGTGGTCATTGCTTGAGCTAGTTCAGCACAGCATTTCGCGAATGCTAGGGAGCTGCTTCGGGACATCCGTCTTGTGGTATGGGATACATTGAGTCGGCCACCTCTCTGGGCGTAAGCAGATCCAGCTTCTGACCGCTGATCCGAGCCAGTGCTTTTGCCAGCAACACTGCTTGTGGGGGCGTGAGATATGTGGAGCGCAGCAACTCCTCATTGTGGTACGCCTCCCGAATGGGCGCATCCAACAGGATGTTTCCTCTCCCCATCACGATAACACGTTTGGCGTACTCTGGCATCAGGTAGAGATGATGGGTGATGACGATGATGGTCTTGCCCATGCCATGCAACTGCCGGGTGAGCTCTAGGATGCTCCTGGCCCCTTGGTAGTCCTGCCCGGTGGTTGGCTCGTCAAAGATGATGATCTCCGGCCTCAGGGCCAGGATCGCTGCGATCACGATGCGAGCGCGGTCGCCCTTGGGCAGCGACAAGGGGTGCTGCTCACGCGATTCCCCGAGTCCCATCTCCGTGAGGCTCTGTAGCGTTCGGGCCTCCACTTCTGAGCTGGGAAGACCTAAATGGCGAAGGGCGAAAGAAACCTCGTCCTCCACCGTGGAGTTAAAGATCTGATTATCGGGATTCTGGGCGATGTAGCCGATTTGGCGCGCCAGCTGACTGGTTCGCAGGCGCGCTGTGTCCTGTCCCGCCAAAGTGACCTCTCCCGACTCTGGCCGCAAGAGCCCGACAAAGTGCTTGACCAGAGTGCTCTTGCCGGCGCCGTTCTGGCCAACGATAAGGACATACTCGCCTCGACGAATGTCCAGGCTCACGCCAGACAGGGCGTGGGTACCATCGGGATAGGTGAAGCAAAGATCGCGCACGGCCAGAAGCGGTTGGCCGCCAATGGCAGCAGCTTCAGTCAGTGGTGGGGGGACAATGTGGTACAAAGTCCGCTTGGCTTCCAGGAGATCCAGACCCTCCTGCAAACGGACGGGGAGCTGTGGCACTGATATCCCCCGTTGACGCGCCATGTGCAGCGTGGTAGCGACCTGCGGCGGTCGCAGCGCGGTCCGCTCCAAGAGCTCGACCTGAGCATAGATGCTATCTGGATCGCCGATGGCTAGCAGTTCGCCAGAGTGGAGGTGGGCAATGCGGTCAGCATGCTCCGCCAATTCCTCGGAGGCGTGACTGGCCATGAGAATTGTTATGCCCAGCTCACGGTTGAGCTCGCGGACGGTCGCAAAGACCTCCTGAGCGCCAACGGGATCCAGTTGGGATGTGGGTTCATCGAGAACCAACAGGTCCGGCTCTACGGCCAGGGCTGCGGCAATGGCCAATCTCTGTTTCTGTCCGCCCGACAGTTCGGACGGGTGACGATGAGCGGTTCCTTCCAGACGTACGGCCTCCAGCACCCGTGGGATCCGCGCCAGGATGACTTCGCGTGGCACCGCCAAATTCTCCAGAGCGAAGGCAACCTCGTTTTCCACCGAGTTGGCTACGAGCTGAGCCTCGGGGTCCTCGAAGACAGAACCGACTACCCTTGCCAGCTCATGAATGGGGTGCTGAAGGGTGTCTAGCCCGGAGACCTCAGCCCGGCCGAAAAAGCGGCCTCCAAAGTACTGAGGGACAATTCCGCTGCAGGCAAGACACAACGTGGTCTTGCCTGCTCCTGTTCGGCCGATCAGCCCGAGGAACTCGCCTTTTCGCACTTCCAGGCAAATGTCTCGAAGCACCGGGTGAGGCGATCGGGGGTACATGTACGAAACGTTCTCGAACTTGACTATGGCTGGCATGGTGATGGAGGCACCTGGCTCCAAGGCGTGGCAGGCGACTAGAGACTTGACGTGGGGGTGTGTTCCTCCAGGTGCGACAGCAGTGCTTCAACGCCCCAGAGATAACTGCGCCAGCCAAAGCCGGCCACTACACCAATACAGACTTCTGCAATGACCGAGGTGTGGCGGAAGGACTCTCGAGCATGGACATTGGACAGATGTACCTCGACAGCCGGCAATCCTACGGCTGCCAACGCGTCACGCAACGCCAGGCTGTAGTGGGTGTATGCGCCAGCGTTGATGACGATCCCGTCAGCCGATGTTTGCGCACGGTGTACCCTGTCGATAAGGGCACCCTCGTGATTGGACTGAAAGAAATCCAGTTCCACAGAGTCCGCGAAATGCTGACGTAGGCGCAACTCAACCGTGGCCAGGGTTTCTGATCCATATACGTGAGGTTCGCGGGACCCCAGGAGGTTCAGGTTGGGTCCGTGGATGATCGCGATACGGTGGGCCATGCTCCACTACTCCCCCAAACATCGTTATACTCCATGGGATCCATGTTACCATGCACCCGAGGAGAGGCCAAAAGCCCAGCAGCTTTGCGCTAGTGTACTCAGAATCGGAAGCCTTGATCCAACTGGCGAGCGCCGCCATTGTTTCTGCCTATTTGCCAGTGAGCCGAGAAATGCCCGCTGCAACTCCACCCGCGGGTGGGGCAAGGGGGCTTCATTTTGCCGGAAGCCAACATGTCGTGCCATCCGCGAGGATGACCCAGGACCTGTTGTGCCGACTCGAACGAAACACCGGCAATGCTGGCGCATTTCATGACGCCGTTCCCGGGCCTTGCGGCAACAAAGCTTGGCGATTGTGCCGTAACTGAGCAGCATAGATTGACCGGATGGCCTGGAAGATCTGTATGTACTCCTCACTGGCATAGTCTCGATAGGTATACTCACCGGGGCGGAATCTGCCCTTCTGAAACTGCAGGGTCACTTCAGCATAAATGCCTTGTCCCAGATAGAGGCGATGCGCATAGTCTTTGGTGGTAGCCAAGACCAGCTTGCCCAATGACACGTATCCTGGATCGATATTCACCCTGCGGCGTCCGGAAACAGCCCATGTCAGCTCCATCTGGTTGGTCATCCGCTTAACAGCGGCAATCTGGTCTGGTGCGATGAGGCGGGCAAAAGCCACGATCTGTCGATGGAGTCCGGAACCAAACTCGCGGCCATAGTAGCAGGTGTGGTCAAAGGCCAGAAGGCCAGTCGCATAGTCCAAAGGCCCCCATTGACTCGTCAGGGCGCCGCGAGCCATGGCCAGTAAGGCCTCATCACCGCTAAAGAGGCTGGCTACCAGTTTGACTGGAAGAGGTTCCTTGGGCGTGCCCATTCTTGCTTCACCTGCCGTGGCGGGATTATAATGGCTATGCATCGGAGGGTCAACGAACGTGAACGGGCTTGAACCGTCTATCCTACCTCGGGGAGTCATTGTCCTATACAGCGCCAGGGATGAACCTGTCTCGGCCGCGTCGAAGGATTGGCTCGCGGATCAGGAGACCATTTCCACAGCCCATGCCGTGGCGGCCGCATTGCGCGATCGCACATCCCTGGAAGTGCACCTGGTTTCG
>DDYO01000081.1 GCA_002348045.1 Anaerolineales bacterium UBA2232
TGCCTTTTAGGCTATCACTCACACTCCCCAGGAATGCTGTGACCGACCTATTCTGATACACCGCTTGCTGTCTGCCTGCAAGTTGTATAGCATAGTTGTCTCCGAGCACAAGGATCTGGCGCGTTCGTGAGTCCATGAAGTCCGCAGCGCGATGCGAGAATGTCTCCCTCCACATGACAATCCCCGCGCGCTGCTGTTGCTCGCTCAGCATCTCGAGAGACCATCGGTTAGACAAGTTGAGGTATTCTCCCAAGACAGTTCCTCCGTATCGTCGGTCAGCTACGATCAGACCGTCGAAGACGCCGCCGACCAGTCGCGCTGCTGCCATCTCTGATTCCGTGTATGCCAGCGGGGTGCTGAATTGGCGTCCGTATATCGGGCTATCCGTATTAGCGATGGAGTTGGTAGTCATCAAGAGCGTCACAGCGAAGACCAGCGACGCAAGGAATCCAGTCTTCAAGGGCCGCCAATTGAACAAGTTGCTTGTTGCAAGCAGGCCGGAGGCCGCGAGCACGCCAAGAATGGGGTAGTAGAATGCGAACCATCGGCTTGGAAGGATGTCACGTAGGCCAAGCACTGGGAAGAAGAACTGGATTCCCATCATAGTCAGAAGCGCCGCTATCAAGCTGACCCGGATGGTTTGCTGGTCGCGCCACGACAGCCAGAGAAGCGCTCCAAGGATACCGAAGAATAGCAGCAGCAGGTATCCAGATATGTCGAGTATCGGTTCCACCAAGCCGTACTGTGCGATCGAGGAGGGCGGACGGGAGACAAGAACTTCGGCCTCTGTGGTGAGTGAGCGCAGAAAGCTCAGCAGGCGGTTCTCGAAGAAGGACGAGCCGCCTGGGCCTCCATAAGAGGACACGCTCCAGTGGACAAAGACTGCCATGCCGAATATGGCCAGCAGCTCCGGCCGAAGGGCTCCGCCCGGTCTACCTGCCAGCGAGGAACGGGACCGGTGGTACAAAGGGGCAACGAGGAGAGCCACGAGGGTGAAGAACATGATAAATGAAGCCACAGTGTGCGTTGCGATGAGAGTTGCCATGAACAGCAGGACAAGGAGTGCGGACCGAGCGTCCCGGGTGGGTTGAGGCTGGCATGCCAGCAACCAGATAACGGCGATGAATGGCACAAAAGCGGTGGACATTGCGATGATACTCTGGCTGGTGTGTTGGATGTGGTAATCAGAAAGCCCGATGAGGAGCGCTGCCAGGAGTCCGGCCTTGTCCCCCGCGACTCGTTGCCCTATCAAGAACACGAAGAGGATGCTGAGCGTGGCAGGCAGCGCGCAGCCAACATACATGGCCGTCTTGCCGTCCACCCCGGCCACAAGACTTGTGAACGCAACGTTCAGGTGCATGACGGGCATTGTGTAGTAGGCGTTGAGACTGCCGTTTTCTAGTTCACTGACCACGTGGCCGTGAGTAGCTATCTCCTCTGCTATCGCCATGTGACTCCATGAGTCTACGCCCGGGATCGTGGGGAAGACCCAGAAGGCGCTGGCTCTAACGGTGAGGGACAATAGGAGAATCATGAAGAGCACCATTGGGATGCCGCGTTTGCCGGGCATGGAGGCAGTCTGGAGGGCAACCATGGACGCGCACAATGCCGTCAGCAGGAAATATGAGGTTGGGCGGTGCAGGGGTTCAAGGGTTAGGCTGTATACGCTCAACCCGAGTGCAATCCAGTAGATGACGTGAGCAATGGTCGGTAGCCTGTCGCTGCTCGACTGAGGCTGCTTTTCAGATACCTCAATGCGCCGTCGGAATAGGAGATAGAGCACAGAAGCAAGAACTAGAAGAGGCCCCATGGTCAGAAGGTACTCGTTGGAGTAGATGTGATTGAGGCTCGTGATGGCGAGGCCAACAACCACCCCGGCGGTGGCCGCCGCCAAGTCGGGGTTGCCTCTGAGACCTTTCGGCGCTCGCATTGCTCGGTGTCACTCCTCATGGGGCGCACACAGCGCGCGGAGAACATCACGGACGTTGCAGCTCAAAGGCGCAGGACCTCCGCGAGCAACGCCTGGATGTTTTGTGCATAGCCCGGTTTGATGATGTGCTCATTGAGCTTGCACACCAACTCGCGATCAATGCGGGGCGTGGTGTGCAACAAGTGAACGTACTCCGCTGGCGAATTCGCAAATAGCGTTACCTTCTTATCCACCAAGACTGCACCGTAGTAGCGTCTGGCAGCATCATCGAGGTTGACTAGTATGTTCTGCACTCCCAGCGAAGGTGCCTCCAAAGCACAGGTCGACGTTATGGTGGAGTGGAAATCTACGTACATCATCACCTCGTAGAAATCATGGGATTCGATGATGGTCACGTTCTCTGGAAGCTCCAGCCCTGACAGATAGTTGTCAATTCTCCTGGGGATGATCAGGTATAGGATGTCCACGTCCAACGCCGCTGTGGCACACACGAAGTCCAGTAGTCTCTTCTCGCTGCCCAACTGCAGTGTCACCCCCACAGTTCGCTTGTAGCGACTTAGGCGCTCACTCAACGCAGAGTCCACCTTGTGCGTAGCTTTGATGTGGTCTATGTAGAAGCTACCGACCGGATGCACGTGTGTCGGGTCCACGAAGCGTCCGTCGCGGAAAGTAGCCGTTTCTTGTTCCCCGAACACGAGGATGTGATCGGGGAAGCAACTCCTGTCCATGTCGACTGCGATGTTGTACGCAGCATGCCCTCTCCCTATTACTCCATGCTGGACCTCGACGACCTGCATCCCAAGGTAGTGTGCAGCCTTTATCGCAGCTTCGCGTCCGTAGAAGCAGGTGAGGAAGAGCGTTCGAGGGCGGAGTCTCTGGAATAGAAGCCTGTAGATGTGGCATTCAGCCTGAAAGGTGCGGACGTGTCGCCTGTAGGGCACGCCAATGCCATAGTCCCTATGAATGCCCTCCAGCACCGCGGCATTCTCGACGGCAAGCCGTCCACGTTGGGCGGCCCCAATAGTCCACGCCGCCAGCCCCAGTCCGGCCGATGACGCGATGTTTCTTGTGTGTACCTGACGGCGTGGAAAATGACCGGGGAATGGAGCCTCAATCATGAGGGCTCTAGCGGCCCCAAGTTCGTCAATGACGGGGTCAAGAAAGCGATTGAACTGTCTTCCGTTCACGACTCTCCTGTACCCTGCCGAACTCAGACACACATAGTCATACTGTCTCAGCCAATTCGTCATGCCATAGAGAGTGGCAGGGAGAAGCCTCAAACGCCTCGACAAGGCGGACGTGTAGGACATGCGTTCTTGACGCCCGCCCACGAGCCTTCTCGTGTAGGTGGTCTGGTAGTGCATTCGTAGATAGGGCCAGACCTGCTCTCCGTTGGCGCGTACGTCGCTTATCGGGTACTTCGTTTCTATCTCGTGCAAGATGTTGCGCATGAGTTGGGTTCCATCAAGGGTGGTTCAGGTATAGTTTCCTCTGGCCAGACGAGATGGCCTCCATCGCACGGCGGTATCGTGCCGCTCACATCTAGGCTCAGCGTAGGTATAGTCTAGCTTGGTTGCTGCTCGAATGATAGAGTCGCGCTGTGATAGCTAGCGCCTGTGCAAGCCGTGCAAATACCTCCGTGTTAGACTAGCGGCTACCTATGGTTGCACCTGCATATCGCCGGTTTGGTAGCGAACTTGCCACTACGTTCGCCGGAGTGTTGCTAGTCGACCTCGCCGCCATCTGGTTCCTGCCACTGATGACGAAGGGTCTTGGAGCGGAGGCATACGGAACCTGGGCTCAGGTGCAGGTCACTCTGAGCTTAGGCATTGGGATCGCCGGCATGGGACTTCCGTACGCGATGTCTCGGTTTCTTTCGACCGTAGTCGACCGCAACACGATGGCTGACGATTTCTGGTCTGCCTTTGTCATAGTGGGGGCTGTTGCAGTCGTTGTGGCTTTCGTGTTTCTCTCGATGTCCGAAGTGGTGGCACGCGGCCTGTTCGATGGCCAGATCAGGGTCGTGCAGATTACTGCCGCACTTCTGGTTACGTGGGCACTGGACACAGTCTGCTTGAACTTCTTGCGTGCACGCCGTGAGATTCGGGTTTACGCTGTCCTTACCGTTGCCCATAAGTACCTGTCACTGGGCGCCATCGTGGTGCTTGTTCTGAGAGGTGAGGGACTCCTGTCCGCGCTGGTGGCGTTGCTTGCTGTCCAACTGGTCCTGCTGATGTACTTGCTGGCAGTGGTCTGCAGGCGAATTGGATTCATTCGACCACGGTTCAAGCGCACCCGGGAGTATCTCGCCTTCGGCGTTCCTACTATCCCCGGCAACATGTCCTCGTGGGTGGTGCACGCGAGCGACAGGTATGTCATCGGTTTCCTCCTTGGCATGGGTTCTGTTGGCGTATATGCCGCCGGGTTCGCCGTCGGGCATCTGTGTGTGGTCTTGGGCAGTGTAATTGGCTTTGTGTCGCCGGCTGCACTGTCGCAGTTGCACGAGGAAGGTCGAGTGGAAGAAGTCCGGACCATACTGAGCACGAGTCTGAAATACTCATTGGTTTTGGCAATTCCGTTTGTGTTTGGCGTAGTCGCGCTTGGGGAGCCGGTCTTGCGTCTCTTGTCGACAGAGGAGATTGCCAGTACTGCCCGTGTCGTAGCCGTACTCATAGCTGTCAGTACTGTCCTTCAGGTGGCCTACGTGTCGTTTGTGCAGCCGTTGGTGCTAGTGAAGAGGACGCCTGTCACTGCACGCATTTGGCTGGCCGCCGCTGTCCTCAATCTGGTCTTGAACCTGCTGCTTGTGCCTCGAATTGGCATTGTGGGGGCAGCCATCGGGACTGTAATTGCGCACATTCTGGCGCTCGTATGGATCTTTGCCCGAAGTCGGAACATCCTGAGGATTCCTGTTGATTGGGGCTTCGTCGCGAAGATTCTTGGGGCCTCGACCATCATGTGGCTTGTGACATCACGCATGCCAGCAATGGGACTCTGGACCACACTAGGAGCGGTTCTCACGGGGATACTAGTGTATCTGGTGGGACTGATGGGCATGAAAGCCGTGACGACTGCAGATCTGAGAGTTCTTTGCTCGACCTTGTGGCGGCGACGGTGACGGCGTGCCATCGCGCCGCCTGTGGCGGTACTGAACGCCACATTGAGGCTGACGTCCTAGCGGACGGAGTGGCGCCGAATCGCATCGACAACCATGTTCTGAGAAGTTGCGTCAAGCCCCACGGAGGATGGCAGACTTAGGGCCGCCGTTTGCAGGCTCTCAGCAATGGGGCAGGACCGATGAGGAGCAGAATGAGCAGGGCTCAGATGCATGGGTTGCCATAATGGTCGTGTCTGGATGCCATCTTTCGCCAGTTCGCTCAGAAGGCCTCTCCGGTCTATTCCGTACTCCCCCTGGTTCACCAGGATGGTGTAGAGCCAGTAGACGCTGCGTGCCCATGGAGCCTCTGGCATTGGGTCGATGCCTGGAACCGTTGCGAGCCCCGCGGCGTATCTCTCAGCGATGGACCGTTTGGCTTTCACGTACTCGTCGAGACGCTCTACCTGGGCGCAGCCCAGGGCGGCTTGGATGTTCGTAAGGCGGTAGTTGTAACCAACCTCACCGTGAACGTACTCCAGCGGGTCATCTTTGGCCTGCGTGCTCAAGTACCGTGCGCGCCTCGCCCAGCCCTCATTGTTCGTTACGAGCATTCCTCCACCACCGGTGGTTATCAACTTGTTGCCGTTGAAGCTGAGACACGCAAGGTCGCCGAGCGACCCTGATGTACGGCCCCTGTAGAGACTGCCAAGACTCTCGGTGGCGTCTTCGATAACGGGCAACTTGAATCGGCGTGCAACATGCATGACAGGGTCGAAGTCCACCGGGTGACCGAGTATGCTGACGGGGAGAATGGCGGACACCCGTCTTCCGGTTGACCGATTTACAATCGCGCCGTTCTCCACGTGGCAGCCGGTCTCCAGGAAGTCCGCAACCTGGCTGACGTCCATCTGCCAATAGTCAAGCTCGCAGTCGATGAAGACTGGCCACGCANNCGACATAGCGGATTGCGTTCACCGGTGCAATGAAGGTCAGACTGGAGACCAGCACTTCATCATCGGGCTGCACCCCAGCCACCAGCAACGCTACGTGAAGTGCGGCCGTTCCGTTGCACGTTGCCACTGCATGGTGCACACCGACGTATTCGGCTATGGCGTGCTCAAAACGATCGACGTACGCCCCGGCAGATGAAACCCAGTTGGTGTCCAGGCAGTCTTTGACGTATTTCCACTCGTTGCCCCGCAGCTCTGGTACGCAGAGCGGAATCCCATTCTCAAGCGGTGCTCCTGGCTCATACGGCATAGTGGTTCACCTCGTAGAGATCAAGGTGTTGCGACAACCATTCCAGAGTGATTCCCAGACCATCACGTAGTGAGACGCTCGGATGCCATGCCAGTAACGTGGCAGCTTTGGACGTATTCGCACAAAGCCTCTGCACTTCGCTTGCGGGCGGGCGTTCGCGCAGATCATCGCTCACAATGGGTATGTCTCTCCCTACCATGTCAAGTATCAGTTGTGCCAGTTCGCCGATCGAAACGTCCTTGCTGTTCCCAACGTTGATTGTCTGGCCAATGGCTCCATCACATTCGGCTGCCTTGATGAATGCCGAAACCGTGTCACTGACGAAGGTGAGGTCTCTCCTGGGATGCAAGTTGCCCAGCTTCAGGCAGCTCGCCTGCAGCGCTTGGACAATGATGGTGGGGATTACGGCGCGAGCGGACTGGCGTGGACCGTAGGTGTTGAATGGGCGTAGCGTTACGGCGGGAAACCCGAAGGAGAGATGAAACGACTCGACGAGTTTGTCTGCCGCAATCTTGGTGGCTGAATAGGGGGATTGCGCTTGCAGAGGGTGCCCCTCGTCAATAGGCACATACTGAGCGGTGCCGTATGTCTCACTCGTCGAAGTGTGAACAAACCTTGTGACGCCTGCGGTCATTCCTCCCTGCAACAGGTTGAGTGTGCCCATCACGTTCGTCCGCACGTAAGCAGCTG
>DDYO01000048.1 GCA_002348045.1 Anaerolineales bacterium UBA2232
CAAGGCTGAGGTTTACTTTGTGAACATGAGGGAATTCCTCGACCTCAAGTGGGGAACCCCGGAACCTATCGCCCTGCGGGACAAGGAACTCGGTTTGGTTCGGCTGCGGGCCTTTGGGACCTATTCAATGCAGGTTGCGGACCCCCAGTTGTTCGTCAACAAGATCGTCGGAACCCAGGGCATATATGACTCGACCCAAATCACCAACTTCCTGCGAAGCATCGTTATCTCCAAGTTGGTCGATCTCATGGGTGAGACGCATACGTCCTTGTTTGACATGGCAAGAATGTACGAGGAGATTGGGGCTGGAGTCAAGGCTAAGCTGCAGGATGATTTTGCCAACCTGGGCGTAGCGCTCAAGTCCCTCTATATAACCTCGGTCAGCCCGACAGACGAGACTTCCAAGGCGATCGATGAACGTGCAGCCATGGGCGCCATTGGCGATATGCAGGCCTATCTACAGTTCAAGGCCGCGCGAGCCATGGGAGATGCAGCAACCGCGGGGGGTGAAGCAGGCAGCATGGTAGGTGCGGGAGTAGGCTTGGGAGCCGGCGTAGGGGTCGGGGCTGCGATGGCAGGCGCCATCACTCAGGCGATGCAGGGCGGACAGCAAAAAGAAAAGCCGCCAGCGGATGCGGTTGCGTGCCCCAACTGCGGGACAGCAAATCCGGTTGGAGCCAAGTTCTGTAACAACTGTGGCAAGGCACTGTCTGCGACGACCAAGTGCTCGAACTGCGGCACGGAGAATGCAACCGGGGCGAAATTCTGCAACAACTGCGGGAACAAGTTGTAGGCAGCTTTTGGTCGGACGCTGGCCCAGGGATACCTTCCTTCTGGACCAGTTCAATGCTGGATGATTGTATCAGCGAGGGGTAGGGCGGCTTTCGTCCTGCCCCTTTCCCATTCGCAGTACTGCCTGCACCCCGCACCTTTGCGAGTTAGTTCGTGGTTCCCAGCCTGGCGCCGGCTGTTGACACCATGCGGAAGCCTGGTAGTCACCAAGGAGCCTTGGTCTTTCCAAGCTTTTGCTGTATCATGCGACTGAAGAGAACGTCTGGGCATGAAGCAGATGCAGCACATACCTTGCCCGGCACGGAGGGGGAGATACGGTGGAAGTTCTGTTGCTGAAAGACGTCAAGAGGCTCGGCAAGGCTGGAGAGATCCGCAAGGTGGCGGATGGGTATGCGCGCAACTACTTGATCCCGCGGGGCTTGGCGGTCTTGGCTACGCCCGGAGCAGTCCAGCGTACTGAAGTACAGAAGGCCATCGACGCCCAGCGTCAGGAGCGAGTTCGGGATGACGCATCGGCGCTTGCCGAGAGGTTGACAGAGATACATCTTACTTTCAAGATGAAGGCGGGCGAGGGTGGACGATTGTATGGGTCCGTCACCGCTGCAGATGTCGCTGAAGAGATACAGAAGCGGACGGGTCACCCAATAGACAAGCGCAAGGTTGCTTTGGAGGAGCCAATCCGACTGTTGGGCGAGCATAAGGTAGTCCTAAAGCTTGGCAGCGGGATTGCTCCAGTCGCCACTGTGGTCGTGGAGCCAGCAGCAGACTGATTGCCCTGGACTCAGAGTGGGCATCAGAACGTGGCTGCCGGGACCAGGAGTAGACGCAATTGACAGGCGGAATGGACACAGGTAACGAACCATCCCTGGAAACCCTGGTGATTCAGTACTTGCTTGCCCATACCCAGTGCGGCAAGTGCGGTCGTCACTATGAGCGGGAGGATGTCCAGATCAGGGACCGTCGTGGAGATATCTGGCTGGCCTTCTTGACCTGCGGCCACTGCGGTTTGCGCAATTTGGTCATGGCCACCTTCCGGACTCGGGGATTGTCCAAGGACGCTGTTCAGGCTGAATCTGATGATGCGGATGACGTGGCAGAGTTCGAGAGGCTAGGCCCGATCGGCGCGGAGGAGGTTCTTGACCTGCATCGCTTTCTGCACAGCTTTCACGGCGACTTGAAGCGGTTGCTAGGGCAATAGCGCGCGAACCAATCAGTCACTATCTAGCCAAGGGCCGTGCGGGCGTGTCAGCACGGCCTTAATAACACTTGGCAAAAGTCCCCGCAGTCAAAACGCACGGCTCCAACCCCACATTAATTTGAAGGTGATCTCGAGCTCGCCGTTTGACACGAGAAACCATTTGTGCTATAGTCTATACAGATAGCTGAGGCCAATGATTACCATAGCTATCGCATTCTTCACCATTGGGGAAGAACGGTGATAGGGTTCAGTACCCTGATCTTGAAGCGAAGCAAGCGGAGCTCGTAGCCGGACTCTGGTCTGGTCAGCTTGCTTTGCGCCCCACGGGGAATACTCAAAAGCGGCTTTTCCGGAACCGGAGAGCCGCTTTTTCTATGGCGATAGCCTAGCCATCATCGCTCGGCCCAAGCAGTGTTGCTCCCCAGGATGGCCCCTCGATTGATTCTACCCTGTGCCCGAAAGGAGGTGAGGTACATGTTTGCTGTTGCCTGTCCGGAATGTGGTGCAGAGATCGAACTTGGCGATGTGCGCAAGGGAGAGATCGTTGACTGCCCAGACTGTGGCGTAGAGCTAGAAGTGGTCAGTGTCGAGCCTTTGACCCTCGACCTGGCTCCCGACGAAGAAGAAGACTGGGGAGAATAGCCTTCAAAATGACCATCAGGGATTTTGGCATCATCGAGTCGACGCTGCGCGAGGGCGAGCAATTCGTAGGCGCGAACTTTACGACTGAGCAAAAGGTCAAGATTGCCCAAGCAGTCGATCGGTTTGGGGTGGAGTACATTGAGTTGACTTCACCGGCGGCATCGCCGACCAGTCGGGATGATTGCACCACGATCGCCAAACTGGGACTACGTACCAAGGTGCTCACGCACATCCGCTGTGCCATGGAAGACGCCAAGTTGGCCAAGAGCACGGGCGTGCAGGGCATTGATGTAGTGATGGGCACATCCTCGATGCTGAGGGAGTTTAGCCACGGGAAGGACATCCCGACGATCATCCGCATGGCCAAGGATGTGGTCACCTATATCCGGGATCAGGGCCTCGAAGTCCGATTCAGCACTGAGGATTCGTTTCGGAGTGACTTGCAGGATATCCTGGCCGTTTACGAAGCCGTGGCCGAACTGGTAGATCGAGTAGGCATTGCCGATACAGTAGGAGTGGCGACACCACTGCAGGTTTACGACGTGGTCTCGCGGGTCCGGCAACGAGTTCCATGCGACATCGAGTTTCACGGTCACAACGACTCTGGTTGTGCTGTCGCCAATGCGTATTGCGCTCTTGAAGCGGGGGCGACTCATGTGGATACCAGTATCTTGGGCATCGGTGAGCGCAACGGCATTACCTCCCTGGGCGGACTCGTCGCTCGTATGTATGCGACGGATCGCTCTTTGGTCCGAAAGTACCACCTGCCGCTGATCGTGGAACTCGATGGGATGGTGGCAGAGATGGTTGGCGTGGATATCCCGTTCAACAATTACATCACCGGTATTACGGCCTTTACCCACAAAGCAGGGATCCATGCCAAGGCTGTACTCAACAAGCCAGAGACCTACGAAATCCTTTCCCCTGAAGATTTCGGACTGACTCGCTACATCAGCATCGCGCACAAGCTGACAGGTTGGAATGCCATCAAGGCTCGCGCCGAACAGCTCAACCTCAGCATCACCGACGCGGATCTCAAAGCGGCAACCAGCATGATCAAGGAAATGGCCGACGACAGACCTCTGACCCTGGACGACGTGGATACCGTGCTGCGCAACTGGATCACCGATCACATGGATATGGATGAATAGCGATGACACAACCCTATGCGATGACCCTGTCCGAGCAAATACTGTCGCGTGCCGCCGGACTGCCGGTACGTGCCGGTGAACTGGTAGTTGTGGAAGTAGACCGTTGCATGAGTCACGATTCCCTCACGCCAGAAGTGATCCAGGTGCTGCGGGAGACCCTTGGAGCCCAGCACGTTCGCTATCCCGAACGCGTGGCGGTTATGATGGATCATGTCGCTCCGGCCTCTTCGGTGCAGACGGCCAATGCCCAGGTTCTCGTGAGGGAATGGGCAGCTGAGGAAAAGATCGACCACTTTTATGATGTGGGCGTCGGTGTCTGTCACCAGGTCATGATTGAGGAAAGACTCGTCGAGCCCGGTCACTTGGCCCTGGGTACCGACTCCCACGCAACGGCCTACGGAGCCGTCGGCGCCTTTGGCAGTGGCATCGGATCGGGCGACATGGCGCTGGTGCTGGCCAGCGGCAGGAACTGGCTGCGAGCACCCGAGACGATCCGCGTTGTTCTGAAGGGCACTTTCCAGCCCCAGGTCAGCGCCAAGGACGTCAGCCTGTACCTGTGTGGGAAGCTCGGCCTGGAAGGCGCAAACTACAAGGCCATCGAGTTCCATGGTGCCGAATGGATGAGCCTCGACAGCCGAATCACCCTGTGTGGCATGACCACCGAAGTCGGAGCAAAGGCGGGGATCTTTCCGCCCTCCGGTGAGGTGGCGGATCTGTTCCGAGTTCCTGATTGGCTCGGGGTCCAGGCGGAGGCCTGCTACGTGGACAGCATCGAAGTGGACCTGGACACGCTGCCTTCATTGGTAGCCGTACCACCTGAGGTGAATCACGTGGTTCCAGCCGCGGAGCTAGCCCACGTATCGGTGGACCAGGTCTTCATCGGCACTTGCACCAACGGCAGGTTGGAGGACCTTCACGCCGCTGCCCGTATCCTCCAGGGCAAACACATCGCCCGGGGAGTGCGCATGTTGGTGATCCCTGCTTCTCACCGCGTGCTGCAGGCATCCGTCGCCGACGGGAGCCTGGCGACGCTCCTGACCGCGGGCGCAACCATCGGCACGCCTGGATGCGGGCCCTGCATCGGCCGGCACATGGGCGTCATCGGCAAAGGCGAGGTCTGCTTCTCGACCGCCAACCGCAACTTCCGTGGTCGAATGGGAGCACCCGAGGCGCAGATCTACCTTGGCTCGCCCGAGACCGCTGCGGCGACTGCCCTGACCGGCATGATTACCGCACCAGACAAGGTGTGAGGGGGAGATGATGGCTAGGATTTGGCTCTTTGGAGACAATGTGGATACGGATCAGATCTTGCCCGGCCGCTACGCCCCTTACATGACGTCGGAGGCCGAGCTGGGCAAGTACCCGTTCATCGAAATGCGCCCCGAGTTTACCAAACAGGTCCGGCCAGGAGATCTCATTGTGGCAGGCCGGAACTTTGGATGCGGTTCGTCGCGGGAATATGCCCCTCGAGCCCTGAAAGTGGTGGGCGTGGCGGCCATCATCGCGCCCAGCTTTGCTCGTATCTTTTACCGCAACGCTCTCAACCTGGGTATGCCCCTGTTCGAGGCTGACCTTACCGGCGCGCTGGCAGATGGACAGGTGGCGACCCTGGATCTCGAGAACGCAACGCTACTAACCGAGAGCACGACCATTCAACTACCAGAGCCGCCTGCCTTTGTGCGCGGGATCTGGGCTGAAGGGGGCGTGGTTGAGTACTACCGCCGCCATCATCGGTTGCCGCTGGAAACCGAGCTATGACTTACCGCGTCTGCCTGATTGAGGGGGATGGAATTGGACGGGAGGTCATACCAGCTGGTCGCCGTATCCTGGAGGCCACTGGGGTTGCCTTCCAATTCTGCGAAGCGGAAGCAGGCTGGGGCGCTTTCGAGCGTTACGGCATTGCCCTTCCCGAAACAGCCGTGGCAGCGGTGCAAGGCGCCGCTGCCACCCTCTTTGGAGCAGTATCGTCACCCCTGCACCCCGTGACAGGGTACGCCAGCCCCATTGTCGCCTTACGCCGTCGCTTGAACCTCTATGCGAACCTGCGCCCAGTGCGCTCCCAGCCGGTCGCATCCTCTCGCCCTGGTATCGACATGATCATCGTAAGGGAGAATACGGAGGGCCTGTACGCTGGGCGTGAGCGCGGCGACGGGAATGAAGCGGTAGCCGAGCGGGTAATCACACGCGGCGCCTCCGAACGAATCGCGCGCGTCGCATTCTGCTTGGCCGCTCAACGTCGTGGCTTGGTCACCGTTGTGCACAAGGCCAACGTCTTGCGGCTGACCTGCGGCCTCTTTCGTGAAGCCGCGATGCACGTCGCAAAGGAGTTCCCCCACGTACGAATGGAAGAGATGCTGGTGGATGCTACCGCCATGCGCCTGATCACCGAGCCGGAGCGTTTCGATGTCATCGTCACCACCAACCTCTTTGGCGACATCCTCTCTGATGAGGCTGCAGCCCTCGTTGGAGGCCTGGGATTGGCTCCTTCGGGAAACGTGGGAGATGAGCAAGCCGTTTTTGAGCCTGTTCATGGCTCGGCTCCGGACATCGCAGGGCGCGGGGTCGCCAATCCCGTAGCGACGTTCCTGGCAGCGGCCATGCTCCTCGATCACCTCAGTGAGAGGGAGGCGGCCGCACACGTGCGTGATGCAGTGGACAGCGTCCTGCGTACCAGGACAAGAACACCCGACCTCGGAGGCTCCGCCACCACAGAAGACGTGACCCAAGCTGTGATCCAACGCCTGACAAGGAGCTAGACAGGATGAAGATTGGCATGTTGCTGTCCAGGGTTCGAGTGGAAGAAAAGCTCCTGCTGGAGGAGTTCGAACGCCGCGGGCTTGCCCTGGACTTGCTGGATGACAGGGAGATCGTCTTTGATCTACATCAGCCTGATCCGTGGCGCACGTATGATGTCATCGTCGAGCGGTGCATCAACCATTCGCGGGCCCTCTACTCGCTCCAGTATCTCAACGGCTGGGGTGTGCCCACGGTGAACAGCGCCCACGTCGCAGATGTGTGTGGCAACAAGTTCAACACCACCCTTGCCTTGATCACCAGTGGGGTACCTTCCCCGCGAACACTTCTGGCATATACGCCCGAGTCAGCGCTGGAAGCAATTGAGCAACTCGGCTATCCAGTCGTGCTCAAACCAGCAGTGGGCTCATGGGGCCGACTGATCTCCAAAGTCAACGACCGTGAATCCGCAGAAGCCATCCTGGAGCACAAGACCGTGCTTGGCTCCTATCAGCATTCGATCTTTTACATACAGGAGTATGTGGCCAAACCCCAACGCGATATTCGCTCTTTTGTCGTGGGAGACGAGACGATCTGTGCGATCTATCGTGCTTCGGAGCACTGGATCACCAATACGGCACGGGGCGGCCAGGCCAGCAACTGCCCCATCACGCCGGAGATCGACGAGGTCTCCCTGGCAGCGGCCAAGGCGGTAGGGGGAGGTGTGGTGGCCATCGACATCCTTGAGCATCCCGATGGCCGGATTGTGGTCAATGAGGTCAACTATACCATGGAGTTCCGCAACAGCATCCAAACGACCGGCGTGGACATTCCAGCCAGAATCGTGGACTATGTCGTCCAGGTGGCCAGGGGGGAGAGGTGAGCAAACTCTCGGTTTCCATCATCGGAGGATCGGGCTATGCGGGGGGAGAGCTGCTGCGTCTGCTGCTGGACCATCCCCAGGTTGATGTGGCCCAGGTGACCTCTGAGAGCCAGACCGGGCATCTGGTGCACTTGCTCCACCCCAACCTGCGGCGGCGCACGTCCCTCAAGTTTGCTTCCCTCGCCACCCTGCAGCCCTGCGATATTCTGTTTGTAGCCTTGCCTCACGGCGAGGTGATGTCGCGCATCGAACAGCTTGCAGCCCTGGCGCCGCGCATCGTGGACCTATCTGCTGATTTCAGGCTGCGCAGCCCGGCAGACTACCTCAAGTGGTACGGTCATCCCCACAGCGCCCCCCAATGGCTGGACAAGTTCGTGTACGGCCTTCCCGAGATCAACCGGCCGGCGATTCAAGGGGCATCGTACGTCAGCGGGGTCGGCTGCAATGCCACGGCGACCAACCTGGCGCTGTGGCCCCTTTTTCAGGGTGACCTGATCGACCACGACCGGGGGATAGTCGTTGAGCTGAAGGTGGGGTCGTCAGAGGGGGGGGCATCGTCCGATGCTTCCTCGCACCATCCCGACCGTAGCCACGCAGTACGCTCCTATGCTCCTACGGGACACCGCCATGCCGCCGAAGTCCTGCAGGCGCTCCGGCGAGAGGGGGAGCCCCTGTCGGTGCACATGTCGCTGACAGCCATAGAGCTGGTGCGCGGCGTCCTGGCAACAGCTCACGTGTTCGTCAAGGACGAGGTACGTCAGCGAGGATTTGAGCTAAAGGACCTCTGGCAGTTGTACCGCGGCACGTACGGGCCGGAGCCCTTTGTGCGCATTGTGCGCGAGCGCCAGGGTGTCTACCGCTACCCTGAGCCCAAAATCCTGGCCGGCAGCAACTATGCCGATGTCGGCTTCGACTATGATGCGGAGACGGGCCGGATCGTAGCAATTGCGGCGATTGACAACCTGATGAAGGGCGCTGCAGGGACCGCAGTACAATGCATGAACCTGATGTGCGGCTGGGATGAGGCCCTAGGGCTCGGTTTCTCGGGGCTCCATCCCATCTAGAGGGAGAACAGAACCGATGATTGTGGTCAAGGTCGGTGGCAGTGAAGGGATTGATCTCCCGGCTGTCTGCCAGGACATCGCTTCGCTGGTCAAAGAGGGCACGCCTGTCTTGTTGGTGCACGGGGGATCCCACCGCACCAACGTCGTTGCTGAGCAGCTGGGGCACCCGCCCGAGTTCGTTACCTCCGTGTCTGGGTTTTCCAGTCGGCGGACCGATCGAGAAACCCTCAAGATCTTTGAGATGGTTTACTGTGGGGAAATCAACAAGGGTATTGTGGAGATGCTGCAGGTGGAGGGAGTCAACGCCATCGGGCTCTCCGGTATTGATGGTCGGTTGCTGGAGGGAAAGCGCAAAGATGCCATCAAGGTTGTCCAAGACGGGCGCCGGATGGTGTTGAGGGACGACTACACAGGAACGGTGGAGAAGGTCAATGTGGGACTGCTGCGCCTTCTCATGGACCATGGTTACCTGCCAGTGGTGACACCACCTGGAATCAGCACCGAAGGCGAGGCCATTAACGTGGATGGGGACCGGGCTGCTGCGATGATCGCAGCAGCCCTGAATGCCGAACAGCTCATTATTCTGTCCAACGTGCCGGGACTGTTGCGCAATCTCGGTGATGAAAGCACATTGATCAAGCGCATCGAGCCAGCCAAGGTACAGGAGTTCATGGCCTTTGCCGAGGGCCGCATGCGCACCAAAGTGCTGGGGGCCGTGGAAGCAATTCAACAAGGCGTGGGCAAGGTGGTGTTTGCGGACGCTCGCGTGGCATCGCCGGTGAGGGCCGCGCTGAACGGCCAGGGAACGGTAATCGGATAGCCAAGCTAGAGAGGAGAGGGTCATGCCGAACGTGATCGAGCTAGAAAGCAAGTATACCAGTGGCGTCTATTCCAAACGGGATGTGACGATTGTGCGTGGTGAGGGAGCCTTGCTGTGGGACGACACAGGCCGGCAGTACATTGATTGCGTGGGTGGCCACGGCGTGGTCAATGTCGGGCACTGCAATCCTGCAGTGGTGGACGCCATCTGTCGCCAGGCAAGAACACTGATCACTTGCTCCGAGATCTTTTACAATGATGTGCGCGCCCAGCTGAGCGAGCGACTGGTCTCCATTGCGCCGCCAAACCTGGACCGCGTGTTTCTCTGCAACTCGGGCACTGAGGCGGTAGAGGCGGCCCTCAAGTTCGCCCGCATCAGCACCGGCCGCACCGAGATGGTCTCGACCGTTCGCGGGTTTCATGGCCGAACCCTGGGGGCCCTTTCGGCGACTTGGGAGCCAGACTATAGGGAGCCTTTCCAGCCACTGATCCCCGGATTCACCCACGTTCCCTACAACCGCCTGGATCCTCTGCGGGCAGCGGTGAGTGACAAGACCGCTGCGGTCATCGTGGAAGTAGTGCAGGGCGAAGGCGGCGTGAACCCTGGTAACGCGGAGTATCTGGCTGGGGCACAGCAGATCTGTCAGGAGACCGGTGCGTTGTTGATCGTGGACGAGGTACAGACGGGGTTCGGACGCACGGGCAAGATGTTCGCTTGCGAGCACTTTGGGGTTCAGCCTGACATCATGCCGATTGCCAAAAGCATCGCCGGAGGGGTTCCCATGGGGGCCGTCCTTCTTGGCCCCCGGGTGGTGAACATCAAACCTGGGGTTCACGGCTCCACCTTTGGGGGCAACCCGTTGTCATGTGCTGCCGCCCTGGCAGCCATCGACTTTATGGTGGCCAATGATCTGCCAGGCCAATCAGCTCGAAAGGGCGCCTGGGCTCTGGAGCGCCTCAGCCGGATTCAGGGCAGGGACTTTCGCGCCGTTCGCGGAATGGGCCTGATGATTGGCGTCGAGTTGCGTCAGCGGGTCACGCCGTACCTGCGAGCCCTGATGGCCGAGGGCCTTCTGTCTCTGCCGGCGGGCAAGACCGTGCTACGCCTACTGCCTCCCCTTGTCATAACCGATGAAGAATTGGCCACCGCCTGCGATATCGTCGAGCGGGTGCTAGCGGCGGGACTCGGGCCCGGAGCCGCATGAACCCACCTACCGATGAGCAGGCCATCGCTCTGCTCACCGAGATGGTCACCCTATACAGCCCATCTACTCATGAACAGCAGATGGGAAAGTTCCTTGTCGCCTCTATGCGGCAGCTGGGATTTGATGCGGAGGTCGATGGAGCGGGTAACGCTGTGGGCCACTGGGGCCACGGACACCGGCATGTAATGCTTTTGGGCCACATGGACACCGCTCCGGGCTACATTGAGCCGCGGAGGGATGGCCAAGTCCTCCACGGGCGAGGGACTGTGGACGCCAAGGGACCACTGGCTGCCTTTGTCGTGGCGACGGCTAGGTCAGACACGCACAACTCGCTGAGGGTCACGGTGGTAGGCGCGGTAGAAGAAGAAGCGCGAACCTCCAAGGGCGCCCGATACCTCCTGGAACGATACAGCCCTGACGCAGTGGTAATCGGCGAGCCCAGCAATTGGGATCGCATCACGCTGGGCTACAAGGGCAGCCTGCACTTGGAGTATGCGTTGGAGCGTGCCGAATCTCACTCCGCTTCTGAGGAGGGCACTGTCTGCGAGGAGGCCGTGGCCTTCTGGCTGCGGCTGGTTGACTGGGCAAAGGAGTTCAACAAGACCAAGTCCGGACGCTTTGAGACGCTGGACCCTTCTCTGGGCTACATGCGCTCCCAAAGCGATGGCTTAACGGCCAGCGTTGAGATGGACATCAGGCTACGCTTGCCGCTGGCGCTGGACGTCAACGGTCTGATCCAGGAAAGCCTGGCTTGGGCTGGTCCTGCCCGCGTCACACCGTGTGCCTACGAGCAGCCTTTTCGCGCAGACAAACGCAATCCGCTCGTGGCTGCGTTCGTCGCGGCGATCCGGGAGGAGGGTGGCAAAGCTGCCTTTGTCTCCAAGACAGGAACGTCCGATATGAACATCGTGGGCCCTGCCTGGGGTTGTCCGATCGTGGCCTACGGGCCCGGCGATTCGGCTCTGGATCACACGCCGAGGGAGCACCTGGATCTGGATGAATATCTTAAGGCGATCCGGGTTCTCTCCCGGGCTTTGGGCAATTTCGACCACTGGTGAAAGTAGCTGCGGCTCCGCATCTGATGCCCATTCGTGGGAGCCGCCGATGGCTACGTTACAGATCCCTCAAGGGATGTGGGTCGGCCCGCCGCGGACAGAGACCGCAGCACATCGCTGAGGACATCTACCGCCTTGGCGAACTCGGTCAACTGGATGTGCTCGTTCGGCGTGTGGTCGAAGGCAGCGTCGCCGGGCCCGTATGTGGCGATGGGACAGCCCCAGACTGGCCCAACTACGTTCATGTCTGAGGTTCCTGTCTTGAGTTTGAACGTTGGCTTGCCACCGTGCGCACGGATGGACCTCAGCAATCTGCGAACTATGACCGAGTTCTTCTCTGCCTGAAAAGGGGGCTCGCCGTAGGGAAAAGTGACTTCTGAGCCGCCATTAGCCCAGGAGCGCATCCTTTCCTGAAGCTGGTCCAGGCTGAATCCGGGAGGCAAGCGCAGGCCGATGGTCATCTCAGCGCCTTCCTGCAACCCGTTGCCGAAAGTATGGATAGCCCGCAGATCTGCGTCCAGGGAGTGGAACCGCCACGATTCACCCTGGTTCAACGTATCGGTGTAGGCCGTCAGGCAGTTCCAGAAATCAACCGCCTTCTCGCCTGGAGTTGGCCATCCTGTAGCGCGGTGGCGGCTGGGCTGCAGGCATCGAAACTCGGCGGTTAGCATGCCCTTGTAGCCCAGGGTGATGCCGTCCCAGCCTCCTGGCTCACCGATCAGGGCGCAATCAGGGGCCACCATGTTCTCTGCCAGGTAGTGAGCTCCCTTACCGTGAAACTCCTCCTCCACGGCACCAATGACCATTACGCGGGCGCCGCCCAGTTGGCCAGATGCCCGGGTGGCAGCGACGATGAAAGCGGCGAGAGGCCCCTTGGCGTCCACAGCTCCCCGACCGTACAGGTGATCGCCTTCTATGCGAACGGGGATGACTCCCGGCACGGTGTCCATGTGCCCGAGGAGAACGATCGTCCTCTCTGCGGCTGCGGCCGAGGCGCCGATGGTCCCAATGGCGTTGCCGACCGGATCCCGATATGCAGTGAATCCTCGTGACTCCATCTCGGCTACCAGGAATTCCCCTGCTTCGTGCTCTCGGCCCGAGGGGCTGTAGATGCTGAGGAACTGCGCCAGGAACTGCTGGTCTTCCACTCAGTCCCCCCCTAGGCGCACGTTGACCGGATCAAGGGTCATAATCTCCGGTCGGCCAGTACGCAGGAAACGGATCGCTGAAACGGCAGCTTGCAGACCAAGCAAGGTAGTGACATAGGGCACACCGTACTCCAGCGCTGCCGTACGAATGCGGTAACCAACCGTGCGTTTGCTGGGCAGGGGGATAGGGATGCCTCTCTCTAAAGCGCCTGCTGGAAGAGGAGGCGACGGGACTTGGGTCTGGTGCTGGGGTGGCGAGGGAGTGTTTACCGCCAGATCCACCTTGCCCTGAGAGATCCAGTCGACAACATCCGGGCGGCCTTCGCCTACCTTGAGAACTGTCGCTGTTGGGATGCCCGCTGACCGCAGCGTCCTGGCCGTCTCGTTCGTCGCTACAATCTCAAAGCCCCAGGCATAGAGCTGAGCTACCAGAGGCGTTCCTTCGCGCTTGTCCGAGTCGGCCAAGCTGACCAGCACCGTCCCACTGGTGGGTAAGGGATTAGCGGCGGCAATCTGTGCTTTAGCAAAGGCCTCCGGGAAACTGCGTCCGATGCTCATGATCTCACCCGTTGACAGCATTTCGGGGCCGAGAAGGGTGTCGGACCCGGGGAAACGACTGAAGGGCAGGACCACCTCTTTGACCGAGCAGTATCTTGGCCATGGCGTGGGCAGGACGCCTTCCGCGGATGGTTCGAAGCGAGACGAACCGTCAGCATCTGATCCGGGACGGGTACGGTATGGCCAGTAGGGAGCCAGGAGATCACGCAGGCGCTTTCCCACCAGGATCTTGGCTGCCAACTTGGCAATGGGAATGCCGATTGCCTTGCTAACGAATGGCACGGTGCGTGAGGCGCGAGGATTGGCCTCCAGCACGTACAGATCGTCGCCCTTGATGGCGATCTGCAGATTGGTCAGGCCCCTGGCACCGAGTTCCCGCACCAAGCGTGCAGAGGCATGCTCAATGCGGGAGACCATATGCGAGGACAAGGTAATGGGCGGCAAGACGCACGCCGAATCGCCGGAATGCACGCCAGCCGCTTCGATCTGCTCCATCAGGCCCGCAATCCAAACGTCCTCACCATCCGAGAGCACATCAACATCCAATTCTATGGCGTGGTCAATGAACCGGTCGATGAGAACGGGGTAGCCATCGGAAATCCGCGCGGCCTCCGTTACATAATAGCCCAATTCCGAGGGACCATCCACGATCTTGACCGCGCGCCCGCCCAGGATGTAGCTGGGCCGGATGAGCACCGGGTAGCCTAGCTGTTCGGCCACGCCGAGAGCCTGCTCCACGGTGGTAGCAGTACCGTAGGGTGGGCTTTTCAGCCCGAGCCGGGTCAGGATCTCGCCAAAACGCTCACGGTTCTCCGCGAGCTCAATCGCTTCAAAACTCGTCCCCAGGAGGGGGATACCCTCCTGGACCAACTTCCGGGCAAGTTTGAGGGGAGTCTGGCCTCCAAAACCTACGACTACACCAGTGGGCCGTTCATTCTCGATAATGGCCAGGACATCCTCAGCGGTAAGGGGCTCGAAGTATAGCCGGTCCGACGTGTCATAGTCCGTCGAAACCGTTTCCGGGTTGGAGTTGACCATTAGGACTTGATAGCCCTCTTCCTGCAGAGCCCACGAGGCATGAACGTTAGCATAATCGAACTCGATGCCCTGGCCGATGCGGTTGGGGCCTGATCCAAGGATGAGAACCTTGGGCCGGCTGGAAGCTATGGATTCGTTCTCCTGGCCAGCATAGGTCGAATAGAAATAGGGAGTGGCCGCCTCGAACTCTGCTGCACAGGTGTCCACCATCTTGAACATGGGGAGCACACCCAGCTCAATGCGTTTCTGGCGGATATCGTCCTCGGTGCGCTCGAACAACTCTCGTAACTCCAGGTCCGAAAACCCCCAGGCCTTGGCCCGGGTGAGTTGCGAGGCGGTCAGGTCCTCCCACGAGGCATCGCGCAGCTCACCCTCCAGGGAAATGAAAGAGGCCATTTCACTGAGAAACCAGCGGTCGATATTGGTGAGGTCGTGCAGGTCATCTATGGTGAAACCACGCCTCAGCGCCGCAAAGAGATAGCTGAGCCTTTCGGGAGTGGGGGTGGCCAGATACTCCCGTAAGTGGTCAAAGTCCAGCTTGGGCGTGGCGTCCAGCTCCAGCGATCGCATCGCTTTGCCCAGGGCTTCTTTGAAGGATCGGCCGATGGCCATGACTTCCCCCACAGACTTCATCTGGATGCCAAGGCGTGGATCAGATCCCGGGAACTTTTCCAGCTGGAAGCGAGGAATCTTGACCACGGTATAATCCAGGGTGGGCTCAAACGCAGCCGTCGTGCGTTGCGTAATGTCATTGGGTATTTCGTCCAGCCGGAAACCAACCGCCAGCAGTGCGGCAACCTTGGCGATAGGGTATCCGGTAGCTTTGGATGCCAGCGCAGACGAGCGTGAGACCCTGGGGTTCATTTCGATGACGACCATCCGGCCCGTCGGTGGCTGTATGGCAAACTGGATATTCGCGCCACCGGTCTCCACGCCGATAGCCCGCAAAATGGCGATGGCTGCGTTGCGCATGATCTGATATTCGCGGTCCGTGAGGGTCTGGGCAGGGGCAACGGTGATCGAATCACCCGTGTGGATGCCCATCGGATCGAGGTTCTCAATGGAGCATACCACGATTCCATTGTCAGCGCAGTCGCGCATCACCTCAAGCTCAAACTCCTTCCAGCCGATTACGGACTCTTCGATCAAGACCGAATGCACAGGGCTGCTGATCAAGCCATGGGCCACCGTGCTCTGGAGTTCCTGGGCGTTGTAGGCAATGCCTCCCCCGGTGCCACCCAGGGTGAAACTCGGCCTGACGATCAGGGGATAGCCCAACTCACCCGCAACGTCCATCGCGGCTGTCAGATCGCTGACCAAGCGGCTTCTGGGCACATCCAGGCCGATGTTCAGGATCGTATCCTTGAACAGCTGCCGGTCCTCAGCGCGCCGGATTGCCTCCAGGGAAGCCCCGATGAGCTCTACGCTGTAGCGCTCAAGGACCCCCGCTTCAGCCAACTCCACCGCGAGATTCAGAGCGGTCTGACCGCCTAGGGTGGGCAGAAGCGCATCTGGGCGCTCCTTGGCAATGATGTCCTCCAGGTAGCTGACCGTCAGGGGTTCGATGTAGACGGCGTCGGAGAACTCGGGGTCGGTCATGATGGTTGCCGAGTTGGAGTTGACGACGATCAGACGATAGCCCGCGCCTTTCAGTGCTTTCAGGGCCTGAGTGCCAGAGTAGTCGAACTCGGCTGCCTGCCCAATGATGATAGGGCCCGACCCGATGACCAGGATGCTGCGAATGTCAGAGCGCCTTGGCACTGGACACCTCCATCATCTGCACGAACTGGTCAAAGAAGTACTTGGCATCGTGAGTGCCTGGTGAGGCCTCGGGATGGAATTGGACGGAAAAGGCTGGAGCATCAAGCAAACGCAATCCCTCCAGGGTGCCGTCGTTCAGCGAGAGGTGGGTGATCTCCACCGGACCCAGACCCAGGGGGCTCGCTCCCACCAGCGGATGGTGGGGCAGCCGGTCAGCCATGGTGCTGGCGGCGGCCTGAACGTCCCGAACTAACAGCTCTGGACGGCTGGCCCGAAAGGATACATCCAATGGCACCCAGGGTATCCCGAGGGAGGTAGGGTCCACGGCAAACCCGTGATTGTGGGTGGTGACGATCACCTGACCACCCGCCAGATCCTTCACCGGGTGATTGACACCCCGATGGCCAAAGCGCATCTTGTAGGTCTTCCCGCCCAGGGCAAGCCCCAACAGCTGATGGCCAAGGCAGATGCCTAGGAGTGGGATGCGCCGCTGAATCAACTGGCGAACGACGGCGACGGAAGCAGTGAGTGCAGCTGGGTCTCCTGGACCGTTGGAAATCACTACCCCGTCGGGCTTGAGTTGGATGATGGTATCGACGTCAGTGTCATACGGGACGATAGTGACGCCCAGTCTACGATCCACGAGTTCACGCAGGATCCCTTCTTTAGCCCCGGCATGAACGAGGACCACGTGAAAGCGAGCATCTGGAACGGAGCCATAGGCAACGGGCTCGGATGGCGATACTTCATGGGCCAGATCCTGCCCAACGATGGTGGGGCTCAACCCCACACGGGCGAGGAGGCTCGAAGGCATGAGGTCGACGGTGGAGATCGCGCCTCTCATTGCTCCCTGGTCCCGCAGGTGACGGGTCAGTTTGCGAGTATCTACCCCCTCGATGGCAACCAATCCAGCTTGGCGCAGATATTGTGGGAAGGACTGGGTCGCCCGCTGGTTGAAAGGTTCGTTCACTGCGCGTTGCACCACGAATCCATTCACCTGGATGCCCTGGGATTCCACATCGTCACCGTTCACCCCGTAGATGCCAATCTCGGGGTAGGTCATCACGACAATCTGTCCGCGGTAGGACGGGTCTGTGAGCACCTCCTGATAGCCTGTCATGCCCGTATTGAAAACCAACTCGCCAAAGGTCTCTCCGTGCACTCCTATGGAATGACCAGGGAAGCACGTTCCGTCCTCCAACATCAGGAGGGCTGTCATTTCTTCCAGAGCTCCAACATGGGATGGGGTTGAGGTTGCTTGTGCCATTGTTGCTCCCTGTGTATCGAGAGGAGGATTCCCTTGCGAGGGCATCATCCTCGGCAACATGCCATACTGACTAGTCAATCACGGTGCCCTGGCCCGCCAGAGCACGCTGTATGGGTTGCTCAATGCGGCCATCGGCGATTATGACCCGCTGCACGCCGTCCTGAAGCGCCTCGATAGAACCCAACAGCTTTTTCTTCATTTTTCCCTGGGCATAGCGATTGAGATAGTCCTCTGCCTGCGCCTTTGGGATCTTGGGGATCAGGGTGCTTTCGTCTGACACCTGGCGTAACAGCCCCGGCACGTTAGAGAGGATCACCAGTGTGCTGGCGTGCAGGGCCGCGGCTATGGCGGCAGCCACGCGGTCAGCATCCACGTTGAGCGCTTCGCCCTGCATGCTGACGGCCAGCGGGGCTATCACCGGCACAATGGCTGCCTCCAGTAGTACCGTCAACAGAGCGGGCTTCACCCGAACGATCTGGCCGCCATAGTCCCCTCGCAGGACTTTAGTCTTGCCGTTCTCGATAATCCGCAGGGTGTCCTTGCGAAGCCCTTCCAGGAGGCGGCCGTCCAGCCCCGAAAAGCCGAACGCGTTGACTCCGAGTCGCTGCAGCTGCTCAACCAGCAACTTGTTGATCTTGCCTGCGGTGACCATCATAAAGATCTCCAGGGTCTCGCGATCGGTGTGCCGGCTCACGTAGCCGGACTCGGAGGTGACGAACCGCGGAGGATGCCCGAGTCTCTCGGAGATCACGTTAGTTTCGTGAGAGCCTCCGTGGACAACTACAACCTGTTGTCCCTGGTTCACCAGATAGGCAACATCGGCGCACAGAGAGGCAATGTTCACGCCCTGGCTTCCGCCAGCCTTGACAACGATCATCATGGTCTTCCTTCCTGTTCCTATACCGGATGCAGGCCGGGGAACTCCAGTCCCATGGTCTCTGGCAGGCCGCACATCAGGTTCATACACTGCACTGCTGTGCCCGAGGCACCCTTCATCAGATTGTCGATGGCAGAGATCACCACAAGGCGACGCCGGCCTGGATCAGACACAAATCCGATGTCACAGTGATTGGACCCTGTGAGCGTCTTGGGTTCGGGATAGCGATGGATGCCCCGGCTCGCCGCAACGAGCCGGATGAAAGGCTCGCCGGTATAATCCTCGCGATAGATTCGCCATACGTCCCGATCATCCAGTTCTTCGTGCAGCAGGCAGTGACCAGTGGCCAGGGCTCCTCGCACCAGATCAACCGAGGTCACCGAAAAGTGCAGATTGGGCTGAGCCGGGTCAAGGGCAAGCTCCTGGATAAGCTCAGCAATATGGCGGTGGCCGACCGGGGCATAGGTACGGATCACACCAGCACGCTCAGGATGGTGGGAAGCTGGCGTAGCCTTGGCGCCACCTTCGGATGAGCCTACCTTGACATCAATGACGGCCTCGCGCACCAGTCCTCGCTTGTACAATGGCCAGAGCCCCAGGGTAGTGACCGCCGCATTGCAACCAACCCCACTGGCGTACCTGGCGCCCTGAAGCTGCTGGCGATGCAGCTCCGGCAAGCCGTAGACAAACTGCGACAGCCATTCGGGTGCCTGGTGCGCTCGTCCATACCAGCGGACGTAGTCGTCTGGGTCATGCAGGCGAAAGTCGGCCGACAGGTCCACGATGCGTTCCGCCACGGCAGCGAATTGCTGGATTCGCTCCATAACTTCGCCGTGAGGAAGTGCTACAAACAAGACGTCGCAGGGTCCAAGCGAGGCCAGTCGTGTAAAGCGCAGCTGGGTATGGCCCCGCAAGTTGGGGTGAACAAAGTGCACGTACTGACCAGCATATGTCTCGGACGTGACTTGGGTGACCTCCACCTCGGGGTGGGACAAGAGCAAGCGCAAGAGCTCACCGCCTGCATAGCCCGAAGCGCCAACAATGGCAGCGCGGATCATTTTCCCTCCTCTGCTACCTTGAGCACATAGTCGATGATGGTACCCGCGATATCCACGCTAGTGGTCTGCAGGGCACCGTGGAACTCGGGAGTGTGGTTCACTTCATTGACCAGCAGGCGGCCGTCTGCCGTTTCCAGAAGGTCTACGGCTAGAATTCCACCGCCCACGGCCCTGGCCGCAGCCAAAGAAAGCTCTACGATATCTCCGGTAAGCGGGCAGGCCTTGGTCTCTCCACCTCGAGCTGTGTTGGTAATCCAGTGCTCTGCGTAGCGGTACATCGCATAGACAACCTGATCTCCGACCACCATCGTGCGGATGTCGCGGCCGGGCTTGTCCACATACTCCTGAATGTAGAACACGCTGTGCATAGGCCCACCCAGGGTCGCCTTGTGCTCCAAGACCGCTTCGGCGGCGAGTCGGTCATTCACGCGCGCCAGCAGACGTCCCCATGAGCCGAAAACTGGTTTCAGCACCGCTGGATAACCAAGTTTCTCGATCGCCTCCAGCGCCGCCTCGGGATCGCAGGCGATAACCGTCCTGGGGATGGGCAGCCCTGCTTCCTGCAAGGCTGCGCTGGTGAGTAGTTTGTCGCCGCAGGTGCTGATCACGTGGTGAGAGCTGACCACCGGCATATCGAAGCCTTCCAGCCAGCGAGCCAGGTAATAGGACTGTGTGTGGGCAATGCACCGAATGAGCACAGCGTCGTAGGGACCCAGGCTGTTAGCGCCCACCTCGCAGGCTAGAGTTCGGGCATCGATGCGATCGTGTTCCACGCCCCTGTCGCGTAGCGCGGCAAAGAGCAGCTTCTCTTCGATGCGAACCCTGGAATACAGGATGGCAATCTTCAAAGCACTACTCTCCCCAGTCTTCGGCGACTTCCGGCGCCATTTCAAGGCTGATGGGGTCCAAGCTCAGGACTTCAAGTTCGACTCCACAGTCTGGACACACGATGATTTCCCCCACCTCGGTGTCGGCGAGGATCTCGAGTTCAGCGGTACATTCTGGACATTGCGCCATGGTCATTTCCTCCTGCTTGTTAGTCACGCTCTATCTTGCTCAAATCCAGCTTCTGCTGAGCTTTCCAACCGTTCTGTCTCTCCAGCAGGGCTCTCACCTGCATCGGGAGTCCAAAGAGGTTGATGAAGCCTTCAGCATCCCTCTGATTGTAAACAGCATCGCGCCCAAAGGTGGCAAAATCCTCACGGTAAAGGCTGTACGGTGACTTGCGACCCACGACGACGCAGCTTCCTTTGAACAGCTTGACGCGCACGGATCCGGTCATGGTTTCCTGTGTCTTGTTGACGAAAGCGGCCAGCGCCTCGCGAAGTGGGGTGAACCACTGGCCATAGTACACCAGTTCAGCATAGCGCAGCGCCACGAGCTGCTTGTAGTGCAGGGTCTCGCGATCCAGGCAGATGCTCTCCAACCCCTGGTGGGCGGCGTAGAGGATAGTGCCACCAGGAGTTTCGTAGACGCCTCTGGATTTCATGCCTACCAGCCGGTTTTCCACCAAGTCAGCACGGCCCACGCCATACGCACCGCCCACTTCATTGAGGTGGTTAACCAAAGGCACGCTTCCCATGGCCTTGCCATCGACCGCGACTGGAAACCCCTTCTCAAAATCAATCGTGACATAAAGAGGTTCATCGGGTGATGCGGCGGGCGCAACTGTCATCATGAACATGTCTTCCTCAGGCTCCGCCCACGGGTCCTCGAGGATGCCGCCCTCATGGCTGAGATGCCAGAGATTGCGGTCACGGCTGTAGATAGACTTTTCCGTCACTGGAACGGGGATATTGTGGGCACGGGCGTAGGCCAGTTCATCTTCGCGAGAGCGCAGATCCCACTCGCGCCATGGGGCCACCACCTTGAGGTAGGGATTCAGGGCCTTGACCGTCAGTTCGAAACGCACCTGATCATTTCCTTTGCCGGTACAGCCGTGGGCAACGGCGTCGGCGCCTTCCTGCTCTGCGGCGCGGACCATGTACTTGGCAATGATGGGCCGCGCAAAGGAAGTACCTAGCAGGTACAGGTGCTCATAGATGGCTCCCGACTGCATGGTAGGAATGGCGTATTCGCGCAGGAACTCTTCTCGCAGGTCAGCGATGTAGGCCTTGGAGGCGCCGCTGGCCTGTGCCTTTTCCTCAAGGCCGACGAGTTCTTCATCTCCCTGGCCCACATTGGCCGTGTAGGTGATCACCTCACAACCATAGTTCTCTTTCAGCCATGGTACGATGACTGATGTGTCCAAACCACCCGAGTACGCCAGTATCACCTTCTTGAGAGTTCCCTTCATCTTCTGTCTCCTTTGAGTTCAGCAATAAGGAAGCGCGATGAGTTCCATTGCGGCCCCATCGCGCATGAAAAAGAGCCAGCTCCCTCTGGAAGCTGGCTGCTGGTGATCAATTTCGGATCTCAGCCCAAGCGCACTTACCCAGACGGAGGATCTGGCTCCTCGCTGGATCGTCGTCGGATGCCATACACATTGCGTGCTGAGCGGTCTGTCATGGAGGGGTGATATCTCCCACTGAACTGCCGCCAGTCTGCCACAGAATGCCGATTTTGTCAAACCGGCGCATTTGCGTTTTGACAGATGGCACGAAGTATGCTATAGTGCTGATCAAGTGACAGCGCTGTCAAACTTCCACAAAGGTCTGAAGATGCGACCTACAGCGGTCACTTCCAGCCCAATCGTTATTAGCCTCATTCTTATTGGGCTCCTGCGCGAGCAGGAGCTGATGGTGGCTGGGAGCTTGGCAGACCGCTAGTAGGCAAGAGCGTTGTAATCAAGGATAGGCCTCCCGCCAGGGAGGCCTTTTTCGTTCACCTATCTCATCATAAACACGGGAGGCACGGTATGAAGAGCGATGCCCTGAAGCGAGGTCCGGAACGAGCCCCTCACCGCTCGTTGCTCCGGGCGCTGGGTTGCACCGATTTGGAGATTGAGCGGCCTTTTATTGGCGTCATCAGTTCTTACAACGAAGCCATCCCGGGGCACGCGGGATTGCACACCATCTCCGATGCGGTCAAGGCTGGTATCCGCATGGCAGGCGGCACCCCCTTTGAGTGCAACACCATCGGCGTCTGCGACGGTCTTGCAATGAACCATCTGGGGATGAAGTACTCACTTCCAAGCCGTGAGCTCATCGCTGATTCGGTAGAGGTTGTGGCGGAGGGACACGCGTTCGATGCCCTGGTGTTGATCCCGAATTGCGACAAGATTATCCCCGGCATGCTGATGGCCGCGGCAAGGCTGAACGTTCCGACGATCGTGGTGAGTGGCGGGCCGATGATGGCGGGCCACGTAGGCGGGCGGGCAGTGGATCTGCAAGATGTTTTCGCCGCCGTTGGCGCTGTAACCCGCGGCCAGATGGACTTGCAGGAGCTGGCTGAGTTGGAGCGAGCCGCGTGCCCGGGTTGTGGATCGTGCGCAGGAATGTTCACTGCCAATACCATGAACTGTATGACGGAAGCGTTGGGGATGAGCCTGCCTGGCAACGGCACGATTCCTGCAGTACAGGCAGCACGGGTGGCCCTGGCGAAGCGGTCCGGTGTGCAGATCATGGAGCTTCTGGCTCGCGACATTCGACCCTTGGACATTCTGACCCCCGTAGCGGTGAGAAATGCCTTTGCCGTTGACATGGCTCTGGGAGGCTCCACCAATTCAGTGTTGCACCTCCTGGCGATTGCCCATCAGGCAGGTGTCAAGCTGCCCCTATCGGAGCTCAATGTCTTCAGTGCGCGCACGCCCCACCTTTGCCGCATGAGCCCTGCTGTGGGGGGACACCATATCGAGGACCTCGATCGGGCCGGCGGAATCCCGGGGGTAATGCGCCGTCTCCTGGATGCAGGGCTGCTGGAAAGCGACGCTCTGACGGCTACGGGTAGCACCGTCAGCCAGAACCTGGCCGATACGACGGTGCTGGACGATAGCGTCATACGACCCCTGGGTAATCCTTACTCGGCGAGTGGAGGCCTGGCCATTGTCTTCGGCAACCTGGCTCCGGACGGCGCGGTGATCAAGCAGGCTGTTGTTGCCCCTCAGATGCGCCATCACACGGGCCCGGCTCGAGTTTTCGAATGCGAAGAGGATGCCACTCAGGCCATCCTCACAGGGCAGTTCAAACCCGGTGATGTACTGGTGATTCGCTATGAGGGCCCCAAGGGCGGCCCGGGCATGCGGGAGATGCTGACACCGACATCCTTGCTCACCGGCATGGGTATGGACGACAAGGTCGCCCTGCTGACTGACGGTCGGTTCTCCGGCGCTACCCGTGGTGCGGCTTTCGGACACATCTCTCCGGAGGCCGCTGAGGGAGGTCCCATCGCCGCGATACAAGATGGAGATTTGGTATCCATTGACCTGGACAACCGTGCGCTCACGCTGCTACTCTCCGAAGAGGAAATCACCAGACGGCTGGCCGTTCTGCCAGCATGGGAGCCGCGGATCAAGTCCGGCTACCTGCGGCGATATGCCCAAGCGGTAACGTCGGCCAGCACAGGTGCGGTATTTAAGGAATGATGGAGCGGTGTGTGATGACGAGAGGAGTGGTGTCATGCAGATGATGGGTGCACAGGCGGTGTGGGAATGCCTGCACCGTGAGGGTGTTGAGGTTGTCTTTGGCATACCTGGTGGAACAGTCATTCATCTGTTCGATGCCCTGGCGCGCTCACCCATCCGACATGTCCTCACCCGGCATGAGCAGGGCGCTGCCCATGCGGCCGATGGTTATGCCCGCGTAACCGGTAAGGTTGGGGTCTGCATTGCGACGTCGGGTCCCGGAGCTACGAACTTGGTGACGGGCCTGGCCACGGCCTACATGGATTCGTCGCCCGTGCTCGCCATCACGGGGCAGGTAGCGGCGCCGTTCATCGGCACCGACGCATTTCAGGAAGTGGACATCACTGGTATCACACTGCCGATTACCAAACATAACTACTTGGTCACCGATATCGATGAATTGCCCGTGGTGATGAAGGAAGCGGTGGCCATCGCCACCAGCGGCCGGCCTGGGCCGGTGCTCGTGGATATCGCCAAGAACGTGCAGGCGGAGATGTTGGACTTTGATTACCCGGACAAGGCAGAGCTTCCGGACCAGTGCCTGCCACCGCGGATGTCAACGGAGGCCGTGGAGAAGGCCGCAGCCATGATCAACCGAGCAGAAAGGCCGCTCATCATCGCGGGCCACGGTGTGATCCTGGCCAACGTCGAGGATGCGCTGCTGGAGATGGCCACCAAAGCGGACATTCCTGTGGCGACGACGCTGTTGGGGATCGGCGCGATTCCAGAGACCCATCCGCTCTGCCTTCGCATGCTGGGTATGCATGGGGAAGCGTTCACCAACAAAGCCCTGTCGATGGCAGACCTGGTGATTTCATTGGGCAGCAGGTTTGACGATCGGGTCACGGGGCCGGTGGCACAGTTTGCCCGTGAGGCCGAGATCCTGCACTTTGATCTGGACGCTGCGGAGATTGGCAAGGTTGTTCGTGCCCATCATGCGGTCCTGGGCGATTTGCGCGATACTCTGCCAGCGCTGTTGCCCCTGATTGAACCACAGAATCGGTCCAAGTGGTTGGGCCGCATCGATTTGTGGCGTGGCGATTCCCTGAGCAGGGATGTTCTCACCCAAGAGAGCGATGGTCTCGTTCCGCAATACGTGGTGCGCCAGCTGTGGCATGCGACCAAAGGCGAAGCTCTGATCGTGTCGGATGTCGGACAGAATCAGATGTGGGAGGCGCAGTACTTTATTCATCACCGGCGCAAGGCATTGCTGTCTTCGGGCGGACTGGGGACGATGGGGTTTTCCCTGCCGGCCGCCATCGGCGCGCAGATAGCGTGGCCTGATCAACCCGTCTGGGCCCTATCCGGCGACGGCGGGTTCCAGATGAACATCCAGGAGTTGGCGACCGTGGTTCAGGAAAAGTTGCCGATCAAGATGGTCATCTTGAACAACGGCTGTCTGGGCATGGTACGCCAGTGGCAGCAGCTTTTCTTTGACGGTTGTTACTCTGGCACGATCCTGCAGTCTCCTGACTTTGCCAAGGTCGCTGAAGCGTACGGGATTCGCGGCCTCACCGTTGAGAAGAAAGCCGATGTGGTCCCAGCCCTGGAAGCAGCCATGGCTCATGAGGGCCCTATGCTGTTACATTTTCGTGTGGTGCAGGAAGAACTGGTATACCCGATGGTTGCTCCAGGAGCTCCCGTGACAGACATGATTCGCAGACCAGTGGCGGATGCAGGGGAGGTAGTGTAAGGATGCAGCAGCATACTCTGGTGGCCCTCATGCAGGACAGACCTGGGGTGCTCAACCGTATCTCGAGCCTGTTTCGACGCCGCAATTTTAACATTGAGAGCCTCACGGTCGGACACAGCGAGACGCCTGGAATCTCCCGAATGACGATCGTAGTCAATGGGGACGAGAGGATCGTGGAGCAGGTGGTCAAGCAGCTTTACAAGTTGATCAACATTACCCACGTGATGAACGTGAGCAGCCGGCCGATTGTGGCTCGAGAGCTGGCGTTGGTCAAGGTCAGGGCAACACATGCAACTCGGTCGGAGATCATGGAGTTGAGCAACATTTTCCGCGCCAAGATCGTGGATGTCAGCGCCACGTCGTTGACCGTCGAGATTACGGGCGCCGAGAACAAGGTTGATTCTTTGGTAGGGTTGCTAAAACCTTTTGGCATCGAGGAGATGGCGCGCACGGGACGGGTAGCCATGGTGCGGGGTATCTCCGAGCTGACTGCTGAAACAGCGGTGTGACCACGGGACCGAGCCACTTGGTGGCGCGAGTCACGACAACAATCCAGTAGGAGGACAGCGTAACATGGCCAAGCTTTACTACGACAAGGATGCAGATCTCAAGTACCTGAAGGACAAGAAGATTGCCATCATCGGCTATGGGAGCCAGGGGCACGCCCATGCTCTGAACCTGAAGGACAGTGGTTGTGAGGTTTGTGTTGGCCTTCAGCCCAGTAGCAAGTCGTGGGCAGCCGCAACCAATGCCGGCCTACGGGTGCTATCCGTTGCTGAAGCAGCGGCTTGGGCGGATGTAGTGATGATTCTGGTGCCCGATCCAACGCAGCCCAAGTTGTACCAGGAGGAGATCCTGCCAGGGCTCAAGGCCGGCAAGACGCTCATGTTCGCCCATGGCTTCAACATCCGCTTCTATCAGATCGTACCCCCGCCGAACGTGGATGTGAGCATGATCGCCCCGAAAGCGCCAGGGCACCGTATGCGCGAGGTCTTTGAAGCGGGCGGGGGTGTTCCGGCCCTCGTGGCCGTTCAGCAGGACTTTACCGGGCAGGCTTTGCAGATCGCACTGGCCTATGCCAAAGCCACGGGCTGCACCCGTGCTGGCGTCTTGGAAACCACCTTCTCAGAGGAGACCGAGACGGACCTCTTTGGCGAGCAGGCGGTGCTGTGTGGCGGCGTCGCGGATTTGATCAAGGCTGGGTTCGAGACGCTGGTTGCGGCCGGATATCAGCCGGAGATTGCGTATTTTGAGTGCTTGCATGAGATGAAACTGATCGTTGACTTGGTGCAGCAGGGTGGACTGACGTACATGCTTCATTCAGTGAGTGACACAGCCGAGCATGGAGCGTACACCGGCGGACCACGAATCATCACTGAGCAAACCCGTGAAGAGATGCGCCGTATGCTAACTGAGGTGCAGGATGGCACCTATGCGCGGAACTGGATCCTCGAGAACCAGGCTGGGCGTCCATTCTTCTACACCATGCGCCAGCGTGAGAGAGATTCACTTATCGAGAAGGTCGGTCGGCAGTTGCGGTCTATGATGCCCTGGCTCAACCCAAAATAAGTCAAAGGTCCGGGAGGCCTCAACTGGCCGGTAGGAGGGAACGGGTACCATGGACATAGATCGTGTGATGGTGTTTGACACTACCTTACGGGACGGAGAGCAGTCGCCAGGAGCCGCCTTGAACGTGGGCGAGAAACTGGAGATCGCGCACCTGTTGGAGGAGATGGGCGTTGATATCATCGAGGCCGGGTTTCCGATCTCGTCCCCTGGGGATTTCAAGGCGGTTCAGAGGCTAGGCCAGGAGATTCGGCAGTGCGTAATCTGCGGCCTGACCCGGGCGAACAAGGAAGATATCGAGGTTGCCGCTGATGCGCTTCGCGGGGCAGCAAGGCCGCGCATACACACCGGGCTAGGGGTCTCTGACGTTCATATTCAGAACAAACTGCGGACCACACGCGAGAAAGCGCTGGAACGTGGCGTGGAGGCAGTGAAGTATGCCAAGACTTTTGTGGATGATGTGCAGTACTACCCGGAAGATGCCGGTCGCGCTGATGCCGAGTACCTCTATCGTGTCATTGAGGCGGTGATCGAGGCCGGTGCGACGGTGATCAACATCCCTGACACCACTGGATACACCACTCCACAAGAGTTCGGAGCGCTGATCAAGGGCATCATGGAGCATGTGCCGAACATCCATCGGGCCATTGTGGCAGTGCATTGCCACAACGATCTGGGAATGGCGGTTGCCAATACGCTGGCAGGGGTGTTGAGTGGCGCCCGGCAAGTAGAGGGTACGATCAACGGCATTGGTGAGAGGGCCGGCAATGCCGCGCTGGAAGAAGTCATAATGGCCCTGCGCACGCGCAAGGACTTTTATCGGGTGGATACCGGAGTCAAGAGCAAGTACCTGTATCCCGCCAGCCGCTTGGTCAGCACGCTAACCGGGATTCCGGTCCAGCCCAACAAAGCGATCATCGGCAGCAACGCTTTTGCTCACTCGTCTGGTATTCACCAGGATGGGGTGTTGAAGGACCGCACTACCTACGAGATCGTCAATCCGCGAGATGTCGGCGTGCCAGACTCGGAGATCGTGCTGTCGGCGCGTTCCGGCCGCCACGGGTTGAGGTACCGCTTGACCGAGTTGGGCTACAACCTTGACTCGGAGCGTTTGGAAAAAGTGTACCAGAGGTTCCTGCAGGTTGCGGACAAGAAGAAGACGGTGGACACCCGCGACCTCGAAGCGTTGGTAGCCGACGAAGTGCGAATGTTTTTTGAAGAGTCCTACCACCTGGAGCAGATACAAGTCACCTGCGGCGACCATGCCATCCCCACTGCTACGGTCAAGATCCGAGGGCCGGACGGCCAGGTTTATTGCGATGCGGGCCACGGTACGGGTCCTGTAGACGCGGTCTATCGTGCGATCAACCGGGTAATTGGCCAGGCCAATGAGCTTATCGAGTTCTCGGTCGAGGCCGTAACGGAGGGCATTGATGCCGTGGGCAGGGTCACCATCCGCATCCAGGCAGAAGAACCTGTGTCGGAGAACGGCGTGCCGAGAAGGGTATTCAGTGGCCATGGCGCCGACAACGATATCGTGGTAGCGAGCGCCAAGGCTTATATGTTCGCGCTGAATCGCCTGATCGCTGCACGCCGGGAGGCGGCAAACAACAATGGTGGAACGCTTGAGGAGCCACAGAAGGAGAGCGCGTCCTGATGGGACATACATTAGCCGAAAAGATCATCGCCGCTCATGCCGTGGGCAGCGGCCCCGTGACCGAGGTGTGGCCGGGTGACTTGCTAGAGGCCAGTGTGGATCTGGTGTTGGCCAACGACATCACCCTTCCTATTGCCATCGATGAGTTCGAGAAGCTCGGTGTGGACCGGGTATTCGATGCTTGCAAGGTGGTGGTCGTTCCCGATCACTTTACGCCGAACAAGGATATCAAGGCGGCAGAGGTTTGCCGGGAAGTGCGGCAGTTTGCGGAGGCTCAGGCCCTGACCAACTACTTTGAAGTCGGACGCATGGGGATAGAGCACGTCTTATTGCCGGAGCAGGGGCTGGTAGCTCCTGGAGATTTGGTGATTGGAGCGGACTCCCACACTTGCACCTACGGTGCCGTGGGAGCTTTTGCTACGGGGATGGGCTCCACCGATATCGCGGCGGCCATGGCCACTGGGCGAACCTGGCTGCGAGTTCCGGAGAGCATGCGCTTTGTGTATCGCGGCACCCTTGCCCCGTGGGTTGGGGGCAAGGACCTGATCCTTTACACCATCGGCAAGATAGGCGTGGACGGTGCGTTGTACAAAGCGATGGAATTCACCGGACCTGTGATCAGCCAATTGTCTATGGACAATAGGTTCACCATGGCCAATATGGCCATTGAAGCCGGGGGAAAGGCTGGGCTCTTCCCCGTCGACATAAAGACGTTGGCGTACGTGGCCGGACGGGTCAATAGGCCCTATCAGGTCTATCAGGCTGACTCCGATGCGGTCTATTCGGAGGTTGTCGAGATCGATGTGAGCCAGATCGAGCCTCAGGTGGCGTTCCCTCATTTGCCCGAGAATGCCCGGTCTGTGCGAGAGGCGGGCAATGTGCCGATTGACCAGGTGGTGATTGGCTCGTGCACCAACGGGCGACTGGAGGACCTGCAGGTGGCCGCTCAGCTCATGCGAGGGCGCAAGGTTCACTCCAGGGTGCGCTGCATCGTGATCCCTGGCACCCAGCAGGTTTACCTCGACGCTTTGCGGCAGGGATTGATCGAGGCATTCGTGGAGGCTGGTGCTGTTGTCAGCACACCCACGTGCGGTCCCTGCTTGGGTGGTTACATGGGGATTTTGGCCGGCGGAGAGCGGGCAGTGAGCACAACCAATCGCAACTTCCGGGGGCGGATGGGCCACCTGGACAGTGAGGTATACCTCGCGGGTCCGGCCGTGGCGGCGGCATCAGCCGTCTGCGGCCGCATCGCATCTCCAGAGGAGTTGGTGGCATGAAGTACACAGGCAAGGTCTGGAAGTATGGGGACAATGTGGACACCGATGTCATTATCGCGGCACGGCACCTGAACCTGAACACGGCTGAGGAGCTGGCTCAGTACTGTATGGGCGGACTGGATGCGTCTTTCGCCCGAGACGTTCAGCCTGGTGACATTATCGTGGGGGGTCAGAACTTTGGCTGCGGGTCATCCCGCGAACACGCCCCGCTGGCCATCAAGGGTGCAAAGGTGAGCTGCATTGTAGCGGCCAGCTTTGCGCGCATTTTCTATCGCAATGCGATCAACATCGGATTGCCGATCGTCGAGTGCCCAGAAGCCGTAGCGGGAACGGAACAAGGTCATCAGATGGAGGTTAACCTGTCAACCGGTGAGGTACGCAACCTGACCACTGGCAAGGTTTTCCGAGCAATACCCTATCCGCCATTCATGATGGAGCTCGTCAACGCGGGAGGACTTATCCCGTACACGCGTCAACGCATTCAGGCCGGTCAGTAGAGGGGGTCACCAACGTGGAGCAAGGTCGTTACCGGATCGCGGTATTGCCGGGCGATGGCATCGGTAGTGAGGTCATCGCGGAGGCCGTGCGGGTTCTGCAGCAAGTTGGAGCGTTATTTGGAATGGAGTTTGTGACCCAAGCTGGGCTCATTGGTGGGGCGGCTATTGATGAGACAGGCGTGCCATTGCCGGAGGAGACCCTGTCGCTTTGTCGATCCTCGGATGCCATTCTCTTTGGTGCGGCCGGGCACCCGAAATATGACAACCCACAGGCCAAGGTGCGGCCGGAGCAGGGCCTGATGACCCTGCGCAAGGCCTTGGGCCTTTACGCCAATGTCCGCCCGGTCAGGCTCCAGCCGGCGCTGATTGATGCCTCACCAGTGCGACCAGAGTTGGTGAAAGGCGTTGACTTTGTGGTCATCCGGGAGCTCACGGGCGGTATCTACTATGGCGAGCCTCGGGTGGAGGGCATGGACAGGGCGGTGGATACCGTTGTTTACACGCGGGGAGAGGTGGAGCGGGTGGCGCACCTGGCGTTCCGCTTGGCGCAGTCTCGCAGAGGAAAGGTTACCTCCGTGGACAAGGCAAACGTCATCGCTACGTCGAGGTTATGGCGCCATACGGTCAACGAGGTAGCCAGATCCTATCCTGACGTTACACTGGAGCACCTTCTGGTGGATGCGGCGAGTATGCACCTGATCCGCCGGCCGAAGGATTTCGATGTCATCGTCACCGAGAACA